>JANYKD010000174.1 GCA_025361735.1 Phycisphaerales bacterium
GCAAGTACGCTTGCCCGTGGAGCACGGGCAAGCGTACTTGCCCATGCCACCCCAAAACTCGTTGCATTTGATGTTCCGGCTGCGTGCTTCACCCCGCCGACATGGCCCATGCGGCCGCGGCGGCGCTGAGAATCAGCGCTAGTACCATCGTCGCATACAGCCGCCACATGGCGTCGTCGAACCGCTGCGTGCGGGCGGGATCGATACCGATTTCCCGCAGGTAGTCCATCCTCGATCCGATGCTGCCGTGGCACCAGCTTCGGGCGCGCACGGGGATGTTGTTCACCGACGCGACCCGCAGCAGCGCTGACGCGAAAACCTCGGCCCCCTGCTCGCCAACGTGGCTCGCGCTTTCCGGGCCGTATGCCCAGCCGCTCTGCATCATCCTGGCCGCAAACACATCTGCCTGCCGCTCGAAGCGGCGGCTGACAAAGCCAAACAGCACGACCACCGAGACCAGCAGGCTGACACCGGATACGAGCAATTGCAGCGCATCCTGGCTCATCGATCTCAACCCCGGCACATGCGGAATCACGACATTCAGGCCGCCCGTCAGCCCCATGGACGCGAGGGTGAGTATCACGAAGAACACCACGTACCACACCATGTGTTTGTGGACGATATGCCCCAGCTCGTGCGCGAAGACTGCCTCGATCTGTTGGTCGCTCATCGTTTCCAGGAGCAGGTCGGAGAGCAGCACGTAGCGCATGCGCGGCAGGACGCCGATGACCGCGGCGTTGCCCATGCTGTACTGCGTCTGCCAGAGCAGGATGTCGCGATATTTGAGATTCATCCGGCGGCAGATGTCTTCCAGGCGATGGCGCAGGGGCGAGTCGCCAAGCGGCCGGGTGTTGAGCACCATCTGGATGATCTTGGGCGCCAGCAGGTACACCAGCGCGGCCGAGGGCAATAAGACCCAGTTCTCAAAATCGCCGACGTTTCCGATACTGATGTGCAACGTGCGACATATCACCAGGGCCAGATCGCGCAGCAGCACAATCAGCAGGATCGGCAGCACGACGGACAGTATCTGCAGCCGGAACTGGGCAACCACGTACTGCCACATCGTCGGTGGCGAATGCACGGGCAGGTTCTGGTCGAGCAGGTCGAGCAACGACTGCTCGCGGAGGGCGCGGTCGGCCGGGTATTGAGCCCAGGTGGACGCGAGCCAGGCCAGCATCGGCGGGAGCGTGCCCAGGAGTATCGCCGGAAGCGCCAATTGCACGATCTGCCGCGAGTCATGCCGGGCAACGTCGATGTTGATCCATGGGGTGAGCCAGTGCGCAACACACCGCCCCCACGCGGCCGGCCCGAACAGCCCCACCGCGAACCAGGCCGGGATCATGCCCCGCATGATGTGCAGCGCGTAATTGAACCATTTGAGGCTGGTGTAGAGGGAAACCGAATCCACGCGCCGGGCCAGCACGCGGGCACAAACCGCCAGTCCCATGACCATCGCCACGTATCCCGCAAAGAACACCACCAGCCAGCGCGCGCTGGGGTGCGGGTGGAACTGGGCCGATTCCCCAATCATCCACATGGCGAAGATCAAGAGCAGGATCAGTCGTGACACAGCCTAAGTATACTCACTTCCAACTCAGCACGACTTTCCCCGACTGCCCGCTGAGCATGGTGTCGAAGCCTTTTTGGAAATCGTCGCAGGAATAGCGGTGGGTGATCACGGGCCGGATATCCAGGCCGCTCTGGAGCATCACGGTCATCTTGTACCAGGTTTCGTACATTTCCCGGCCATAGATCCCCTTGATGGTCAGCATGTTGAACACCACGGTGTTCCAGTCGATGGCCATGGGTTTCTCGGGGATGCCCAGCATGGCGATCTTGCCCCCATGGGCCATGTTGGCAATCATGTCGACAAAAGCGTTGGAGTTGCCGGACATTTCCAGGCCGACGTCAAAACCTTCCTTCATGCCAAGTTGCTTCTGCACATCCCGCAGGCTGGTTTCCTTGATGTTGGCGGCCGCGGTAGCGCCCATCTTCTTCGCGAGGTCCAGGCGGTACGGGTTCATATCGGTGATGACCACGAATCTCGCCCCGGCGTGCTTGGCGATGGCGACGGCCATGATGCCGATCGGGCCCGCGCCGGTGATCAGCACATCCTCGCCCAGCAGCGGGAACGACAGGGCCGTATGCACGGCGTTGCCGAACGGGTCGAAGATCGACGCCACGTCGCGGTCGATGTTGTGGTCGTGGTGCCAGACATTGGTCATCGGCAGCGAAAGGTATTCGGCGAAGGCGCCGGGACGGTTGACACCGACGCCCTTGGTGTCGGCACACAGATGGCGCCGGCCGGCCAGGCAGTTGCGACAGCGGCCGCAGACGACGTGGCCTTCGCCGGAGACGACGTCGCCGGGCCGGAAATCCGACACGTTCGAGCCGACTTCGACGATCTCGCCGACGAACTCATGCCCGACGACCATGGGCACGGGGATCGTCTTCTGCGCCCAGGCATCCCATTTATAGATATGCACGTCGGTGCCGCAGATGCCCGTGCGATCGACGCGGATCAGCACGTCGTTGATGCCGATCGTCGGCACCGGAACGTCCTGCATCCAAAGACCGACTTCCGACTTGGCCTTGACCAACGCTTTCATGGTTTTCATATTGCTACTCCGTTCGATTCAGTGCGTGTTATAACACAGAGATGCATACACGAAAGTTTCGACTGCTTGCCGTTTTTCTCGTCGCCGTACTCGGCTTGCGGGCCGCCGCTGCGGAGCCACTTGCTGTTGTGGTGATGACTTACAACATTCAGCACGGCAGCGGCATGGACCGGAAGATCGACCTTGAACGCACGGCGGGCGTGATCCGCCAGGCCAAGGCCGATCTGGTGGCCGTGCAGGAGGTTGATGTCAAGACCCGCCGGGTCGGGGGTGTCGATGAGGCCACGAAACTCGGCGAACTCACGGGCCTGCACGTTGTGTTCGGCAAGGCCATGGACTTCAGCGGCGGGCAGTACGGCGTGGCCATTCTCTCGCGCTGGCCGATCGTCGAATCGCGTACGGTCGCCTTGCCGTTCATCGACAAGGAGACCGAGCCGCGAGCGCTGCTGATCGCCCGCATCAAGCCGGAAGGCCGCCCGGAGATGATCTTTGCCTGCACACACGTCGAGTTCGCCAACGCGGCCATTCAGCTCAGGCAAACCGAGGTCATTCTGAAAGAGCTTGCGAAAGAGCCAGCGCCCCGGCAATTCCTGGCCGGCGATTTCAACGCCGAGCCCGCCTCGCCGGCCATCGAACTGTTGAAGAAATCGTTCACCAGCGACACCGATGACCGCGTGGCCACGCATCCGGCCGACAATCCCAAGATCAAGATCGACTGGATTTTTCACCGCGCCGCGGAGCGTGTGAAGGCTGGGGAGTCGCGGGTGATCGAGGAGAACGCGGCCTCGGATCATCGACCGGTGGTCGTGGAGTACCAGATTGCCGGATAATGGCCGCCAGCAAGCACAAAAGTTGGGAGAGACATTCCTTCGGCATTTCCCGAGCCGCCTGACATACATTCTTTTGTGCTTTTTGAGCCTTTTCGCGGTTACTCCTTGTTTTGGTTTTGACGGATGGGTATGTTCCCGCCGGATGCAACTTTCGGGACCGACGCATATGACAGTCAGCGGAGACCGTGCATGAAGAAGCTCGCTTTACTGATTGTCGTCGGCCTGCTGCTGGGCACCTGCGCACTCGCCGAGAATCCCCCGAGCGTTCTGAACGACCGAGTGCTTCTCGACAAGATCAGCCGCGAGGGTGGCCGGCTCATTGAGGAACAGAAGATCGTCAAGGCGGCCGACCTGGCGGCAC
>JANYKD010000175.1 GCA_025361735.1 Phycisphaerales bacterium
GCGATCCGCGCGGAAGATGGCGATGTTGTCCGCCCGCTGGTTGCAGCAGTAGAGGAATTGGCCGGTGGGGTCGAAGCTGAAACTGCGGGGGTAGCTTCCCCGGCTCCATTCTTCGCCGGCAAACGTCAACGTGCCGTCGGGTCCGATGGCGAAGATGGCAATGCTATCGTGCAGCCGGTTGCCGGCGTAGACAAACCGGCCATCGGCCGAAACCAGGATCTCCGAGCAGAAATTGCTGCCGGCAAACCCGGGTGGCAGGGTGGAGATCGTTTGCCGTGAGGCCAACCGGCCGGTGGCGGCGTCGTAGTCAAACAGAACGATGTTCGAGGCCTCCTCCTGAACGGAGTAGAACCAGCGGCCGCTGGGGTGAAAATGGAAGTGCCGGGGTCCGTCTCCAGGCGGCAGCGAGATGGCCGGCGGGTCGTTCGGAGTGAGCACGCCTTTCTGCTCGTCAAACTTCCAGACGAAGATCTGGTCCAGGCCCAGGTCCACGTGCAACACGAAACGGCCGGAGGGATCGGGCTGAATCATGTGGGCGTGAGTGCGATCATGTCCGCTGAAGGCAAAGGTGCCCGGTGGTGCGTTGGTCGCCCGGGTGGGGCCGATCTTGCCGGCGTCGGTCTTGATATCGGTGGCCGTGCCCAGCCGGCCGTCGGGGAGAACCGGCAGCACCGCGACGGAGCCGCCAAAGTAATTGGCCACGAACACGAACCGCCCGGAGGGATGGACGCTGACAAAGGTGGGGCCCGCGCCGCCGGCTCGAACGGTGTTGAGCAGTTCCAGTTTTCCGCTGGCGCGATCGATGGCGAAGGCGCTGACCGTCCCTTCCTTGTCCTGGCCTACCCGATCCGTCTCGTTGGCGGAGTACAGGCGCGTTCCGGAGGCGTTCAAGGCCAGGCAGCTTGGACTCGTGCCCATCTCGTGAATGCCGGCCGGCGTCATCGCTCCGGTGGCGCGATTCACCTGAAAGAGGTGAATGCCGCGGCCATTGCCCGGGGGCAGATCCACCTGGGTCGGCAACACATCTCGGAGTGGGGAACTGAAGGTGCCGACATAGGCGAAGAGTGGCCCGGGGGCTTCGGCCGCTTGGGCTGCAAGCAGGCCATCCGTGAGGAGTGTCGACCCGGCGAGGACGACGGTGGTTTTCAAAAAGGAGCGTCGAGAGCTGTTGGGGGGAACCATGGTGGACGCCGCCTGTCTGGTTAAGGGGACAGTCGAAGCAAGTCGTGTGAGTGGTGGGGGCATATCAACTCCAGCAAGAATGTACCCGGGCGGCGCGCGGGTTGCATCTGCTCAACCACCCGTCAGGTCCTTGAGCATGTTGCAGAAGAGGCGGCCCTGTTCGATGGCATCGTCCAAGGCGATATGGGTGTGGGGCACATCGTCGAACCAGTGGCGCGGCATGTTCTTCTTGGTCGATTCGCGATAGGGCTTCTTCAGCAGGGCCATGGCCAGCGTCTTCATATCCAGAGCCGAGTGTGAGAAGGGACTGCGGCCGGCAAACCGGATCAGGTACCAGTAGACGAACATGAAGTCGAACGCCACCGGATACCCAACGAACACGGGTTTGCCGGCGAGACCCTCGAGCCAGCGAACATACGCCGGCAGCGCATCTTCCGGCCGCTGAAGATCCTTCCGACACGCGGCCCAGGCCTCGGGTTGCGTGTTCCACCAGGCCATCGTCTTGGGATCTCCCGACGCTCCTGGCAGCAGCTCCAGATTGGCCGCGAATGCCCCGAGCATCTGCTTATCGGCGGTGAAAGCGGCCGATGCGAACGAGAGCATGCTGTTGGCGCCGGGGATCGGACCATCGCTCTCGATATCGGTGCTGATGTAGATCTCGTTCATCGCGTTCCTTTCATGGTGGTGACTCGCTCCGTCAGGGCGACCGTCAATATGCGCTCGAACAACTCGTAGCCGCCCGCATCCTCGAACAGCTTGATGCTGCCCCTGGTGCGATTCATCGCGTGGTACGCCAAACCGCCGGGAGTGAATCGTGGTTCTCTGACCATGGGGGGAGTCTATCGCAAACGATGGAGCGGATAAGATTGCTTTTGAGGACTTTTTCTGGCCGCGTTGTCCTTTCGGCGGACGAAAACATGCCTGTACCCCAAGCCCACGAGGGGAACGGCCTTCTCTTGCATCATTTCCGTACTTGACGGTTCGCCCGCGCGGGGTTTCACTCCACGTATGAGATCTCCGCGACGTCTCGCCAGCCTCGCTCTAATTCAGTGGATGTGTGCCGTCGCCCTCTTCAGCCACGCCGCCCAACCCGATTGGGCGGATCGCTTTGCGGCGCCGCCCCCCGACGCGCGTATCCTCAAGATTATCCACGGCTGGCCGGACCAGGCCGGCGCTCAGGACAAGCTGATCAGCAAACTTACGACGCAAGGCTTCGGCGGCGTGGTGTGCAACGTCTCCTTCGACCAATACCTCGAAAGCGATTCCAAATGGCAGGCGTTCACCCGCGCCGTCAATGAGGCCAGGAAAGCCGGCATGGCCATGTGGCTCTACGATGAGCGAGGCTATCCCTCCGGCAATGCCGGAGGCATCACACTGCGCGATCATCCGGAGTGGGAAGCACGCGGATTGCTGATTGCGGACACCGAGTCCCGGGATGGGGCGGTTGCGATGGCTGTTCCGCCGGGAAATCTCGTGCTTGCGGGCGCGTTTCCGGTTCGAGACGGCCAGATCGAATTGGAGAAGAAGGTGGACCTGGCCTCCCACATCCGCGACGGCAACCTGGCCTGGCAGGCGCCCGCCGGCCGCTGGCGCATTCTGGCCATCACCGAAAGCCGCCTCTACGAAGGCACGCACGCCGATGGCAACCTCTGGTCGAAAATGCCCTACATCAACCTGCTCATGCCCGAACCGACGGCACGGTTCGTGGAGGCAACCCACGGTGGCTACGCCAGACACCTTGGCGACGACCTGGGCAGGTATTTCATGGCGACCTTTACCGATGAGCCGTCGTTGATGAGCCTTTTCCTCAAGCCGATGCCCTATCGCCCGCTCCCCTGGGCGCCCAATCTGCCGGAGGAGTTCAAGAAGCGGCGTGGCTACGCACTCAATGCGGCCAACCTCCCGGCGCTGGTCGCCGATGCGGGATCCGCCTCCCAGAAGGTCCGGTACGATTTCTGGCTCACTGTGGGTGAGCTGGTTTCCGCGAATTTCTTTGGCCAAATACAGGACAAATGCCGTCAGCATCATGTTGCTTCCGGAGGACACTTGCTGGCGGAGGAGAGCATCGTTGGACATGTGCCCCTCTACGGGGACTTCTTCCGATGCGTTCGCCGGCTCGATGCCCCGAGCATCGACTGCCTGACCAGCGTGCCGCGGGAAGTGCCATGGTACATCGCACGTCTGGTGAGCAGTGCCGCCGAACTCGAAGGCCGGACGCTGGTGATGAGCGAAACTTCTGACCACTCCCAGCGCTACCGGCCGCCCGGCGACCAGCGGCCAAAGCGCACTGTCACCGAAGACGAGATTCGCGGCACCTGCAACCGCCAAATCGTGGCCGGGGTGAACTGTATCACCAGCTATTACAGCTTCGCCGACCTGTCGGACGATCAACTCCGTCGCCTCAACGAGTGGGTGGGCCGCTGCTGTACCGCCCTGCGCGGCGGGCACCAGGTTGCGGACATCGCCGTGCTCTATCCGGTTGAGAGCCTCTGGACGAAGTTCACTCCTTCGCGTCACTGGACCAAGGAGGCGGCCGCGGCCTCCCGGATCGAGAACAGTTATCGCGCTACCTACGAGGGTCTTTTCGCCTCGCAACGCGACTTCACAGTCATCGACAGCCGCGCCCTGACCGAAGCCAGGGCACAGGCCGGCACGCTGGTCCATCGGCAGTTCGGCTGGCGCGTCGTGGTGTTGCCGGGTGTCGACACGCTACCGCTGGCCGCGTGGGAGAACCTGGCCGGTTTTGTTCGTGGCGGCGGCGCGGTGGTGGCCCTGGGCGCATTGCCTGCAAACAGCGAAGGCGAGTTTCCTTCGGCTCGCGTGCAGACGCTGGCAAAGGAGATCTTCGGTGTGAGCGGCCTGGATGCTTCGCCTGGGCACGAGCCTCGATCGCACGTCAACGCGGCTGGTGGTGCGGGCGTCTTTCTTCCCGTTGGCCTTGAAGGTTTGTTGTCGCTCGTGCTGGATGGCCTGCTGGAGCGGGATGTGAAAGCCGCCGAGGGCAAATCGCCCCTCCGGGTCACGCACCGGCACGTCGAAGATCGCGAGGTCTATTTTGTCATCAATGACAGCGACAAGTCGTGGACGGGCAACGTCACGTTTGCGGCCGGTGGCCAGGGCGAGCGCTGGGATCCGGCAACCGGCCGGATGATCGACCATGTTGATTCCGGCTCCGTCAAGCTGGACTTGCAGCCGTATGGCGCGATGTTCTTTCGTTTCACAGCAGCGGGCGTACCGCAGCGGCGCGCCGCGGCCGGAAATGCGTTACCGAATCTGTCGCTGCGCCCGGTGACGAAAGTCGAACCGACCGCACCGCACGGCGAGTTTGTTCGCAGCGAGATCACGCCTGATGCATTGCACTCGCGCGCAGGTGCTCCGACATGGCGGGCCGTCGCCAAGTTGACCAAGAGCAAAGTCGACACCCACCTATTCGCCCAGTTTCGATACGCCCCGGCACTGGACCTGAGCGGCGCTGATTGTCTCGTGATCGAGACATGGATCCCTGACGGTCAGGCCACACCAAGCCAGCTCCTGGTGATTCTGCACGAGGAAGGCGGCGGGGATTTCATCGCCGACACGGGCCGTTCCCTCGCCGCGCCAGGCGGCGAACGATCATTCGTGCCCCTCAGCCGTTTCCAGTTGGCCGGTTGGTCGAAGGACGCCGATGGCGTGCTGGACTTGAAGCGGGTGAGCGACATCCGCATCGGCTGGGGCGGCTATCTGGGTACGGAAGGCGAAACCGTCGAGTTCAGCGTATCGTTGCCGCAGATCGGTTCGCTGATGCGGAAAGAGGTGATCCCATGAACACATTCGCAATTTGGTGGCGAAGACAGATTCTTGTGGCAATTGTGGGGCTTCTGGCCGCTGTGCCGCAGGGCATCGCTGGCGAGCCGGGAGCCCCGGTGCCAGCGGCGAAGTCTGGGATGCAGCAAACGGCCGGGACCAACACGCGGGCTGCGGCCACGGCGCCCCTTACATGGAACATCGGAACGCCAATCGTCACCTACTGGGCCGGGCCGGCGATGACCGACGCGGTGGCCACGCAGATGGCCGACGGCGGTTTCAACGTCGTCTGGTGCAGTGAGAAGGATCTTGACCTCGTGCATCGTCATGGGCTTCGCGCCCAGTTGACGGACGGGCTTCTGAAGCCCGCGACGCTGGACAACCTGACCCAGCGCGAGAAGCTCGACGCCCTGATCACCCGCGTGGCCAGGCACCCTGCGATGTACTGCTACTTCATCACCGACGAGCCCGGCGCCGGGGCGTTTGCCTCGCTGGGCAGGCTCGTGGCCTACCTCCGGGAACGCGATTCGGCCCACATGGCGTACATCAACCTCTTTCCGACCTACGCCAACAACGAGCAACTCGGCACCAAAGGCGATGTTGTCACCGCGTACCGCGAACACCTGCGGCAGTACGTCGAGGTCGTCCGTCCCGCATTGATCAGCTACGACCACTACCAGTTCGCAGTCAACCGTGATAACGACCAGTATTTCCTGAACCTGGCGCTGATCCGCCGTGCGGCCGACGATGGGAAGTTGCCGTTCCTGAACATCGTGCAAGCATGCACTTGGGCTCCAGCCACAATGCGGGTTCCGAAGCCTGACGAGATTCGCTACCTCGTCTACACGACGGCCGCTTATGGCGCGCAGGGTATCTCATACTATGTGTACTACCATGAGGGGCACGTTGGCGGGATAGCACGATCCGACGGCACGCCGACGCCGATCTATCACGCGCTCAAGTCGCTCAACCGCGAATTCGTAGCCATCGCGACGCAGACCCGGCCATTGCGCTGGATGGCGGCCTATCACACCGGCATGACGCCGCCGGGCTCCGTACCGTTGCCGGCCGATTCCCTGTTCCGTCTTGACCCTCCCGTGGCCCCGATCACTGACAAGCCGGGCGAACGCGTCCGCGGCATCCTCCTGGGACTCTGGGGCCAAGCGGCCCTGGGAACTGCCGGGGCCGTGCCGACCCATGTGCTGGTCGTCAACATGGACTACGGGGCCACCGTGACCACGTCCTTGGTCGGCCCCGAACCGTTGCAGGCGTTTGACGCCATTGAGCGGAAATGGTTGCCCTCGACGGGGAACCGTGCGCAACTGAGCCTGCCGCCTGGAGGCGGAACGCTGCTCCGCTTGGCGCGATAGCGCCTCTCTAGGCGCAGAAAAGGGGTGAAAAGCCGTCTTCATCCGGTTCCTTCTTCTTCGGGCGGCCGGGGTCGCGCAGCGTGCTTTCGATTCCCAACCGCTGGGCCGTCGCCATCACCCAGCCCGCTCCGCCATACGGTCGGCCACGCTGCCGGCAGCAACGCAATGCCGACAGTTCCTTCTCATCCTGCGGCTCACCTCGCCAGTGTAGTCCAGTTGCGCGGTATCGCCGCCAGCGATCCCTTCAACACACCCTCATTCCTGCTTCGCACCCGCATCGAGGAATCCGACGGGGGGCCGACCGGGGCACAGCTAGGCCTTAAGCAAGCGTAGTCTGTCAGATTCTTGCTCTGGCCATAAAAGAAAACACTCAAAACGCCTGTCTTTTCCGCATCGGCGGGGTCTGTGTAGTAGTCAAACACTCACAGCAAGGAGGCGTTTCGAGTGAA
>JANYKD010000220.1 GCA_025361735.1 Phycisphaerales bacterium
GAAAACGAGCTGGAACGAACTGCCCTATAAGTTCGAAGCCGGCACCCCGAACATCGAGGGCGCCATTGGTCTGGGAGCCGCCGTCGATTACGTCCAGTCCTTGGATTTCGCAGACATCGAACGTCACGAGAGAGACCTGCTGACCTACGGCACCGAGAAACTCAAGGGCATTCCGGGACTGCGGATCGTCGGCAATGCGCGCGATAAATCCGGCGTGATCTCCTTCACGGTCGAGGGCATCTCGCCGCAGGATGTGGGACTGATCCTCGACATGGAAGGCGTCGCCATCCGCACCGGCCATCATTGCTGCCAGCCGGTGATGGACCGCTTCACGATCTCCGGAACGGCCCGGGCGTCTTTCGCAATGTACAACACGCGCGACGACATCGACGCCCTGTTCAAGGCGCTCGTAAAGGTCGTCGGTGCGATCAAGAAGAAGCCCGTCCAGGTCAGTGTTTCCGGAAAGACGACACCCATGTACCCCGACCCGGCTGGGGCCTCACCCGAGGCGGTGGCGACCGACGTGCAGGAAACGTTCGAGTTCCTCGGAGACTGGCCGCAGCGCTACCAGTACATCATCGAAATGGGCGAGAAGCTCCCCTTCATGCCCGTCGAGCTCAAGACCGAGGCCAACCGCGTACACGGCTGCCAGAGCACCGTCCACCTTGCCGCCCGCGTGAAACCCGGCACGACGGATATCATGGAGTTCCTCGCCGACTCGGACGCCGACATCGTCCGCGGGCTCGTGGCCATGCTTCAGAAGCTGTTCTCCGGCCAAAAGGTGACGGATATCCTGGCCTTCGACGTCCAGGGATACTTTGCGAAACTGAATCTCGATTCGCACCTGAGCATGACCCGCCGCAATGGCCTCTACGGCATGGTCAAGCGCATCCGCGCCCTTGCGACGGAAGTCGCGGCCGGAGACGGCGCTCAAAGGCACGAAGGCAGATAGGCACGGAGGCACGAAGTGAATTCGCCTTTGACGACGTGACAGGACAACACTATGCCATCAGCCCGGAAAACACGAAACACGGACAACCCAGCGTCTTCTTGCTTTCACTTCGTGCCTTCGTGCCTCAATGCCTTCGTGCCTGCTCTCAATTGACCTGCACTGACATGCCCGACAACACCTTCCATCTTTCCACTTCCCTCAAGAGCCTCGACGTGGTCTCCACGCCGCCAAAGCTCGAGGCGATGCGGCAGGAACACCCTTCGCCGCTGTCAACCGAGTTGGCCATGACCTCGCATGTCAACCGGCTCGAAACCTCCGGCCTGGCCGCCCTGAGCCGCAACCCGCTCGAGGAGCACATCGTCAACGCCCTGCGTACGGTTTACGATCCCGAGCTGCCCGTGAACATCTACGATCTCGGGCTCATCTACAGCATCGATATTTCCGACGACAGCCATGTGCAGGTGAAAATGACCCTGACCGCCCCCGGTTGCCCCGTCGCCGGCACACTGCCCCCGGAGGTGCAGCGACGCATCGAGACGGTCCCCGGCGTCGCCGGGGCCGCTGTCGAACTCGTCTGGCAACCCATCTGGGGAAGAGAAATGATGTCTGAAATCGCCCGGCTGGAACTTGGGCTGTAGGGTCCGCTTCAGCGGACGCGGGAACAACCGCCACGCCCAACGTCATCCACCGCAGCAAACCTCTGTTACTGCCGCGTCAGCGTGAACGTGCCGTGATCGCCATCGTCGGACGACCATTTCCCCGTGAACTTCCCGGTGCTGGGGACATACGTGCCTTTCGGCCAGGTCGTGCCCCCGGAGTCTTTGATCATCATGTAGACCCTGCCATTGGACAGCACGAATCCGGATACTGCTGAGTTCTGGCTCGTACCCCAGATCAGCCCGCCGCTCTGCCGCGTGATCGTCAGTGCGACACTGTTGACCTTGCCTTTCGAGTTCTGCGACGTCCCCTTGTATGTCCCCACCATGTTGGGTGCGATTGCCTGTGCGGGAGCGGCCACCGAGGTCGCCTTGATCGCCGTAAATGTCCCCTTGCCCTTCATGCCAACCTGCGTTACGGCCAGCGTCCCCGCGCTGATCACACCCGCCGAACTCATATTGGCCTTGAGCGAACGCAGCACGAAACTGGCACTGGCGCCCGTCAGCGACAGTTTTCCGGCCGTTAGCGACCCCTTGACCGTGGTCGAGAAGCCACCCCATGAGCTGGAATAGATGCTGCCGGTCACGCTTGTCCCGGCGATCGAAAGCTTCAGTACGAACTTGCCTGTCAGACCGTCCGAACCGATCGTTCCCTGGCAGTTGTAGTTGCTCACCTTCACCGCCGCGCTCACAATACCAATCGGCGATGACAGCAACATCATGGGCTCAGCGTTCAGCACCGCGGCCGACAACAGCGTACGATGCTCCAGACCTTCAAACATGACGGGGTTCATACTGCCTCCTGCCAGCGATCAATGCTGGAACCAAATTGGATATGAAACTCAATCGGACTCGCGTCGTGTCTCCAGAGTCCGCAGACCAATAGCCAAACTATACCGCGCTTCAGGCCAGCGGCAAACAAAACCCGTTCCGACTTTTCAATTGCAGTAAAGAATCGAAAGAGAATACAAACGCCCGCCCCCCAACGGGCGTTTTTTACCGGACCGCCACGCCTGCCTGCCCACGAACCTTGCGGAGAAACTCCGCCGACAGCTCGCGCATCGCCTGTTCGCGCAGAGCCTCAATCACGTGGCGTTGGGCGCTGCTTTCGCCAGCCCAGGTGGAGAGCGTCGACTTCTCGGCCGATGCGTTGGCCACCAGCATGACCTCGCCGGTCTGGACCTTCAGCAGCGTGCCCATGGCCTTGGCGGTGCCTCGGACGTTCTTGCCCGGCACGATATACGCGCCGATGATCGTCCAGTCGAGGACGGCCAGAGGGTTGCTCTCGCTGTCATACTCGAGGTCGCCGCCGAAGATATACACGTACTCGAGCCCGAAATTCCTGGCCACGGTCAGGACGCGCTGCATGCGCCGTTCGGCCTCGGCCCGGGCCTGCTCGGCCTTGTCGTTCGAGTAGTAGCCGTTGTCGCCGAAGAGACAGGGCACGGGACGCACAACGGTAAAGCAGTCGACCTTCTGCGCCAGCTCATCGAGCATCCATGGCGGTGGCGTCAACTCGCCCACCTGGGCCACACCAAGTTTCATCGGCAGGGCCGGCCGCACGGTCGATTGCGGCTGCCGCTCGGCCGCCCAGAGGACATACTGCCCGATGGTCTGGGTTCCGCCTTCATTGGGCGAGAGCCCGTTGTGTGTGCATCCGGCAAGGACGAACAGGGCGCAGAACAAGAGCGTGATGCGCTTCATAATCGAACTCCTTGTGTAATTGCGTGCTTGCGTGTTTGCGTAGGGTCCGCTTCAGCGGACGCGGAAATCGTGACCGAGCCCGAATAGCAGTGGGATGGAATGAAAGCTGAAAAAATGAGGACTGCGATCATCACCTTTCATTTCTCATTTTGCACTTTTCATTCTTCATTTTGCATTTTTCACTTTTCACTTTTCATTTTTCATTCGGCACCGTCGTCTCGTACTTCACGCCCTCCGGCATCGGCACTGGCACGCCCACACTCGTGCCGTGGGCGCCCTCGGTTCGCCGCGAGGCATCCACCGCGACAAACGCCGTGAACGGCGACATCAGGCCGTACTCCAACGCCACAGACTTGATCTCGTCGATACCACCACCCCGGCCGCACGCAATCGCGTCCCCGATATCGGCGATGCGACTGCGCGCCCACAGCGACGGCAGCGCCTTGGCGGCCATGCTCTCGGCCGCGACCACTGGAACGCTGATCACCTGTGTCTGGTCGCCAATCCTGCCACGGACGCGGATCACGGTCGGCAACTCCCCATTGCACCGCCCGGTTACGATCACCGGCCGGCCACAGAACAGATCGGGAATCCGCCGCGGGTAAACCTCACCCGCCGCCGCTCCGCCGACATCCACCGACACATCCGTCACGGCCGGGTGGCTGATCCTCTCAAAGAATGCGGCCATCACCTCTTTGCCGCTCTCGCTGTGCCCCAGAAACGCCGCGCAACCTCGCCCCGTCCTGGCCATGTGCTCCAGTAAATACCGGTTGACCGACGTGCCCACGCCGAAGCTGAAGACACGCGCCGGCCCGAGGTCCCTGTCGATCTCGCCGAGAATCTCGACCTCGTTGCCGATGTAGCCATCCGTAAGGAACGCCACAAACCGCAATCGGCTGGGGTCATGCTCCCAGAGCAGGCTCTTGCGGATCCCTTCCATCATCATCGTGCCGCCGCCGGCCTCGATCTGCTGCAGATACGCCATCGCCCTGTCGATATTCTGCGGCGTGACCGCCACCGGCTGGCTGGACATGGCGTCGGCATAATTGGCAAAGCGAATGACGTTGAACGTGTCACCGGGCTGGAGCTGCTGCAGAGCCCCACGCACGGCATCGCGCGCCTGCTCGAACGGCCGCCCGGACATGCTGCCGGAAACGTCGAGCGTGAAGAACATCTCGATCGGCTTGCGTCGCAGGTCCCGCATCGATTCCGGCGGAACAATCATCACCGAGAAGTATCCGCCACGGGCATCGCGGCAGGCAATCGCGCCGGACTTGATCTGCTGCCCCGCCAGGCGATATCGCAGCACGAAATCCTTGTTCGGAATGCGATCCGCATCGTTGATGCTGACAATCGCCCGGCCTTCGGTCTTCCTGGCGATGGTCACCTGATGCGTGCGGCAGACCAGTTCCTCCAGCGCAATCGGCGAATCGACATGGACGCTCACGGAGATGTCGTGGCCCGAGCGTTCGTTCGGCCGGAGATACTGCACTTCCGTGCTCTGGCCCGAACGCCCGGATTGATTACGCGGAATCGCGCCGATGCCATCGGTCCGCCCCGGCGGGTTGAAGCGCGGGCCGACCACCATGGGAAACACGAATTCGTACCAGCCGTCCACGGCCGACAGCGTGTGGTAATAGCGGATCTGAATGTCGATGCGTTTGCCCGGCTCGATATTACCGACGGTCTGCGTGAAGATGTTCGGCCGCTCCTGCGTCAGCAGCGACGCAACGAACCCCTGGCTGCGGGCGTCCTGATAAATGCGCTTGGCCTCTTCTCGCTCGCGGATGATGCCACGAATGCGCCGGTCGCCGATGACCATGACAAACTCGTTGACGGCCGCGTTGTGCGGCAGCGGAAAGACGTAAGTGGCCTCGATCTTCTCGGCGAACGGATTGGCGTATTGCTGCGTCACATCGACCGCGGCGATGTAGCCGGCCACAGATGCGCGCACATCCGTATGCTGCAGCGGCACGGGAACGAGTTTCTTCTCCAGCGCGGCGACGTCGGTCTGCGGCGTTGTACCGACCTCGCTCATCGGCCGGGCCATCAGCGCGCCGCTGCCAGGCATGTCGTCCTTCGTGCGATCGGCCGCGTCCGCGAGACGTTCTTCGATGACCCAAAGTTCGTCGGTGGCTAGGCCGGCAATTTCTGGCGCGCGCTTCGGAGCGCCATTCGGTGCGTCGTTCCCAAAGAAAGGCAGCAATATGGAATCGAGATCTGCCTGCGAGGTATTGCGAGGCGCCGCGGGGGAATCCAATTGAGACGTGCTGCCACACCCCCACTGCACCACCATCCCCGCCGCCAGAACTCCCGCCAGCAGCACTGCCAACACCACACTCATCATTCGTTTCATGGCCGAACTCCTTCCTCAACCGTCGCCTCGGCCGCGATGGGCGATCCATCACCCGCACCGGCCGTTATCACACGAACCTTGCACTTCACATCGTCCGCCCCGCCCACGCGTACATGCAGCGTCGCCACATGCGTGCGCCCGGCCGGCAGATCCTTCTGCAACGAATACGCCCCGACGACGATCCGCCCGCCCGCCATGGCCGCGGGGTCGTAGTACGGCGGATCCGAAAAACCTCGAGCTGCTCCCTGTTCAACGCCCACCACCTTCACATCCCCCTCGGCCACCACTTCCACCTGCCACGCCGCCATCGGCTTGCCACGCGGGTCGACCAGCACGCGCAACGTGCGAAACGACGGCCCGGATATTGGCGCGGTCGCCGGTGCGGCGGATAAACACCCAAGCGCGATGACGCACACCAGCAGAAGAGGTTTAACACGAAGACACGAAGACACGAAGCGGGACTTGGTTGTCGGAGACGAGTTGGGATGGTGAAGGCTCTTTGTATTTTGTTCTGTACTTATTTCTCCAAAACCGCTCGGTACGCAAGAATCGTCTACATTAACCAGACCCCGCTTCGTGTCTTCGTGTCTTCGTGTTAAATGATTTGGAGGATTCATCGCACACCTCCCTTGCCCAGGCTCACGGCAATGGCCGCGATTGCATCCACATCGCGCTGATCGACCGCCCCGTCGCCATTCATGTCCCAGCGCGGATCGAGCCGCCCACCGTCCTTGATGTGCTTCGCCAGCAGATACGCATCGAGCATGTCGATACGCCCGTCGCCATTGATATCCCCCGGCCCGCTCGCCAGCCGGGGCAGCGTCTTCGGTGCCGGCGGCCAGAGCATGACCACCGCGACCACGGCCGCCGCCGCGATGGCCGACCCGCCCATCGCCCACCAGCGCAGCCGCCGCCTGCGGGCAAGCTGGGCCCGCGCGTTGTTGACGATCGCCCGGTTGACCTCCGCCGGCACCACAATATCCGGCGAATACCGGCCGCGGATCGCTTGCGCCAGCTTCTGCGGCGCAGTCAGGTCATCGGAGGAGGATGGATCATCGTGCCGTGTCATGGCTTATACCTCGTTCAGTGCGCCGCCCCATCAAAAGGTTCACCGCTGCTCCGAAAAATATGCCACAGCCCGCGGATCCTCGCGCAATTGCTTCAAGGCATTGTGAATACGCGATTTGACCGTTCCCAGCGGAACTTCCAGCGCGCGGCTGATTTCCTCCAGGCTCAGGTCATCGACATAACGCATCAGCAGCACTTCCCGATGCGTCTCCGGAAGCGAATCCAGAGCAGTCTTGAGGTCGTCGGCCGCCAGCGGGTCGATCGATGCCCCCGCCGCCAGCGTATCCATCTCCGCATCGCCCGGCAGCATCCGCCTGCGTTTGCGGCGAACAGCCAGCGCCGTATTCTTGACCACCGGATACAGGAACGTCGTGAAACTCGCCGTCAGTTCAAACCCCGGAAACTTGCCCATCACATACGCGAACGTTTCCTGCAGCACATCCAGCGCATCATCCGCATCCCCCGCGAACCGCCACGCCAGCCGCACCACCCAGTCGCGGTAGCGATAGTAGAGCCCATCAAACGCCGTGGCATCGCCCGCATTGAGCGCGGCCACAAGCTGCTGATCCGTCCTCGGATCGATGAGAGGCATGATGGACAAGGTAAACGGAAGAAGAGGAAAGGCAAAATGGGGTGAATGTTCAAATTCGAAATTCGAATGTTCAATCCCAGACTTCAGATTTGAGATTTCAGATTTGAAAATTGGAGTTTCAAATTTGAAATCTCAAATCTCAAATCGTCCCCTCCTCATCCCCACACGCCCTCAACACCCCGTCTGCCCACAGTGCAGCCTCGGCATCGCGGCCAGCGGGATCTCCTCAACATGCCAGAACTCCGCCGCGTTTCGCAGATCCACGAGCGGGCGCCACAACCCGAAACAGGCCAGGCACTCATCCAGTGTACCGATTCCCTCGGCCGTCAGCCTGTTGGCAAGTTCCTTCAAGTTCGACAGATCGGCCGCTTTCCCCAGCGTATGTCGCGATGCCCGATTGCCGCAAAGGCACGGCTCGCGACAACCATCGTAGCCCGGGGCAACCTGGCCGCTGTGCGGAGTCCCGTCCGGACCCGGGCCAATGCCCGCGGCGGCAAGAATGCTCCTGGCTCGCTCGCGCGTGGCCTCCTCATCCGGCTCGCGCCCCGGCTCCCAGCCATTCTCAGCGTCATTCAACTCCGGCGGCGTCTGCCGGTCTTTGGTTCGCAACACCTGCAACCAACCCCACTCCCCGCCGTCGGCCCAATCCGTGCCGGGCTTGGACATGTGCTCCCACGGAATCGTCCGGCCCAGCGACACCTCCGCCTTGGCCGATTTCCGCTGCGCATCCCGAACGGCCTGCGGCAGGAAGCCATTGAACCGGTTATAGAGAAACATGTGGCAGATGTGCCAGAGCTGCGCGTCATCCGGCCGGCGGAAAGACCCCGTCTTGCCCACGGCAATATTGTACCGCCGCCCGACGTGCTCGATGAACCGCTGCACCCGCTGCTCCAGTCCGCCGTCTTCCGGCAGCGACAGGCCCAGCATCACCCAGGTCGTCGCGTCCACTTTCCCAGGCGAACACCGCAACAGCATCCACTCCTGAAAATCCACGACCGCCGCGGCTGTCTGCGGGCCAAAATAGCCGTTGACAACGAGGGTTCCCAGGTCAGGCGCGAGCCTCCGGTTGCGCAGCGCATCCTGAAGCAGCAGCACCATGTAGCCGCTTTCACCTTCCCTGGGCAAGCCAGGGTATTTTATGACGATGTGGGCGGCCACGCGCAACCTCCCCTTGTTTCAAAGGATATGGTTCGGTCATCCATCGCGACCAATGATAGATGACGTTACTAATGCCCGCGTGGCATGTCAAAGAGAATCCGCGGCTCAATGCTCGTGGTCGCCGTGGCTTTCGCCCGAGCAGAGTTGTGATATGTCCGCCGCGATCAGCCCGCCTCGCTCCACCAGCTTGCCACGAAGAAGCAGGAACACGAGCAGCTCGTCGAAGCTCATTGCGGAAGTGGAACACGTGCAAAACCGAGCCGCGGGACCGTAAAGGCGCAGCACCTCGGCCCGCAGACCGTCCCGGGTAAAGGGTTGAGAGGACTCATGCACCAGGTGCAGGATTTCGTGGCCGTGGACGTTCTGGGTCTCTGTCATGGTGACTATTCTAGCTCAATTCAATAGACACGTCCGCAGATGCGCGGTAATTTGCAGCTTTGGACTAGCTGGCGGTCCACGACTAGAGTAATACATCATGACGAAATCGCACAAGATCCGCGCACTTGTTTCAGTAGCCCTTCTTTCGGCCGTGGCCGGCTGCAATCGCGAGCCGACCATCTCGACCTACGACGCACCCAAGGAAAACGACCGGATGGAGGCCCCCATCCTCGCCAATGCCGCGCCCGAGGCCGCCGCACCCGACCGGGACGGCATCGCCTCATACGACGCTCCCAAGACCTGGAAGCTCGACCCCAATCCGCGGCCGATGCGCGAGATGACCTTCGACGTCGGCGCTGGAGACAAGGCCTCCTCGGTGATCGTCATGCGGTTCCCCGCCGTCACCTACACGAATGACCCGCTCGGCAACATCAACCGCTGGCGTGCGCAGGTCGGCTTGGAACCCGTCAAGGACGTCGCGGCGCAGAAGTCGGCCAAGATCAAGGTCGGCGCCGAAGACGGCACCGCGTTCGATCTGGCCGGCAAGGCCCCTACACGGCAGATTGTCGTCATGCTGCCACGCGGCGAGGACATCTGGTACTTCAAGTTCACGCCCAACACCGACACCATCAACGCCGAATGGGAGAACTTCGAGAAGTTCCTCGCCTCGGTCAAATTCGGCAAGGTTGCCGCTGCTCCCAGCGCCATGCCCGACAAACTGCCCGCCGGCCATCCCGGCGTTGGCGCCGACGCCCCGGCCATCCCGGACGCTTCGTCGCACTCGTCCCTGGGCGAATACAAGGCTCCCGCGTCGTGGAAACTCGATCCTCAGAAACGTCCCATGAGGGAGCTGACCTACTCGATCGGTGAAGGCGAAAAGTCCGTGGTGATTCTCGTCTCTCGCCTGCCCGCATCGAGCTTCACCAACGCGGAACTGCCCAACATCAACCGCTGGCGCGAGCAGGTGGGCCTGCCTCCTGTCAATGAACTGTCGGCGCAGAAGAGCGAGAAGATCACCATTGGCGGCGGAGACGGCTCCCTCTACGACCTCAGCAACGGCAAGACCCGCCAGATACTCGCGTACGTTATGCGAGGGAACGATATCTGGTACTTCAAGATCATCGGCAATGCCGAAATGGTCGAGAAGGAAAGCGCCCCATTCCAGCAGTTCCTCGGAACCATCAAGTTCGCGCCACCCAAGTAACGGCGCCTATCCCGGCGGTGTCGATTCATGATTAAGCAAGTTCTCCAAGCCCTGTCGTCTCTAAAAATCACCGTCGTCCTGCTCTGCCTTTCGATCCTGCTTATCTTCGCCGGCACCGGTGCCCAGCGATTTGAGGGCATCTGGCAGGTTCAGGCCCGGTACTTCCATTCGTACTTCGTCGTCGCCCTCTTCCGCGACCTGCCCATCGTGCCCGTGAACCTGAATATCCCGGGCGGCATCCCCATGCCCGGCGGCTACGTGCTGGGCGTGCTGCTGCTGCTCAACCTCATCGCCGCTTTCATCGTACGCACAACGTACAGTTGGGGCCGCATCGGCCTCATTCTCACGCACCTCGGCGTGATCTTCCTGCTCGTCGGCGAGGGCATCACCAGCGGCATGGCCAGCGAAGGCCATATGTCGATCATGCAGGGCAGCAGTTCGAACTACGTCAGTGGGCGCGAACCCGAACTGGCGATTGTCGACACCTCAGCGCCCGACAAGGATCGCCATACGGTTATTCCCGTGGAAATGGTCGCCAAAGCGGGCGCCGCCTCCAGCGATGCGCAAAAGACCATCGCCGATCCCCGGCTGCCCTTCGCCGCACGCATCGACCGCTTCTACGTCAACTCCGAGGTCGTCGCCGCCAACGCGCCGGAAGCCCAGGGCCTGATGCGCGCCACCGCCGGCGAGGCCAAGGATCTTGTCATCCTCCCGCGCCCGCCATTCTCGGGCGCTGCCGATGCGGAGAAGATCGACGCCCCGGGCGCCTATGTGACCTTCCTCCAGAACGGGAAGGAACTCGGCCGCTATCTGCTCTGGGGACGTCTCTCGGGCAGCCAGGCACTCGAAGCCGACGGCAAGACCTACCTTGTCTCCCTGCGCGCGGCCAGGACATACAAGCCGTACACCATGCACCTGCTCAAGTTCTCGCACGACAAGTACCTGGGCACGGAGATGGCGAAGAATTACTCGAGCAAGCTTCGCTTCGTCGATCCCACCCACAACGAGGACCGCGAGATCCTCATCAAGATGAACGAGCCCTTCCGCTACCGCGGCGAGACGTTCTATCAGAGCAGCTTCGTCGGCGATACGGTGACCATCCTCCAGGTCGTTCGCAATCCGGCCTGGACACTCCCCTATATCGCCTGCACCGTGGGCGGCGTGGGATTGGTCCTGCATTTCACGCTGATGCTCATAAATTTCCTGCGATCCCGACCAAAGGCAGAAGTTGTCGCATTTGTCCTGTTTGGGTTCGGCGGATGGGCTTTAACGGCGATCGTCCGCAACGCATTTGGCATGCCTAGTGGTGAACAGACGAATGCTGGGCAGTCACCGAAAAGACGGCCGCAGCGTCGTAAACCAACGATGGCTGAGGTTCTGATGTCAGTGGCAACATTGCTGCTGTCACTTCTCATCATCGGCGTGCATCTCGCGCCGCGCAACCCCGTCAGCAGGTTCGACATCAAGGGCTTCTCCACGCTCCCCGTCAGTTACGAAGGCCGCATTCAACCGCTGGACAGCCTGGCCCGCAACGCCATGAAAGTCATGCGCGGCCGCGAGGGGACCACCATCGCCGACAAGTCCAACCCCGCCGAACAGACCAAAGCTTCCGCCATCCAATGGCTCCTGGACTCGCTGGCCGATATGCCGGAAGCGGAGCAGTACAAGGTATTCCGCATCGACTTTCCCGACGTGGTCGACCTCCTGGGCCTCGGCCGCAGTGAGAAGTATTTCTCGCTGAAGAATGTCTTGGGCAACGCCGACAAACTCATGCAGCAGGCCCAGGCCGCGCAGGCGGCCCGTAAGGAAGACCGCAGCCAGTTCCAGTCCCAGGTGATGGAGCAGGCTGAGCGATTCTCGCTTTTCATTAATGTCTCCCGCCTCCAGAATCTTTTTGTCGTTGCCCCACTGACCTCCGGTGAACAGTGGAAACCGGCCGGCGAATTTATGAAGCAGCCCGCGGAAGGCGCCAAACCACCCGAGAGCTTCGAGCGCATCACCAAGATCCTCGGCGCCTACCACGACGACAAGTCGCCTGAGTTCAATCGGCAGGTCCAGGAATACCACAAGGTGCTCGACCGCGCGTTGCCATCCGAAATGGCCAAGGTTCGTTTTGAGTTCTTCTTCAACCATTTTGACCCGTTCATGGTCGCCAAGGAACTCTACATCTTCGCCATCCTGGCGGCGGCCGTCTCCTGGCTCATCTGGGCCGAACCTCTCCGCAAGTCCGGAACGACCTTCCTCGTGTTCGCGATTGCCCTGCACACGTTTGGCCTAGTCTGCCGCATGTACATCTCCGGCCGGCCGCCCGTCACCAACCTCGCCAGCTCCGCCATCTTCATCGGTTGGGCCTGTGCGGCCATGGCGCTCTTCCTGGAAGTGCTCTACCGCAACGGCCTGGGCATCGTCGTCGCCGGCATCATCGCCTGGCCCACGCTGTTCATCGCCGACCAGCTTTCGCTCGACGGTGACACCATGAAGGTGCTTGTCGCCGTGCTCGATACCAACATCTGGCTGGCCACCCACGTCGTGGTTATCACCGTTGGCTACGCCGCCACCTTCCTTGCCGGCGTGCTGGGATGCGCCTACATTTTCTTCGGCCTCTGCACCCCCTTGCTCAATGAAGGCTGGCGCAAGGGCCTGATCCGCGCCGTCTACGGCGTGACCTGCTTCGCCATGATCGGTTCCTTCGTGGGCACGATCCTCGGCGGCATCTGGGCCGACCAGTCCTGGGGTCGCTTCTGGGGCTGGGACCCCAAGGAAAACGGCGCCGTCCTCATCGTGCTCGCCAACGCCATCCTGCTGCACGCCCGCTGGGCCGGCTGGGCCAAGGACCGTGGCATCGCCGCCCTGGCCGTGTTCGGCAACATCGTCACCGCCTGGAGCTGGTTCGGCACCAACATGATGGGCGTCGGCCTGCACAGCTACGGATTCATGGCCGGTGCATTCGTGGCCCTGGTGGCCTTCCGCTTCGGGCTCATCGGGTTTCATTTCACCGCGCATCGCCTCGGGGAG
>JANYKD010000252.1 GCA_025361735.1 Phycisphaerales bacterium
TTACCAAAGACGCCTTCAACGCGCTCCTGAAAGTGCTGGAAGAGCCGGCCAGCCACGTAAAATTCATCCTCGCCACCACCGAGCCGGAAAAAGTCCTGGCCACCATCCTCTCCCGCTGCCAGCGCTATGACTTCCACAACATCCCCGTTCGCCAGATCGCCGATCATCTTAAGAGCGTCTGTGAGAAAGAAGGCGTGCAGGCCGATCAGGATGCCCTGCTCATGCTCGCCCGCGCCGGCAATGGCTCCATGCGCGATGCCATTTCCGTACTGGACCGCATGCTCAGTTCTGGCGAGAGCAAACTCACCGGCGAGATGGTCGAGCAACTCCTGGGCATGCCCCGTACCCAGCTCGTGTATGACCTGACGCAGAAGATCGGCGAGGGCAACGTCCGCGGCGCTTTGGAGCAATTGCAGACGATGCTCGCCACCGGCTTGTCGCCCGATACCCTTTTGGCGTCCATGGTTGAGCATCTGCGCAACCTCATGGTCGTGCGTGCCTGCGGGGCGAAGTCGGACCTCATCGAGGCCACCACCATCCCCGTCGAAGAACTGGCCACCCAGGCCCAGCGATTCGAGCTGGTGTTTCTCACTCAAGACATTGTCATCCTTGAAGAACTCCGCCGGCAGATCCGCCAGTCCCAGGCCGGCCGGGCTTTGCTGGATGCCGCCATCGTGCGCCTGGCACTGTCGGAACAATTCACCCCGATCTCGCAGCTCACCGACGACCCCTCTTCGGCCACGGCCCTCCCGGCCGCTCAAAAAAAAAAGCCTGAACTGAGCGGCCCGGCCCAGCCGCATGCGGCTGGTTCGCCGGTTGCCCCGCAACCCATCCGCCCCGCCACCTTCGCCCCACCCACGCTCAATCCACCCTCGATCGCCCTGGGGCCCATCAGCGTCCCGCCTCCGGGCAGGATGGAAGCTCACGGAGATGCACCGGTCGCCGCACCGTCGCCCGCGCACGATCACCCTTCTTCCCCCGGCGACCACGCGGCAGTGGATGAGCCTTTGGGTGAACTGCTTTCGCACACCGACCCCGAGCCAGCGTCCAACGGCGACGATGCCGACTCGCTCCCGGCCGTGGGCAAAGTCTACGAAGGCCCCAAACGCTCGATGTCGGCTATCTTCGCCGAGAAAATGAAAACCGCCGCCGCAACCGCGTCTGTGGCTGCTGCCGGTGCCCACGGCGGCAATTCTCCTGACGCTGCCGCGCCGACGACCTCCTCAGCAGCCGTTGCCCCGCCCGACGTCTCCAATCTCGCCGCCGTCTGGCAACAACTTCTCGATGCCGCCGCCGAGTTGGGTAGTGGCGTCGCCGTCCCCTTGGCCCAAGGCCAACTGCTCAGCATCGACAACGACCAGGCGGTGATCCATTTTTCCCACGCGATGGCTGGTTTGGCCCACGTCGTGCAGTTCAAACACGACGCCTTGCGCGACAAACTGCAGACAATCCTGGATCGACCGGTATCGCTTCGCATCCAGACCGGAGAAGCCCCGGCAGCCTCGGCCGCGACCCCAATTGCCCCTGTGGGCAGAAATCACCCGCCGCGCCCTCGGCCGGCCGACGTCAACTCCGATGCCGATGCTGATGCTGATGCAACTGTCTCGGCCGCCCCGGCCTCCGTGTCAGGTCCCCCGCAGGACACCCCCGAAATTCGTCGGCAGGTGGCGCAAGACCCGCTCGTCCGCGGTGTCATGGATACCCTTGGTGGAACGATTATCAGAGTGGAGCACACAGATGTTTGATGCCATAAAGAACCTCGGAAATATGGGCCAGCTCATGACCCGCGCCCGTGAGATGCAGGGGCGCATGCAGCAGTTGCAGCAGGACTTGGCCACCCGGCAGGTCACCGCCGATGCCGGCGGAGGGATGGTCCAAGCCACCGTCAACGGGCGCCTGGAACTGCTGAGCATTAAGATCGACAAGACGCGGCTAAACCCCGCCGACACTGAGATGCTCGAAGACCTCGTGGTCGCCGCCACCCGCGCTGCCCAAACCAAAGCCGCCGCCATGGCCGCCCAGGAGATGCAGGGCCTCGCCGGCGAACTCGGCCTGCCCCCGGGAATGCTCCCTGGGATGTGATTCGCCGCGAGCCTGGGCGTGACAATATTTCCGGGCATCTGTTTGAAAGCCGAATAAGTGGCCCGCTTCCTATGGAAGCGGAATGAAAACACCCATCCGGCTCAAAGCACTTACTGTCGTCAGTGGCACAGGCCATCCGTCGTCACAGCTATCGCTTCCACAGGAAGCGATCCACTTGCCCGGAAGTATTGTCAGGCCCGGCATGGACGATGGGCTGGTGGAACTTTACACGGTTGGCGGCATCAAAGATCATGGACACTCATCGGGCAACCCGGCCGTCGCCGCGTGCGCGCGTTGCGCCCGCTGCCTGAAGAGGAAATCTCTTTGGAAGGAGTCTGATCATGCGTCAAGTGATGTCGGCCACCGCTCTGATACTGGTCGTGGCGAGTTTCAGTTACGCCCAAACGGCACCGCCCGCGAAGCCCGATGCGCTCGCGGCGGCCGCGAGTCGGATCGTCGCCGTGACTGTCTATCAGGCCAGCGCCCTGGTGGCGAGGGAAGTCGCCGTGCCGGCAGGCGCGGGGACTGTGGAACTGGTGGTCCCGGCTCTGCCGCCGTCGATCATTCCCACGTCGCTCTATGCCGAGGGAGGCGTTGGGGCGCAGGTGTTGACCACGCGATATCGCAGTCGTCCGCTGGCGCAGACCTCTGCCGATGACGTGCGCAAGCTGGAGACCCAACTGAAAGAACTGAAGAAATCCGAAGCGATACTCACGCGGCAGGTGGAGACGGCCAATTCCAACCTCCGATTCATGGACAAGCTCGAAGGCTTCACCGGGGCGACCCTGCAGCAGCTCACGGAAAAGGGGATGCTCAGCGCCGAGGCGGTGACGAAGCTGTCGCAATTCGTGATGGAGACACGGGGGCTCAAGAGCACGGAACTGGTCAGTCTGACCCAGCAGATACAAGCCGGGCGGGAGCAGCAGGAATACCTCGGCCGCGAGATTCAGCAGCTGTCGGGGTCTTCGGACAAGACCAGCCGCGAGGCGATCGTCGTCGTGGACAAGGCGGACGCTGCGGCCGGCAAGGTGACGCTCTATTACCTGGTATCAGCGGCGGCGTGGCGGCCGCAGTACAAGGTGCATGCCACGGCGGGTGAGAAGCAGGTAGAGGTCGAATATCTGGCGGCGATCCACCAGCAGACCGGCGAGGACTGGACCGGCGTGAAACTGGTGTTGTCGACGGCGATGCCGATGTTCAACGCCGCTCCGCCGGAACTGGCAGCGATGGAAGTGCAGCCGGTGGCTGGACCGAAGACGGCGGCCGGTCTGCCCGGCCAGCCTAACGCACCCCAAGGCAAAGTTTGGAGCAACGTGAACGTGGATGGCAACGAACTCAACGCCCCGGCCGAAGGCGTCGCGAGCCAGTTACGCCTGCGCAACGATGCCCAGCAGTTCGCCCAGTCCGGCAGGAAGGCCGAGGCCGATCGGGCCTACAACACCGCTGCGGCCCTTCAGCAGGCGGATGAGATCATGCAGGTCGAGGACAGTCGCGAGGCCCGCATGCAACCGGCCGCGCGGGAAGGACAGTCGGTCACTTTCCACGTCGATCGAAAGATGAGCATTCCCTGGCGCGATGATGAGCAGACCATTGAGGTGGCGCGCGTGCCGCTGGAGGCCGACTTCTTTTACAAGGCCGTGCCGGTGCTCACGCGGCATGTGTATCGCCTGGCCAACCTGACCAACAACAGCAAGCTGATGATCCTGCCGGGCGAGGCGACGATGTACGTGGGCACCGACTTCGTCGGCCGGGCGTCGATGCCGCTGGTGGCGGTGGGGCAGAGTTTCACCGCCGGGTTCGGGGTGGACCCGCAAATCCAGGTCAAGCGTGATCTGGTGGCCAAGGCACGCACGATCCAGGGCGGCAACCAGGTGCAGAAGTTTGACTACCGCATCACCCTGGCCAACTACAAGAGCGAAGCAGCCCGGGTGGAACTGGGAGACCGCATGCCGTATGCCGAGGGCGAAGCAGTCACCATCACCCTGCTGAGTTCCGCGCCGCAGCTCAGTAAGGACGAGACCTACGTCCGCGACCAGCAACCCAAGGGGCTGTTGCGATGGGATCTGACGCTGGAGCCCAACACCAGCGGCACCAAGGCCACTTCAGTCACCTATCAGTATAAGATGGAATACGCCAAGGATTCGAGTATCGGGAACATCTTTAACCGGTAGCGCGGCGGGCTGTTGGGCAATGATCCTGCGGTGGTGGGTCTCACACGCCCACCGCCGCCCTGTTCGGATTTGAGACAGATAGCCCGTGGCGTTTCGGGCACGGGCGTCCTAGACTACATGGGCATACTGACTGGGTAAACACAATACAGGGAAGCAAGCATGCGAACATTGGGCCTGACTGACTGGCGGCAACTTCATGGCGATTACTTCAAGGGCACTAAAGTGCTCATCACCGGCGGCGCGGGGTTCATCGGGTCGCACCTGTCGGAGGCTCTCTGTACACTGGGCGCGACCGTCAACGTGATCGATGATCTGTCCGGCGGCGAGGCGGCCAATATCGAGCCGTTTGACCGGGTCACCCTCGTCAAAGCGTCGATCCTGGATCAGGATGCGCTGGCGAGCTGCGTGGCCGGCTGCCGTTTCGTATTTCATCTGGCGGCATTGGGGTCGGTTCCGCGCAGCGTCGAGCAGCCTCGTCTCTATAACGAAGTCAACACCACTGGTACGCTGAACGTGCTGGAAGCCGCCCGTGAGGCCAAGATCCAGCGCGTCATGTTTGCCGCCAGTTCCAGCGCCTATGGGACCAACCCCGTGCCGTGGATTGAGGACATGCCCATCCTTGCACTAAGCCCCTACGCCGCCAACAAGGCCGCCTGCGAGGCTCTGATGCGGGCGTACAGCAACAGCTACGGGCTGGACACCGCCTGCACGCGGTACTTCAACATCTTCGGCCCGCGGCAGAATGCCAACAGCGCCTACGCCGCCGTCATCGCGGCCTTCGCCAAGGCAATGCTCAAAGGCGAGCGGCCCGTCATCTATGGCGATGGCGAGCAGTCGCGCGACTTCACGTTTGTGCATAACGCCGTTCACGCCAATCTGCTGGCCGCTCGGCACCCCGGGGCGATCAAGGGCGAAGTGCTCAACGTCGGCTGCGGCGGGCGGGTTTCGGTCAACGAACTGGCGCGAGTGATGGCCAAGGCACTGGGCCGGGAAGACCTGACGCCAACCTATCTGCCCGATCGCGCCGGCGACATCAAGCATTCGTTCGCGGACCTGTCGAAGATTACCTCGACGCTGGGATACAGCTCGATCATCGGTTTCGAGAAGGGGCTTGGCGTCACGGTGGACTGGTATCGCAAGGTGCTGGCCCCGGCGGCCGGATGATTCGGCGCTACGAACCGGCCATACTGTAGACCCACCACCGATGTTTGGCATTGGCTTTGGAGGCCTGACGCTGGATTATTCGACCGTCACGCTCTTGGCGAGGTTTCGCGGTTTATCCACATTGCAGCCGCGGGCGACGGCCGCATGGTACGCAAGCAGTTGCAGCGGCACCACCGACAGCAGCGGCTGCAACGATTCGAGCGTATCAGGCACGTAGACCACATGGTCGCTATAGCGGCGGATGTTGGTGTCGCCTTCGGTGGCAACCGCGATCACTTTGCCGCCGCGGGCCCGCACCTCTTCGATGT
>JANYKD010000263.1 GCA_025361735.1 Phycisphaerales bacterium
GGCCGAAAACAGTGATTTTGGCCGAACAATCGCATCATTATGCGATTTTAGTTTCAGCGCGAAAAAAGTGGCGCAAAACGCTGGGAAATCAGAGGAATTGTGCGCTTTCAAGGCCAAGACAGTTTGCGGCGTAGCATGCCACCCGAACGTGTTTCCTTCGAAACGGAAAACTGGACCGTGGTTTCCCGGTCCAAGAGCCTCATGCACGCAAGCCCCCGCAACATCGTCCTCTTCTCGCCCGGCAGGTGCGATGCCGTGGGCGATCCCGAGGCCACGCTCGGCCTCAAAGGGGCCGCCCTGCACAAACTCGCGTGCGCCGGCCTTCCCGTGCCCGCGGGCATCATCATCACCGTGCCGGCTCTTGCTGGCGTCACCACGCTTCCGGCCGCGCTGTTTCGACGGATACAAGCCGCCCTCCGTGACATTGCCAGCCCTGCCGGTGTGAGCGAGCGACCCGCGCTCTTCGCCGTTCGCTGCAGTCCGGCCGTTCCGGTGCCGGGGCTCATGCCGGCCGTGCTCAACATCGGCATGACCGACGCCCTGGCGCGGCGCCTTGCCGACACATTCCAGAATCCCTTCTTCGCCCACGAACTTTTCGGTTGGCTCATTCCGACGTTCTCGGCCGCAGTGGCGGGAATTTCTCGCTCGGAATTCGAGGATGAAGCGGCCACAGCGGTCACTCAAGAGGAGCCGTCGTTCGAAATGGCCGCCGACCTGGTCAGCCGATTCAAGGGCATCTGGCAGCAGCACACGGGCAAGCCGTGGCCCGACGACCCCGCCGTTCAACTGCGGCTGAGCCTCGATGCCGCGCTGGCCAGTTGGAACTCGCCCGTTGCCGTGGCTTATCGCCGCAAGGCGGGCATGCCGGAGCACCGCGAACTTGCCCTGGTTGTTCAGGCGATTCCCTTCGGCAATTGCGATCCGGCCAGTGGCGTTGCCAGCGTCTGCACGCGCGACCCGACGACAGGCGAGCGCGGATTGACGGGCGATTTCGCTTCCGCCACCCAGGGCGGCGTGTACGAGTCTCACGATGTCGTTCCTGTCGCCGGTCTGAAGAAGTCCAATCCGGCTGCTCACGCAGCGGTCCTGAAAATCGGCCGGTCGCTTGAAACGCTTTACCGGGACGCAGTTGATTTCGACTTCGTTGCGGAGGCCGGCCGGGTTTTCCTGCTCAACTGCCGTCCCGCCCGGCGCACCCCCATCGCCGCCGCCCGCATGGCCTGCGACATGGTTCGGGAGAAGCTAATCGACAAGGCCGAGGCCCTGCTGCGAATTGACCCGGAATCGCTCACGCAGCTTCTGCACCCGCGTATCGATCCGGCCGCCGACAAGACCGAGATCGCCACCGGCTCGGCGGCGTCGCCGGGCGCGGCCTGCGGCAAGCTCGCATTCTCGGCCGAGGAGGCGCTCACACGCGCCAGCGAAGGCGAGCCCATCATTCTCGCCCGCGTCGAGACCGAAGCCTCGGATGTGGTCGCGATGTCCGTCTGCGAAGGCATCCTCACCACCAGCGGCGGCATGACCTCGCACGCGGCCGTGGTCGCCCGCACCATGGCGCTCCCCTGCATTGTCGGTGCGGCCGGCCTGAGCATCGACCCGGTGCGGCAGACGCTCACGACGGCCGCCGGGCAAATCCTCGGCGCCACCGACTCGGTCACGCTCGACGGCGCCGCCGGCGCCGTCTATGCCGGAGAACTTCCCACGATCGAGCCCGAACTCCCCAAGCCCTTCCGCACGCTGCTCGCCTGGGCAGATGAGTATCGCACGCTCGGCGTGCGGGCCAACGCCGACACACCGCGCGACGCGGAAATCGCCCGCGCCTTCGGAGCCGATGGCATCGGCCTCTGCCGCACTGAGCACATGTTCTTCGATCCGCGCCGCATCATCCACATGCGCCGCATGATCCTCGCCGACACGGCCGAATCCCGCGCAGCGGCTCTCGATCGGCTTCTTCCACTCCAGCGTGATGATTTCATCGGCATCTTCACCGCGATGGCCGGCCTGCCGGTCACCATTCGCCTGCTCGATCCGCCGCTGCACGAATTCCTCCCACGCAGCGAAGTCGACCAGCAGGCGCTCGCCGCCGAGATGGGCCTCACGCTCGAACAAATCCGCCACCGCGTCGAGCAACTGCATGAATCCAACCCCATGCTCGGCCACCGCGGCTGCCGGCTCTGCATCACCTACCCCGAAATTCTCCGCATGCAGGTGCGAGCCATCCTCGAAGCCGCGTGCGCCTGCCGCCAGCATCGCATCAAGGTTCAGCCCGAGATCATGGTCCCGCTCGCGTGTGATCGCCGCGAGCTCGACTACCTGCGACAGATCACCATGGAAACCGCCGAGGCGGTTTTCACCAAGCAACACACCCGCGTCGACTTCAGCTTCGGCACGATGATCGAAGTTCCACGCGCTGCCCTGCTGGCCGGATCCATCGCGGAATCGGCCGAGTTCTTCAGCTTCGGCACCAACGACCTGACCCAGCTCACCCTCGGCCTCAGCCGCGACGACGCATCCCGTTTCCTGCCCGACTACCTCGCCAAAGGCATCTTCCAAAATGACCCCTTCCAAACCCTCGACACCTCCGGCGTCGGCCAGCTGATCCGCCACGCCGCCGATTCCGGCCGCCGCGCCCGTCCCGGCCTTAAATGCGGCCTCTGCGGCGAACATGGCGGCGATCCCCAGTCGATCCGTTTCTGTCACGAGGCCAAGGTAGACTACGTCAGCGCCTCTCCCTGGCGCATTCCGCTCGCCCGTTTGGCCGCGGCGCAAGCGGCGATCATCGGCAAGCAAGGGCTCGAGGATTCAAAGGTTTAGCACAATGAAGATGGTCGGTCACAACCCACACCGCCCCATGCCCGAAGGCATTGTCTTCTGTGGCCGTGGTCCTCTGCAAGACACCACGAAAGACTTGTGCAATATCGCCGCATTTCTCCAATCCCTGATGGTGTTTACTTCAAATGTCCTCGTCCGTTACGACGACTGGTGGGAACACGATGACCTCCATTTCACGAAAGGCCGTACGGACATCCACGAACTGTTCGCGTTATTGGAATCCCCTCGACACCTGCTGGAATCGATGCCAGGGGAGGACCATGTCTTCATTGGTCTCGGACCACCGGACGAGTCCTGGTATCTCCGTGTCTATGCCGATTGGGATGACAGGAACGAAGTGCTCGTTGCCGCATACGCGATCGCCTTTGTCGAATCACTCGCCCAGCGTTTTCGAGAAGACACCCTCTCCAAACTCAGTTGCTTCGAGCAAGAATTGAGCTCCACCGCCTACTTCGAGCGTATATGCGACGGCGAGTGTAGTCTCTGAGCAAAACACCCAGCCAGAGTTTCCGTAACTCGCTGGTGATCAGTGGGCACGACCCGGCGCACCTACGGCTGCTTCTGCAACTCCAGACCATCGGCGCGGCGGAGGGTCTTTCCATCCGAGGCGATGGTGAACTTCTGTATTCGGAGTTTCGGCGGAATGCCGCGGGTCATTGCGGTGGCGGCCATGGTGAACGTCAACTGATCGCCTGAACGAACCCAGAGTCCATCTTCTTCGCCCAGCACGCTCTTTCCCGGGTTGGCGGGGTCGGGCATGGCGAACTTGAGAGTGCCTTTTCCATTGGCAAAGACTGAGATCGACTGGCCGCCGGCCAGATCGCCGATGCCTTTGAACTCGCCGAAATTCGTGAACCCCGATGGTTGCGCCTGAGCAACCGCCGCTTGGGGAGCCGGGCGCAACCCGACAGCCGTTTCGGCCTTGTGCCTCATATCGCGCATCTGCTGGTCTTCGATAGCCTGGGATTCCAGAAACGTGCGGTGAGCGGATTCCTCGGACCAGGTCCAGGTGAACATGCCGATGCCAGCAGCCAGCGTGATGCCGATGATGGCAATGTGCCAGCGAAAACTCTGGCTGACGCCATCCTCCTGCTTGCGAACGGCACGCCAATCGAGTGCGAGCCTCACCCCGCCGGTGACGGCACACGCAGCGCACATAAGACTGGTGCCATACATGCTATTGGGCATTTCCCCTGCGAACAGCCGCCAGAGACCGAAGAACACGAGCGCGCTGACGGTGAGCGTGATGACCATCACACCGTAGTCAACAGCGTCATACACGCCTTCCCGGAGGCCTTCCTTGACAGCCTCGCCGAACGTCGCGGGGCCATCGTCATCTCGGTTGGCATCCAGAACGTGACACGATGTGGGGGTCTCAGGATCATAGACTATGGTCACCCGGGTGGAACGTGTGTATTTGCGCGCGACCGTTTCCAACACCCGAATCGTGACAGTCAATTCCTGCCCGCGAACAACATAGGCAAAGGTGACGGATCGCATGCCGTCAGCAACGGCCCCGCCAAGTTTCACCGGCCGGCCTTCGACCGACACGCCGCGCTCGGCCAGCGCAGCGGCTCTGCCCCGCGCAAGAAGAGTAATGGGAATCGCAGCAACTGAGGCAACCAACCCAACCCAGAGATACACGGTGCGCATGAAGTCAGTCGGGGCCTGTGAACGTTGGAAGATGTCGCTGTTTCCGAAAGCGGCCGCCAACCAGGGAACCCAACACAAGATGATCGCGACGATGCCGATACCAAGATAGACGACAGAGAGATTCTGTAGAACGCGTTTGTGTTCGGATTGAAGAGTCGGCATATCTGTATGGTAGAGACTTGCCGGTAACTGTCAACGTTGCGTCACACGATTGATCGCACGGCATCGCAACTTCACTCAAGGGAAACAAAGAACAATGCCCATCGCATTTTGGCCGCCAGTACCAGACCCCGCTTCGTGTCTTCGTGCCTTCGTGTTTAATCTTCTTCCGTTGCCGCGCCGTGACAACTCTTCACAACTCAATCGTCTCCCCCAGCACCGGTAGCTTCACGGTAATACCGAATCGCTCCAGGATCAGCCGCGCCAGCGGCTTCTGGCCGCGAGGTTCGCCGTGGGTCAGGACGACCTGCGGCTTGGATTTCGCGGCGGGGGCGAGCCAGTTCAGCAGGTCGGCCTGGCCGGCGTGGGCGCTGTAGCCGCCGAGCGTCACCACGCGCGCCGCGACCATGATCTTCTCGCCGAATATGTTGACGTATTGAGCCCCGTCGACAAGCTGGCGGCCGAGCGTGCCGGCCGCCTGGTAGCCGACGATCATCACCAGCGTCTCGGGTTTCCAGAGGTTTTGTTTCAGGTGGTGCAGGATGCGGCCGGCGTTGCACATGCCGGCGCCGGCGATGACCATCAGCGGGCCGGTTTTGCTGTTGATCGCCTTCGATTCCTCGGCGCTCTCGCACAGGCTGACGGCGCGCACTTCCTTCATGAATTTCTCATCCTGCCGCAGCCGGTCAGCCTCTTCGTCGAACAACTCGACGTGCTTCTGGTAGACGCCGATGGCGCCGATGGCCATGGGGCTGTCCACGTAGACCGGAAACCGCGGCAGCACCCCGTCGCGGAACATCTTGGCGACCTCGTACACGAGCTGCTGCGCCCGGCCGATCGCGAAGGCGGGTACGAGAATCTTTCCTTTGCGCTGGATCGCTCCCTGAATGGCCGCGATGGTTTCCTTGCGGGTTTCGTCGGCCGGCTTGTGATCGCGGTCGCCGTAGGTCGATTCCATGAACACCATGTCCGCGAAATTGAACGAAACAGAATCCTGGAGGATCGGCAGCCCGCGCGGGCCGACGTCGCCGGAGAAGACCACGACCTTCTTCTTCCCATCGTCGTCGACGGTCATCTCGATGCTCACCGAGCCCAGCATGTGGCCCGAGTCCACGAGCCGCACCCGAATCCCGCGGGCAATCTCGAACGGCGCGTTGTACGCCGCCTCGCGCATCTGTTTGAGCGCCTGATCGACATCGTCCATGTCAAATGGCGGCTGGATCGGCGGGTCGCCGGCCCGCTCGCGTATGCGGTTGATGCGCTCGAAATCCTGCGCCTGGATCTTTGCCCCATCACGCAGAATCAGACTTGTGAGTTCGATCGTCGCCGGTGTGGCGTAGATCGGCCCGCGATAGCCCGCCTTGATCAGCAGCGGCAGCCGGCCGGTGTGGTCGAGGTGGCCGTGCGTGAGGATCACCGCATCCAGTGGCGTCGCCATCAACTGCCTGGGGACTTTGTTCAGCTCATCCTCTTCGCGCGAACCCTGGAAGACGCCGAAGTCCACAAGCACATTGGCCTGTGATGTCTGCACCTGATAAGCCGAACCGGTAACATGACCCGCAGCGCCGTGAAGCGTAATTTTCATTAAGTCTCGTGGTTAGAGCACGCGGGATTATGCAGGCCGCGGGCGATTTGTCATGGGGTCCCAGCAAGATTCAGGAACTCCATCATGTGCTGGTCGAATATTCGCTGGGCAGCCGGGTCGGCAAGCGGCAGGCGAAGTTCGTTGATGACCTTCGTGCCCATCGCCATCCATTCCTTCCAGCATGGCTGGCACACTTTGTCCTGAATGAGCTGTCCCTGCTTGTTGCGGAACGGCGGCGAAGGCAACTTCGGCCCGACCTGGCCGCAACGGCTGCACAACACCTGGCCCTCACTCACAGGCACATTCGCCTGGGCCTTGCTCAGGTCCGGCACCGGCGCGCCGAGTTCCTTGAGCATGGCGATCATCTCGTTCTTGGGCATCATCTCGCCCCGGTCGTTCGCCACTTTCACGCCCCGGGTCAATTGTTCGATGGCCAGGTCTTTTTTCTCCAGGCGCAGCAGGCAGAACGCCATCGACTGATAGGCCTTGCTCAGGTTCGCATTGATATCCAGCGCCCGCTGAAAGGCCGCAATCGCCCCGTCGTAGTTGCCTCCGTCAAGATAGGCACGCCCCAGCGAGAAATGCCCCAACTCGTTGTTGGGGTCGTCGTTGGCCATTTTCCGAAACTGTTCGATCCGCGCCTGCACATCCATGATCTTGCTCCAATTTGTTCTGAACGATTATATCCCAAAATACCCGGCCGGGTTAGCAATCCGGGAGCGCGGTCGTCCCCGGCCGCATTCGGAGCGGGCGAGGACGCCAGCGCTCCCAGGTTCCCGTACACAAACCCACTCTTCATACGGCCACTGGCTCGGCAGGGCGCGCCTGCTCCTGCTCCGGCACCTGCGCCAGCGAATCCAGTCCCTTGGCCACAAAGAACCAGAGGAAGCATTGCACCACGAGGCCCACGCCGGAAGACACAACGACAAACCAGGCGTAACCGGACGTGAGCCCGCGACCGGGAAACCACGAGGGGAACAAATTCATTGCCCGGCTGGTCAACAAGCAGCCAATCGACGCCGTCGCCAGGATCACGATCACTTCGCGGCCCAACGCCCGGCCGATGAACAACACATGCAGACAAATCAGCAGCCACGAGAAATCGTGAGCCACTGTGCCAGCAATGAACCAGCGCGCCCCCAGCCAGGCCAGCACCGTATCATCAGGGCGGGACCGCGTTGCGTGGGGTAAGGTGCATGACAGGAGCAACCAGATTCCGACAGAAAGACAGATCAGCCGCGTCAGGGTCGAGCGCCATGGGGATTTCCCGGCCTGCTTCTGCCATGCCGCCAGCAACACAGACAAGACAGGCGCACCGGAGAACACGATCAAGCTCACCAGGGAAGTACCGTACCAAAGTGTAACGGCGAACGAATCGTCTCGCGGCCGCATTGGACCGTGGACCCAGTAGACTACGAGATCGATGATCAGCGCCACCGTTGCCGCCACGGCACACGCGAAGATCCCCCTGGCGCCACGCGTGGCAATCTGTATCGCCAGTGGCTGTCGCCGTAGAGTCGAGCGCGGCGGCTCGTACGTCAGCCCGTCAGCGATAGCGGGCGATGGCTCCTCGTGCCGGGCGGCGGCCAGTGACACGACGGACCAAACGGCCGGAGCAAGTCGCCACAGCAGTCCCAGCGCCAGCGCCGCCACGATAACCTGTGAGAGCGGCGAAGGCAGCGGCAACGCCAGGTTAGACAGCGTCCCGCCGAGAATCCCATTGTGCGTGAGGCACGACACACCAGTGCCTGCCACCACCACTGCCGGCAGGAGCCATTGAATACGCCGGGCGAAGCGGGCCAGGTCGTCTCTTTGAATGGCCCGCGCGAGGTGCGACAGGTCGTGTGCCAGCGCCGGCAGTGCCAGCAGGAACGCGACCCAAAGAACGGGCGGAAGCGGAAGACCGGATTGCCGATCGAACAAGAGCGACCCTTGCGGCGCATATTTCCCCAGCAGCAACCGAGCGAGAAGGGCGGCAAGTGTCAGGCCGCAGATCCAGTTGCCCAGTGTTCGCAGATCATCTTCGACTGACAATGACCGGTTCCAATGACATACCCACCAGGCGCCGAAAACCGCGAGCGCGACGGCGATTTCCGGGAGCGGCCCAGCGTGGACGAACCTCAATCCAAGCTGCTGAAAGCTGTCTAAAAGAGCCCCAAGGCCAAGGCACGTTGCCGCGCCGGTCAGGCACCACACGCCCACTAGGACGGACGCGGCCACCGGCAGGTCACACTGCGACAACGCCGGCCGGATTGGAGTGATTGGCTCGGTCATAGGCTACAAGATTAGACACTCTCGCACAGTTTGCAAACGGCTACGAAGCGTTGTCCGCGAGTTGGAGATTCGTGGCGGTGCGCGTCGGCTTTCGCGACGCCGATTTGGCCCGCACATGTGCAACGTAATCCGGATCGCCTTTTCTCCGACTATGCGAACAAGTCCACGCCGTCAGACAGCCGATTGGGCGTCAGAGGCAGATTCAAGTGATGAGTTGCATTGTCCACCAGGAGGCTGACGAAATCCGGACGGACGAACTTGTAGCGATCCTTGACCTGGCCATCATCTTCCCACTTGATGTAGACGCCTTCCATTTCGTCGCAGTGATCGGTGTGTTGCCAGATGAGGTCCCAGTTCTGACCGAGGGCGTCCACCTGCTGGCGCAGGCTGTCTTTCCACCCCGCGGACTTGAAGTGCGAAGGGGTGATGAAATCCTCGAAGCGCATGTCACGCGTCCAGGTGCCCTGCCACAACACCCGCACGGAAACGATGGGCAACCCGCTGAGGAGCCGGAGCCGTGACGGGGTATCGAGAAACCATAACCTATCCGCCGTGCTCCACTGACGGTCGAGAACGTCGAATTCCATCCAGTAATGGGGAAGCCGGTCGTAGTAGACCGTGTGTTTGCTGTAGAGCCACTCGCCATAGGCGGTGAATTGATCGCCCAGGGCGCAGACGAACAGATCGGCGTGAGTCGCGGCCCACTGCTTGAAGAGCGTGAACTGCGTCTCGCGCGGCCCGCCCGTGAGGTAGTGGCCACGGCTCTGGAGATGAAGTTTCTCGGTCGAGTCAAAACTGATCCCGGAGTTGGCGCCGTCCACCTTCTCTTCAATCACCAGGTGTTTGCCGTACAACTCGGACAGGGGCACGATGTCGAGGTCTTCGTCGCCTTTCTGCAAGCGAGACCCCTCAACGTGCCGCGTGCGAGGATATTTGATGATGTCCATGAGTGATCTCAAACGATGTAGTCGACCGCGTGAGCCTCAATCGCGGTTGGCACATCGAGCTTGTCGGCCATGCGCACGAGCACCGACTCCGGCACCCGCCGCTGCCGCGCGCGGTTCTGGGCGAGCAGTTGCGTCCAGGGCGCTTCGATGTAGGCGATCCGCACGCGTGCTCCGTAGTTGGCGAACAGGGCGACCAGTCCGCCGCGCATATCGCGCGTGATATTCGTGGCATCCCAGATGAACGACTGGTGTGTGCGCAGCATTGCTTTTGCCTGTTCCTTTGCTGTGTTCACAACCACGCTTTGATCGTCATCGGCCGGGTCGACGCCAAGCCGTTCGCGCAGATCATCCAGGCAGATGACTGGGCGCCCGGCTCTATTGCGGCCTACCCAGGTGCTCTTACCGGTTCCCGGTAACCCGCTCATCAGTGTCACTTCGAATCGCGTGTTGTCGTACGGAACGTAGTCCAGGGGCTTTTGAGCGGCAAAGTAGATGAAGCGGTGATGATCGGACTCGAAGGGCTTTGGTCGATCAAGGCAGCCCAGTTCCTGGCAGTGGGACAGGAACAGATCAATGCAGTCCAAAAGCCGCCGTTTGTCGCTGCAGGTTCGCCCCAGCACGTCGGCCCGGGCGAGCAGGGCCACGTGCGCCAGGTTGATCTCCCAACTTGCCTCGATGCAGGCGCGGGCAGGGTCCGGCTTGTCGAGAAACCGCAGGGGCAAGCCGTGGTAGCGGACCAGTTTGGCGATGACTTCGCGTTGCGCGAACGGCGGCGGGGTTCCCGCCTGGCCGCGCCAGAGCAGACTCCGCGCCATGTGCTCGCCCGTCCGAGCATGGTGAGGGCTGCTCCATCGCCCCTCCTCCAGCCGAGTGCAGGCCGGCTTGGCGACATCATGCAGAAGTGCGGCGGCGAAGAGCATATGCCGCGTTGACTCGTCGCAAGATCGCCATTGTGCATCGTCGGCCAGGGCTTGGGCAACCATGCGCGTGTGCGTTTGCACATCCCCTTCAGCGTGCCACTCCGCATCCTGCATGACGCCGGCCATTTGGGCAATCCAGGCAAACTCAGTTTGTACCGCATCCCAGTTGAGCAGGTAGTCAGGCGGCGAAGGTGTGAAGGGAAAGGACCACATGGCGGGAGGTGCTGAACATGAGTCGCAGTGTAGGCTATAAACGTAGAACGTCAATGGCAAAGCGCAGGGGTATGGATGCCTGACCGAATGGGTGGACCCAGGCGTGCGGAGGTCGCGGTCGGGTGGTGGCGGGGTGGGAGACGTGCGAAAATGCGCTGCTGGCCGTGCCTGGGGCTGGAAAACACGGTCTAAGTGATTACTGCTGATCAGGTTACAATTCATTCTGGGGTCTCTGGATGACTTAAGAAAGCCGTCCTTTTCCCGTCCAAAGCACGTCCCGTTCAGTCCCGATGCGGTCCCGATACGTTCCAAGGACGTCCGGGTAAGTCCTGAGTACGTCCCGTCGGGTCCTGCTGGGGAGTCACGAAAGTCGAAGGACGAATGACGAGAGAAGCACGAAGCTCGACCGAGGCAAGCGCTCGTCGCGCGGCGGACGACGCGGGTGGGTTGCCAAAGAGGCGGTCCGCCGGCGCGGGCCGAGAAGGCAAGCCTTCTATATATACCGGCGGCGCTGCGCGCCCGGCGCTGTCAAGGGTTACATGGGCATTATGTCGCGAATAATGAGGGTGGCCCCCATGCGTCGTTCAATCTGCCCCGGCTTCCCGGCCGCCCAGTCCATCCCGGCGACGAGAATCTGTGGCATCAAGGGTTCAAATCCTCTTGGGGTCATAAAAACCCGCGTTTTTCGCGGGTTTTTTCATGCCTTGAAATAATTTATGGCACAATTATTGGCAGCAAAAAACGGTCCTGGCGATGTCGAAAATCAGGCTTTTCTCACTCAGTGGTTATCCTGGGAACCAGAGTGCCAAAATTATACTGACTGAATCCGAACAAAACGGGCTTCACTGCCAAGAACGTGCCAGATATTCCATTGGCGGATCTTCTATTACAATCCCCTCCATACGTCACTCAATCTGGTCAGTCAGGTGCCGTCATTGGATTCCTCAACGCCATGGCGTTCACGTTTTGTCTGTCCTACCTCCACCTCGACACCTGGGGCCAGGGAACGCGGTGGTTCCACATCGGGCTCATCGGTGTCCTGGGGTGGGCTGGGGGCAGTGCATGAAGATGGCAATCAAGAACAGCCGGCGGTGATTGACCTCTGGCGGATTGGCCGGGGCTGTTGTCAAGGGTTACAGTGGTTGAGGCAGTGATTTTGGCAACACTCTGGGAATGGGTGAGTGTGCGGAGGATTCAGACCAGCCATTGCATTCGCCACGCAGTGCGGACTTGCCGTTCAACGATCCAGTCAAGGTCGGGTTGCGTAAACCTTCTCTTCGCCGGGCGAGGCACACAGGCTCAGATTGATCTCTCGCTTCAGTTGCGATCGCCGGTCGTTCAGATGGTAGACCGAGCGGGCCAGTTCTATAAAGGTCGTGTCGAAGGAACTCCGCTGTTCACAGAGTCGGAGGTCGTCTTCGACGGTCCATAGCGTCGCGTTGACCTGGGCCAGTTCATCAGCCAAACGGGCTGTCTCGGGCGTTTGGCCGGGGATCGAGTTCCATTTCTCCTGCAAGGCAGTCAATTCGTTCTGAATGTGGCCGAGGGCCTCCCCTTCGGGCAGGTGACGGACACGCAGGGCGGCGATACTGATGCGGTCGGACAGTTCGCCGGGGAGGATTTCGATGGTGATGTTCAACATGGCCAATGACTCCGCAGTTCGGCGGCGATTCGCTGGAACGTACCCGGCCAGTCGCCGGGGCGTTGCTGGCGGAAGAGCCGCATCGTGGAATACCAAGGACAATCCTCACGCTGCCGGAGCCAGCGCCAATCGGCGTGGTTGTTCAAGGCCACCCACGTCGGCCGGGCCAGGGCACCGGCCAGATGGGCAATGCTCGTGTCGCTCGTGATGACCATGTCCAGGTTCATCATGATGGCCGCCGTGTCGAGGAACGGACCGTCGCCATCCAGTTGCGGACCCAGATCGGCGACGCGGAATTTGGCGGCCTGTAACTGGTGTTCTCCGTTGACCTTCTGCAGGCTGATGAGGCTGATGCCGGGAATGGCCGCCAGGGGTGCGAAGTGGTTCGCGGACAGGGAACGGAAGGGATCGCCGCCAAAACGCGGATTGCCCTGCCAGGTGATGCCGATCTTTCGGCCAGGCACCTTCGCAAGGCGCTCTGTCCACAGCGCGGTGCGCTCGGGCTGGGCGCTAAGGTAAGGCGTATGCGCCGGTACCGTGGCCAGGGTTGTGCCCAGGGCGCCGGGGATGCTCATCAGGGGAATCGTGAAATCAACTTTTGGCAGCGGCGATCCACCGGGAATGACCTCGATACGCGGATGGCAGCCGGTAAGGAGCTTCGCCAGCGGCGCCTGGCATTCCAGGATCGTGGCCTCGGCCTGGTCGGCCAGCAGCAGCGCGAAGCGCACAAACTGGATGGCGGCACCCAGCCCCTGTTCACAGCGGACGAGCAGTCGTTTGCCGGCAAGGTTCTCGCCCTTCCAACGCGGTACATCGGGCAAGTCCAGGGGTGAGGCGTTGGGGGTCTTGAGCCGGTGTTCATATTCCGGCCAGCCGCGGGCAAAGTCGCCGCAGGAGAGCATGAACATCGCCCGTTGCAGCCGCAGGTCGGCGTTGTCGGGATAGCGCTGGGCGCACTCGGTCCAGACCGTATCGGCCTCGTCCAGGCGACCCGTTTCGTTGAGCAGATTGGCGAGTTGAAGATGGACCTCGGTCAGATCCGGGGCGAGCGTGCAGGCTTTTCGGGCCGAGTCGATCGCCTCATCAAACTGGCCGAGCTTGGCCTGGACCTGAGCGCGGTGTGTCCAGGCCATGGCGAAGTCCGGACGCAACTGCGTGGCCCGAAAGAGGGACTCCGATGCCTCCTGCACACGCCCCAGTTTTAACAAGGCCAGCCCCACGTTGTTCAGGGCCTCGGGATAGTCGGGCTTGAGGGTGATGGCTTTCTGAAAGGCCTCCACCGCTTCCGCATGCCGGTCCAGGGCGGCGAGAATATTGCCCCGGTTGCTGTGGAACTCAGGGACGTCGTTGGTGAGTTGAATCGAGCGGTTGACCAGTTCCAAGCCTTGGATGCTCTGGCCGCTGCGGTGCAGGACCATGCCCAGGATGTGCAGGGCGGCGGGGTTATTGGGATCACTCCGCAGAACCTGGTCGCAAGCGGCCTGTGCCTGGTCATACTGGCCCGTGCGCCAGTATTGGCGGGCAGTATCAAGGAGCTCGCGAACCGGCATTTGTGGCTGAGCGGGCTGCGGGGCTGGTGATACTTCGCCCGGCGGCCGGAATGCCCAGCGCGTGACAGAAGAGGCAATGCGCGAAAGGACGCTGGCGGGCAACTGTTCGAGTTTGCCGCCTTTGCTTCTCGCCAGGTCTGCCAGCAGCAAACCCAAGTGCTCATCTTCCATGGCCGCATCGGGAAACCCATACTGGCGCAGCAGATTGGGGCGGACCAGCACCAGTCCGGGTCCGACGGCCTGTCGGACGGGATCTCGTTTGCGGGCCAGTTCCGGCGAAAACCAGGGCTGGCGTGCGGCGGCCACCCAGTAGTAGTCCGGGCAGCGTTCCTGGATCGTGGGTCCCTGAACAGCCGGTTGCGGCTGGCGGCCAGCAAAAGCATACATGGAGGCGAGCCAGCCATCACGCAGGTCGCACGATGGGCCGACAATACACAGGTATGCCGAGTTGAGCATGGGAATCACCTGTGCGAGGATCGTTGCCCAAGGCGGAGTGCCAGAGTGTTCAATCATCGCCCCAAGCGTGCCTTCATCGCAGGCTGACCGGACGGCATCGCGCAGATCGGAATCGCCTGCGCGCAGGCCAACGCCCCATGAAATCTCAGGCGTGACGGCCACTGCACGGGCCGTGGCCTGAACCATTTTGGTTCCGGCCGGGCCGAAACGTCCGTCGCAGAGACAAAGGACTGTCAGTAATTGCTGACCCATCGTTGCACCACCCCGGCAGCAGGTCTCGCCGACCCGAATGTTTTGATCAAAGGACCACGAGCTCCATCAACACGCCATTACGAGGCGGCCGGTGGAATCGGTCACCGTGTGAACTCTATCGCATCGAGCGCAGCTTTCCAAGAGCGAGCAATGTATGGATATCGAACAATCAGAAGCCAGACTGCGCCATTCCATAGGCCAATAAAGAACTCTGCCGCCAACAGGATCGTTGCGGCCACAATTAGGCGACTCTGTATGGGTAAGCGTTAAACTCCGGAGAATCTTGCGCGCTTCGTCCGGGATTCCGAGAATGTTCTTGCAATTCGGCACGCCGGGTTCTATTTTCTACTTCCGCTGTTGGGTTGTGGGTCGTTGTTCTCAATTCATGTGAGTTTGGCCTCTTGTGGGAGCGATTCCATGTCAAAGTATTGCCGCACGCACGCGCTGGTTCGGGCGTTGTCACCATGGTTTCGTAGATTGAGCAATCTGCTGGATCGGGTTCCACGCGTGTCCGCTGACTCTTACAACCTGGAGAACCTGGAGAACAGGCAGTTGCTCAGTGGAGCGGTGGTGACGATTGCCGGCACGGCGGACAACGACCACTGGTATGTTCGCGTCAATCCCAGCGACGTCGGCGAACTGCAGATCTTCAGCGGCGACTCAGCCGACGGTGACCTGTCGAGAGTCCTGGACCGGTTCGACCTCTCTCAACTGACCTTTAACGGCGCAGGCGGCAACGACAAGCTCACGCTCGACTTAACCAATGGAACGTTCTCGAAGGACACGACCTTCACCCTGAACTTCGCTGCTGGCAGCGCAACGGATGAACTGGTCATCACCGGCCGGCCCTGCGTGCAAGCCACCTACTCCCCCTCGGACACGCGCGGAACCGGCGCGGTCACCATCGGGCAGCGGACGATTTCCTTCAACAGCGTCGCAAACGTTACTGTCACGACCATGCAGCAGATGACGATTGACGCCCCGACGGCATCGGCAATCTGCTTCAGTCCGGTGGCAGGAGACCCGGACAGTGGCCTGGCGACGGCGAAGGATGACGCGCAGGATCGGACACCGTTGCAGTATGCCGATACCCCCAGTCTCTATCTGGGTATCACCGGTTCCGGCCACCTTGCCCCGGCCGGCGTCACGATCAGCGGAATGCCTGCATCGGTCCATAAGTTCTGGGTGGCCGCCGACACCGATACGGCCCTGACACTCAACGGCGGCACGAGCGCGCTTCCCATGACGATTCCACTGGGAGTCAACCAGGGGATGCACGTGCCGGATATCACCGTCCCGCAAAACAAAAACGTGACCGTCAATCTCGTCACGGATTCCAACCTTGGCAACGTCAGCCTGGCCACCGGCTCCCGGTTGCTGTTGAACACCTACCAGGGTCGGCGTGTGAACGCGGGGAATGTGTCGCTGGTCGGCTCGGCAGAGTTGACGCTCAATGTCGCGCCCGGATTGACGGTGAGCAGTTTGACGATGCCCAACACGAGTCTGCTTGACTTGGGCAACACCGACCTGATCGTCCAGTCGATGAGCCTTGACCTCGCCAGAACGCTCGTGCAGCAAGGCCGTACATCGACCGGCGACACGGGCATCGCGTCCAGTCATCGCACGGTCGGCTACGCGGACATGGGCAGCGTATCAGGGACCGAGTGGCTCTGCGGCGATACGAGCAACCGCGTCAGTTGCTTCAACGTACCCGCCGGAACCTACGTCAGCGCCCATGGGAACAGCAGTAACGCGTACCCGATGCACTTCCGCTATGCCGATTCGTACGATTTCAACCTCGACGGCAAGGTCGACGCAGCGGATTTCGTCCAGGCGGTCTATTCCTTGTGCGATTACGTGCCATGCATCTGCCAGCACGCGTGTGATCCGCAGACTTATTCTCTGCCCGAAGTATACTGGGCGGAAGGTGATGTCAACCGCGACGGGTTCCTGGACAGTACGGATGTCGAGGCGATCAACACGAAGATCAATGAGCTTGGCTCTTATTGCTCATGTTCAAACGGCTGCTACGGCGAGTCCACTGATCCACTTCAGCCCTATTCGCTGGTGCTTACACCACAGAACGCACAACTTGCGGTGGACAAGCCGCACACGTTTACTTTTGGGTTGCAGACCTCAACCTGGGACAGCGTGTGCCAGAGTGCGTTGTCCCAATCACCCTACTACATTAGTTGGGGTGATGGAACCTTCAACGTGGTTCCCTACACCGATCCCTGCTACACCACGACCACGACCTGTGAAACCTGTACCTGCACCTGGTGCACTGGAACCTGCACCTGTTACTTCACGGACACCTGCACCTACTGCTACAGCGAGATGTGCACCGAGTGCTGCTACAATGAGGAATTGGGATGTTACGAACAGTGTACTTACGAAGTCTGGCACACTTGCACCTACGAGTTCCAGAACAGTTGCACCTACGATGCTTACGATTGCTGTACCTACGATGTCTGCTGCACGAGCTCAACCTGGGGCACGGCGGAGATCACCCACACCTACGACCACCCCGGCCAGTACAACGTGGTGGCGTTGCTGGGCAGCATCCTGGGGGCGAGCACAGCGGACGTCAGCCAGAACGGTTATGCAACTGACGGTTCCGCAACCGCGGTCGAGGGCGAGCCATACCAACTGACTCTCGATACGCCGGAAGGCAACGACAATGCCCAATGGTCCCTGGACTGGGGAGATGGTTCGTCGGGCACGGTGACAATTACGGGCACAGACGCTCAGACCCTGCGCCGGACGCACACCTACACGCCAACCGGGGCACCCGCGTGCTACAGCGTCCACCCGATGCTGGTGCAAAGCGGGGCGACTCTGTACGACCCCGGTGCCAGCACCGTGAACGTCATTCCGCGCGCGCCGCTCGATGTGCGCGCCGATGCGAAAGCCGATGGCTCGGTGGATGTCACCTGGACCGGCAGATCCGAGATGTCCAGTCTCTACCGCTTGGAGAAGTCAATAAACGGAGGCGTGTGGCTGTCCGTGACTGAATCGACCTCGAACACCAAGGCGACATTGACCGGCTTGACGACGGGATCCTACGCCTTCCGGGTCAAGGCGCTGGGAGGCAGCAGCGGATCTTTCTGGGTCCAGTCCCCCACGCTACAGGTTTCCTCGGCCAATGGAGCGGCCACGGCCCTTGTGCTCAATACCGGCTTCGACGATGACACGGCCAACTGGTACGTCCGTCGTAAGCCAGGCGATGTATCCATAGTCCAGTTCTACAACAACCAGGAGGCTTCCGGCACACCCATCGAGTGTCTTGCGTCACAACTCGCGGCCGTGAAGATCCAGGGCAACAGCGCCGATAACACCCTCTCATTGACAATTCTAATGGCGCCCCTCTGCTGAGTGGTGTGCTGGACTTCGCAGGCGGGTCCGGAGTTGACCGCGTGGCTGTCATCGGCCAGCCGACACAAAGTGTACCTGACATCAACATGATCTACGCCCCGGATGCCGGGCGCAGCGGCGCCGCCACGATCACCGTGGGCGGCCGCTCTATTCACATTTCGGGGGTCGAGGCTCTGACGGCCTCCCATCTCGCCACCGTCTGGATGGTGACTCCCGATGGCGCTGATGACGACGACAAGGACAGTCTGTCGGTCACCCAGAGCGGCAGCAACAGCGTGGTCACGGGCGGCAACGTCGGTAATTGGTTCACGCCGCTGACGGCCTCGGACATCCAGACCTTGATCGTCGACGGAGCCACGAACCAGACAGGCCCCGCAGCCGATTCGATCACCCTGGCCAACACGCCAGTGCCTGAAGTTCTGGTCGTCCCCGGCGGCCAGATCGTGACCGAAACTGGGACAATATCCGGGAGTTCCAATGCAGCCGTTGGCTTGAGCTACGCCCTGGCTGTGCCGGGGGGATCCAGCACTCGTTATATCAACTGGGGTGACGGCAGCATTGAACCTCTGGGCACGACTGCCCAAACCCTGCCGCACACATTCACCTCGCCCAGGACGGTCCCCATCGCTCTACTGACGTTGACCGACACCGAGACACACACGTACGCCATCGCGGACCAACTCTGGGTGACTGTAGCCCCGGTGTCCGCCACCGGCCCGGTTAACAACCCCGTCGAGGGCCGGGACTACACGCTGACGCTTACGGCCATCGAAACCGTCATCGGCTGGAACATAGACTGGGGCGACGGCTCGGATATACAGCACGTCACCGGCCCCAACGCCGTGGTCACCCATCCCTACTCGGTCGCCTCCGCGACCATCCATGCCACGGCCACCGACGACACGAACACGTACGACGCTGATCCTGTGGACGTCGTCTACGTACCGATTGCCCCCACGCTTACGTCGGCAATGCCTTATAACGGTCACGACATTCACCTCATCTGGGGGGACAGTTCGACCATCGAGACCGGCTACGAGATTCAGCAGTCGCCCGACGGCCAGAACAACTGGACGACAATCGGAACGACCGAAGCTGATCAGCAATCCTTCGACGCCGAGGGTCCGTTCCTGGCTGGTGTACACTACTATTTCCGCACGCGGGCTGTCACGAATCTGGCGGAGTCGGCACCGTCGGCAACGGCCGACGTGGCAATGCTCGCGGGCGTGTTACAGTCGCCTGATACGGTGGGCGCCAGTCGAAGTGGCAACGCTGTAAACGTTACGTGGACCTACACGGGGTCAGGTCAGACTGGGTTCAGTATCGAACGCAGCGAAGATGGCGTGTCCTGGGCTTTCGCGGCCACCGTCCCCGACCGAGACACCCGAGCCTGGTCGGACACGCCGATCACGGCCGGCTCAACCTACACCTACCGGGTCTGCGCTGTCGACGCCAGCACGCCGAGCGTACACCCGGCAAGCGGATATTCGCAGGCCACAGTGAGCATCCCCGCGTCGCCCATCACGCCGAGCAACACCTCGGCTAACGATGGGTCCGCGATCAGTGAGCCCGCGCCAATCGCCAGCGGCAGGCCGAACCCGCCGACAAACCTCCACTGGAGCGGCAGTTGTCTCTACTGGAATGAACCCGCGTCGGGCGGCTCGGCCACTGTTCCGGTGTCTTACAACGTTTATCGAGACGGCGTGCTGGTCGGGGCAGGCGCCTCCACCTACGGATTCCCGGCCAACGACCAAACGACGACTGCTCAATACGCCGTAACTGCCGTGGATATCGACGGTTCCGAATCAGTATTGTCGGCCTCCGTGTCATCGCCTGGATCGTTCGTCGCGGTGGACGACGTGCCGTCTGCGCCATTCCAGTATATTCCGCAGGCGTTCATAGACTACCTCTATAAGAAGCTGCTGCCCGCGATTCGGGACCGCGCCGCGGTCGGGGGGCTTGCATGGTTATCTAACTCGTCGATTCCTGGGTCAGGCATGGAACAATCCTGCGGATGGTTCGATCCGGCCGATGTTGACAATGTGCTCACGGGCACGGTTACGCGCACGGGCTCGGACACTCTGTATTACGACCGCAATGGCAACGGCGTGCGGGATCCGCAGGAACAGGTCTACACCGAACAGTGGCAACTGAACTCCGAGACGCAACAATGGGAACGTGTGTGGGCGAGCGTGGCCGGAGTACCCGACAGCGGCGATTACGCCATTCCATCGGTGGAAACCTGGGACAGCAGCTTCGGAACGCCTCTGGATTACCTCGATATCAACAGGAACAGCCAGCGCGATGTCGGCGAACCCTTGTTGACGTTCGATCGTTTCCGCGCGCGCGGGACGCAGGCGACGACAATTCTTTACCGAGACCTCAACGGCGACGGGACGTATTCGCCTTCGTCAGAACCCGCTTGGATCGACACCAACGGCAACCACGAGTACGACTCCGACGAGCAATTGCTCAAGGGAGAGGCGTCACAGGTACATCCGGGTGATTGGGGACAATCTGGACCATTCTATTATTTCGATCTTGGCGGCGCGGCCGGCCCTTCCGCCGGCGACCTCATCTGGTACGACAATTCCGATTTCCGGCATGATTTCGTCAACGCCTACACGATGCTCGAGAACGTCATTCCGCTGTATTCCGGCCAGCAAGCCGGCTACGCCACGTTCACACCCTGGAACCTGGGATCAATCCTGACGGCGAGCGGCGCCGCGCCGATCAGTGGTCCGGGGACCATTTCCGGGGCAATGGGCTCCAGCTACATCACCGGCACAAATACCCACTTCGCCTCGCTGCCGTCCGGATCGGCAATTCGGATCGCTGGCAAATGGTATACGATAACTGGCACCGCGTCGGATACGTATGTCGGCCTTGATCGAGCTCTGACAGTGCCGGTGGCGAACGCGAGTTACTGCGTCCTGAACTGGACTCTGATCCCTGAAAACGCGGGCATGGAACTCCATCGCCTGCTCGGTAAACCCACGCCCGAGTCGCCGGTGTTTTCCGAGCAATTCACCGAACTGGCGGGGGTCGTGCGGCAACTCGGCGGTTCGCGACCCGTGCTGCGGCGCGATCATGCCGATGCCGAGTCGTTTGCAGCGCTCGCCGCGCATGTCCTGGACGTCTACGAACCCGTGAAGGGCGCGGACGACTCACTGGTCGTGCAACTCACCAAAGAAATTGACGCCGGCTTCTTCGCCGCGGGGTCGCTCCGCAGCGTGAGCAGAATCGACGTGCTGCATACGATGCTTGAGCGCCTCAGCAAGGTAATATACGTTCGCGGCGGCACCCGCGGCTGGGCGACGAAAGTTTCGAGCGGAAGCGAGTATGTTCTGACCTTCGGCGAGCTGGAAGAGTGGCAGAAACTGCTGCCGGAGATCGTTGAGGATGGTGTCGTGATTCGGCAAGCCGGGGGATGGAGGATCAGTGGTTCAGACAGCGACGTCGCCTCCGAAATAGAGGGTGTGGCGCAAGCGTTCGTTGCCAACGGTCTGTGGGTCAGCCGCACCTGGCTCGCAAAGGGACCGGCGTGGTTCGAAGAGTCCGGAGAGCACGCGACGCACGTCTCGGGGCGCGACCCCGACCCATCACACACCTTCACGGTCGTTAGAACCGTGTACTACCCAGCCGACTATTGCGGCGGAAGTGCATCGGAAAACGCGTCAGCAGATTGGGCGCCGGTTGGCTTGAACATCTGGACGGACTCAGAGGGGGAAGGCACTGCATACGACGAGGTAATTTACAAGGATCCCGCAAAACAACCGCAACAGTGGTGGCAGAATGGCCACGAATTGGTCCTCAGCCAGAACCTGGAGATCAAGCTGCCCTCAGCTCGCCTGGTCTTGGGTGTATTAGGGAGCATCGAGCGACTGGACTGCACATGCACGGACATCGGGTTCTTCCAGCAAGCGAGCTGCGCCACCGGCATCGATCTCTTTGACTATAACGATCTGACGCCGCAATGGGATGAATCCCACTCGTTACTGAATATAACCATGGAACACGCCCGGACCAACCTCGCGGAGTTGGAACCCAAGTATCCGTCACTCGATGAACCCAACTGGGACTCGCTTGAGGATACTCTCCGCGGTTCCAACTCAGGACAGGAGGTGCTCCATTCCGATCTCGTCGTCGGCAAATATGTCCATGAGGAGTGGCGGTGGAGCTGGGACGTCAACTATAGTGCGCCTGGCATTTCGGAATCGCGCGGGCTCCATCTCTACATCGCATACGAGCTCAATGTGCTCCTGCCCGCACTTTTCGGCCGGGTAAAACCGTTAGAGTTAACCCACGTCGCGCCGCCGGCCGACACAATGCCGGACGTTCCGCCCGTGCCGTCGGGCAGCATTCCGCTCACCAGCCGCGAGGACTATCTCAACTACATTCCCGACACCGACGTCGACGGCGTGGTCCAGATCGAACACGACCAGACGTCGCTGGACACTTCGTCGGGGTCGATGCAGTTCGAGGCGGGGCGGCCGGGGGCGCAGACGTTCCTGCCGCTGTATACGTCCCGCTACACACCGCTGACGGTCAACGCCTACCTCAGCCAGGGCGGATTCGGGGCCGGACCGGCGTCGTCGCCCGAGGCTCTGAAGAACACCTATCTGTATGGCCCGGATATCGACAGCAACGGGATGTCGCTGGTCCTCAATCTCGATACCCGCGTTCGCACCAATGCCTACATCTCCGGCGGCGGCAACCACCTCAAGCGTATCGAGGTCATCCGCCCCGGCGGCAACGCCGTGGTCTTCACCTTCGCCTGGGACAGCAACAAAAGCCGCTTCGCCGACCTGGGCTATCCCAGCTCGACGAACAACAATGACTGGAACTCGCGTCGCCAGTACGTGCTGCGCGACATGACCCCCGGCAATGACAAGGACTACAACTACAACCTCGAGTTCGCCTCCGGCATCACCCACGAGTTCACGACCACCACCAGTACAGCCCTGAAAGACAAGGGGAACACGGTTGGCACGCTCACGGCCGTGGATGACAGCTCCGGGAACCGCGTGGAGCTGAGCAGCCTCTCCAACACATCCGACGGCACCTTCGCGGCCGGAATGAGCCGCGCCGCGCTCACGGCCGCCACCACGCCCGCCACGCAGAGCACCGGCAATCTGGTCGCCCATTACGCGCAGGACACGGTTAATGTCCTCTGGCAACATGGCCGGCTGAACCAGGTTCGCTATACGTATACCGACTCTGCTGTCGGGACCGGGCCGATCCAAAGCCAGTTGATTACCACGCCCACTTACACCAATGTCAACGCCTTGAACCCGGCCGTCATCACCGCGCTGCCCAAGACCCTCGCCTCCAGCACCACGGTCATTGCCCCGCTGTCCTGGACGTATACACCTGGCACAGCCCAGATCAACCACAACGGCATCCTCACCACGCGTTCGTTCACCGGCCCGGCCACCATGCCGGCCAGCGCCACGCTCAGCACCACATTGCCCGGCGTGACGGGCTCGACGGCAACGACGGTGGCCTACGACGGCCTGGGCCGAACGGCCTCGGTCACGGCGACCAAGCGCGACGGCTCGGGCACCAGCTACGCCACGACCAGCTACCAGTATGTCCCCGACACCGGGCGATATAAGGTCAACGAGCTGGTCATCAACGGGGCGGCCACCTGGTGGAAGGTCCAGCAGATCGACCGTCCCGACGGCTCGTGGGAACGCTTTGAGTATGACCCGGAGACCGGCTGGGTGACGGCCGAGATCACGCCGTTCCAGTACAGCGGCGAGCGCCGGACCGTCTACGGGTATGACACCGCGGAAATGGGCGGGGCGCTGGCCATGCGGACGGCGCTGACCGAGCGGCCGCGTTCGGCCACGACCAGCGTGCAGGGACAGACGGTGAGCAAGACGCTGTATCA
>JANYKD010000278.1 GCA_025361735.1 Phycisphaerales bacterium
CCCATGCCACCCGAGCGACGTACCCGAAAAGCTACTGCAATTCCGTTCCCCACGGAGACGTGTGTGTTTCATGATTAACCCTCGCGAATTTCACGTTTGGCCGGGTCGAAGATCATCCGTTTGCCGGTATCCATCGCACGAACAGCCATCAGCGTTGCCACCGCATGCTGATAGCCCGCTTCCAGCGGCGCGTGCGGTGTTCCGCGACTGCGGACACAGCGAAGCCAGTCCTCGAAATGGTCCGGCCGGGCGATCTCCTTCACCGGCTCGCGGCCACGGATGGCGCCCTTGTTCTTCGAGCCGCCTTCGGCCGTCAGCACCGGCGCGTTCCAGTTCACCATATCCAACACGCCCACATCGCCAAAGATTTTAAAACTGTTTCCGCTGCTGTTGCCGAAGTTGGTCGAGTAGTGGACGAGGAATCCTTCGGGGTATTCCCACGCAGCCTGCACCTGATCGGGGCAGTCAAAGTTGTTCTCATCCTTCCACGTGTATGTGCCGCCCATGCAGACACAGCTCTTGGGGAATGTCGCTCCCGTGATGTAGTGCACAAGGTCCAGGTAGTGGCTGGCCAAACCCGGCACCGGGCCGTCGGTGTAGTCGCGATAGCCGTACCAGCCGGAATAGCGGACGGCCGAAAACGGCTTGGCCGGGCGGTCGCCGAGAAATTCCTTCCAGTCGACATCTTTCTCCTGAACATCGCGCTTGAGGTAGCCGTACCAGTACGGCCGCTCGCCATTGCGGCACTGTTCGATGCGTGCAACCTTGCCGAGAATGCCGCTGCGATAGACCTCGCGGCAGCCCGTGAACGTACCCATGCTGCGAAGCTGCGTGCCGATTTGCACGACGATACCGGCGGCCTTGACGGCATCGACCGCCTTGTTGAGCGCGTCGAGATCCATCGAGATCGGCTTCTCAAGGTAGACATCCTTCTTCGCCAGGGCAATGTCGTGCAGGTGCCGCGTGTGGTGGTGATCGCAGGAGGCAACGGTGACCGCGTCCACATCCGGCATGGCCAGCAGATCGCGATGCGATGCAAACGCCTTCGGCTCGCCGCCGTACCATTCCTTCGCCTTGGCGGCCGCCTGCTCGCGGGCAAGCCGCCACGGATCGGCCACGGCGACGATCTCCAGATTCAGCGTCTGGGCGTGCTTGTGAACGCCGGTCATGTGGACGTTACGCCCCCGATCGCCGCAGCCGATGATGCCGATGCGCAACCGGTCATTCGCTCCGACCACCCGGCCGTAACTCACGGCGCTCATCGCCATGGCCGTCGAAACAGCCGCCGAAGACCGCAAGAACCCGCGACGCGAGATGCGCTTGCTCATGTGATGTGCTCCTTGCTGGGATATACCTGTACCCTTGAATACGCCGGGCGCACGCCGGCGTTTTCGATGCCATCCAGACGGATGTGCCCGTCATTCTTGGCAAACGCTGCAACAGAAGCGTTGGTAGGGACGGCTCGCCGAGCCGTCCGGGTTCGCCGCACAGCGGCGGTTTCGGCGAAACCGCCCCACCCTTGCCAACGGAGGCGGGCAGACCCGTCCAGACACTGGTTACACTTGGGAAATGCCGGTGCGCTCGCCGGCACCGCCGTGTCAGCAAACTGAGGTCCGATAATCACCCCGGCGTACCCGGCGGCCGGCGGCCTTGCTGGAGCGGATTAACCCGCTCCACTTCCCGGCCGATAAGCCCCATAGCGGAGTTCTATTGTGCCCAGCGGCCGTTTTGCCGGAGTATCGCCATGTCGATTGAGACCGCATTGTCCACCACCGAGCGTATCGCCGAGCTTGTCAATGACCTTGACTCCATCGCCACGCTGCCGGAGGTCACGGCACAAATCACCAGCATTGTGAACGACCCCAAGAGCACGGCCACCGACCTGCACCGCATCATCTCCCACGACCCGGCCCTGGTGGCAAAAATCCTGCGACTGGCCAACAGTTCGCTCTACGCCCGGCGCTACAAGATCGACACGGTCGACCGCGCCATCGTCATGCTTGGGTTTGACGCCGTGCACAATCTCGCGATCAGCGCCACCATCGGCAAGCTCTTCGACCACGGAATCATCTCGGACGACTTCACCGCCCGCGATCTGTGGACGCATTCGGTCGCGGTCGCGGCGGCCTCGCGCGAAATCGCCAAGCGCGTCTGCAAACCGATGGCCGAGCAGGCCTTCCTGGCCGGGTTGATCCACGATGTCGGGCTGCTCGTCGAACTGCAGGTGTGTCCCGGAAAACTGCGGCAGGTGTGCCGCGCCGCCAAGAACACCAACGCTCCATTCACCTCGCTCGAACTGGAGATCATCGGCTGCAATCACGCCGAAATTGGCGGAGCCCTGGCCACCAAATGGGGGTTCCCCGAGTTCTGCCGCGCGGCTGCGGCCTATCACCACTATCCCAGCATGGCCGAGCCCGAGCAGCGGCTGATGGTAAGCATCGTCTACACCGCCGATACCCTCTGCTGCGAGGACGCCATCGGCTTCGATCTCACCGCCCGCCAGCAACTTCAGGACGCCGCCAGCTTCGACGGCCAGATCCCGCTGGAGGTCATCCTCGAGGCCCAGGCGAAGCTCCCGCAATTCGTGAGCGATGCCATCCTCATGTTTGGCGATGAGTAGCGCGACGGTCTGTTCCATGGCCGACAATTCCGGGTATTCTTACGCCCATGTTCGACCTTCTCATGCTCGGCCGCTGGCGGCCTCGCGAGGTCCGATGCGTCTGGGGCGAATCCACCTTTGCACCCACCACTGCCACACTGCAGCAAATCGAACAGGCCTGGCACGAGGCAGCCGCGCGACCGGGCATTCATCTTTTTGACGGTCCGATGTGCCGGCTCGAACACGCCTCCCCGGACGGCCCAAACCTTTGCCTGCGGCTCAGCCGCACGAATTATCGGACGTTCCTGGGCACAAACATGGCCCGTGAGCACCCCGATGTGCCTGCGGACCCGAGCCAGTTGGCCAACCCTGTCGGGCTGAGCGTGGCATTGGAGAGCTCGGATGGACAACTGGTCCTGGGCCGGCGGAATGACCGCGTGGCCTACTACCCCGGATACGTTCACCCCTTCGCCGGAGCACTCGAACCGGCCGATAATGTCGATGTTTTCGCCGACGCACTGCGGGAGCTGAACGAAGAACTCTCACTCTCGGCCGCCGATGTGCGCGACATGGCTCTGGTTGCGATCGTTGCGGATGCCGTCTTGCGCCAGCCCGAGTTGATCTTCCTCGCCCGATCGTCCCTGGACTGCGCCGCAATCCGCCGCCGCCTCGACCCGGGCGAACACCGCGAACTCGTGGGGATTCTGCCCAAGGACCTCGACGCCGCGCTCGCCGACGTCTCCACCTGGACCCCGGTCGCGGTCGCGGCGACGATCTTCTTCGGCCGCGAGCACCTGGGATCTGCATGGTCTGCGGCAGCACTCAAGCGAATGGGGATTACCAGCACGCCAACCACGGCGTGCTGAACGGAACCTACTCCTTCGGCAACTCCTCCAGCGCCTTCTTCGCCGCGTCCGCGGATGGCGTGCCGGGGAACTGGTCGATCACCGACTGATACTTGGCTTTCGCCAGGTCCGCGCGGCCGGCGTTCTTGTAGCTGATGGCCAGATTCAGCGCGGCCCGGGCCTTGGCCTCGCCGGCGCCCGTCGTCGCACGCTTGACGAACAACGGATCCTTCTCATAAGCCGCCACTTCCTCGGTCGCCGCCGCACCCGCGGGCAGCGCGGCATACTGCCGGGCCACATCCTTGAATGCCAGGTATGCCTGCTCATCCTTCTTGTCGCCCTTGAGCTTTTTCGCCGCGGCCAGCGCCTCTTCCGACCTCGCCGCCTTCACCTTTTCCTGTTCCGCCTTGGCCGCAGCCTCGAAAGCCGCCCTGGCCGCCGGCATCGCCTTGATGGCCGTCAACTTCTCGGCCGCTTTTTTCGATTCCACCAGACCCGGCAGCTGCGCGATCGGCTCCAGTTTCGTGATCGCGGCGGCAAACTCCTGCTTACCCAGCAGTTCGTCGGCCTCCGTCAGGGCGCCCGCCGCATAGGCAGCGACATCCTTCTGCAACTGCTCGACGCGCGGCGCCAACGCCTTTTCTTTCGCGGCCGCCGCGGGCAGTTTCGCCAGCGCCCGCGCCGCCGTCGCCATGTCATTGCTCTTCACCGCGGCCTCGGCCTTGTCCAGCGCCGCCGTGGCATCAGTCAGCGTCTTCTTGTCCACCATCCGCGGCGTGAACTTCTTGAACGCATCCGCCAGCGCGCCGTCCATCTGCGAGGGATGCCCCGTCCACAGCAACTCGCCGCTCGGGCTGAACAGGAACGTCCGCGGAATGCTGTCCACGCCCCACGCCCCGGCCAGTCCCGGTGCGTTCTGCGAATCCAGGGATTGCACCCACTTCATCGCGTTTGCCTGGATTCCCTGCTTCCACGCGGCCTGATCCCGATCCAGGCTGATACCGACAATCACCAGCCCCTTGGGCCCGTAATCCTCGTTCACCTTGATCATGTGCGGCACTTCCGCCATGCAGGGCCGGCACCAGGTCGCCCAGAAGTCAATCAGCACCATCTTCCCGTCAAACGTCGCCGGACCGATCTGGTTGCCATCGATGTCCTTGGCC
>JANYKD010000279.1 GCA_025361735.1 Phycisphaerales bacterium
GGAAGGCGAGACGCTCGCCGCGCTGGACGCCAAACTCGCAGAGCGCCTGCGGACCATGAATATCGAGATCACCAACCCCAACCTGAATGGCCTGCCGTTGAAGGAAATTCCCACACTGGGCCAGTCGGGCGTGGTCATCTCGCGAATCATGCACGCCGGCAAGGTCGGCATTGCCCGCGGCAATACCGTGGTCCATACCGGCGACGTCGTGCTGGCCGTCGGACCGCGCGAAGGACTGGACGATTTGCGGCTGGTGGTCGGCGTCGAGAGCAAGGTGGACGTACGCAGTGCCCCCGGCGACCTCACCTCGCGGCGGATTCTCGTCACCAAGCCGGCCGCCCTGGGCAAGAGCATCCGCGAGCTTGACCCGCTCGCCCGCTTCGGCGTCACCGTCACCCGCATCAGCCGGGCCGAGGTGGAACTGCCCGTCAAACCCGACACGCGCCTTCAATTCGGCGACACCCTGGTCGTTGTCGGCGAGCCGGACGACATTCAGGAACTTGCTGTCGAGTTCGGCGACTCGCTCAAGCGGCTGAATCATCCCCAGATCATTCCGCTGTTCCTGGGCATCGCCCTGGGCGTGATTGTGGGCTCTTGGCCGGTGAGCATCCCCGGCATCCCCGCGCCCGTAAAACTTGGCCTGGCCGGCGGGCCGCTGCTGGTCGCGATCATCCTCAGCCGCATTGGCAATATCGGTTCTCTGGTCTGGTACATGCCCAGCAGCGCCAACATGATGGTCCGCGAGCTCGGCATCGCGCTTTTCCTGGCTTGCGTGGGCCTGAAATCCGGCGACCAGTTCCTGGCGACGCTCACCGGTCCGGGCCTTACCTGGATGATGTATGGAGCGGTCATCACATTTGTGCCGCTGGTGATTGTCGCCTTCTTCGCCAGGCTCGTGCTCAAGCTGAATTTCATGCCCCTCTGCGGCATGCTGGCTGGCAGCATGACCGACCCACCGGCGCTGGCCTTCGCCGGCAGCATGACCCACTCGGACGCTCCGTCCGTTTCCTACGCCACGGTCTATCCCCTGACCATGCTGTTGCGCGTCGTCGCCGGCCAGGCGATGGTCCTGCTGGTAATGAGTTGAGGCGATAGGCCGTAGTCAGTCGTCTGCCACGATCTCCCCTGCGACCGGTACAAAGATGGGTCTCGTCTGTCGTATCAGGGTCTGATCTGGAGATGCACATGCACAAACTTGCCGACTTGATGTTGGCGGCTGTTCTTGCCGGGGCGGCATACACGCCATTTGTCGCGGCGCAACCGCAATCGCGGCCTGCGACCACACAGCCGTCTGAGGAGTATCACAGCAACGGTGACCGTTACTTTGAGCAGAAAGAATACAAGAAGGCGCTGGAGTCGTATGGACGGGCGATCCGCAGCGCACCCACCAAGGAACTGTTCGTCAAAGCCGGCGACTGCATCAACGAACTGACCCCCAGCGAGCCGGACCAACTTGGCAAGGACGTGCGGACGTGGGAACGGGCATTGGAAATCGATCCCAGCTACGTGCCCGCGCTTGAACGTGTCATGGAAGCCATGATCGACCTCTGCGAACTCCAGCCGCGCAATGCGGACAATTGGGTGCGTATGCGCGAGAAGGCCAGGCGTCTTGCCGCGGCCGATCCCTCGAATCTCCGGGCCACCGCATACGAGCATGTGGCCACTATCAATGAGTGGCTGATGGCCGGTCGAGCGATTCCGGAACGCGAGATCGAAGAGCATCTGTCGGCGTTGGGGGTACTGCTGCAGCGGCGACCCGACGAGCCGGTCCTCGCCACCACGATCGCGGACGCTCGCCTGCGTATGGCACGCGACCGCCAGGCCGCAGGCGACCGGGATGGCGCCAAAGAGCAGCGGGCCAAGGCGATTGCGGCATTTGACGAGGCTCTCAAGACGCAGGCCGACAACCCTTCGATCCTGCTGCGGTATTCCAGCGTGCAGCTGGCGACGGCGGATGTGAACGAAGACGGCCGGATCGACGAGAAAGAGGCCGAGGCTTCGCGCGCGACGCTCGCCAGGGCCGCCCAGATCGTTCCCAAGGGTCACAAGGAGTACTACGTCATCAAGATCGCCCAGGCCCAGTCACTGCAACGTCAGAAGAGACTGGACGAGGCCGAGCATTGTCTTCGTCAGTTGCTGGCGGAAGATCCCCGCGAAATCCGCGTGCGCTGCTCGCTGGCACAGCTTGTGCGATCCAACCCGGACAAGCGGAATGAGGCCATCGAGCTGCTGCGCCAACCGGTGGCCGATGACACATCGCTCAAGGGTTTTAAGGCGGTCATGCGGCGGGACCGGGAGTTTCAGCGGCTTGCCGAGCTTACCTTGATTCAGATCGATGCCTGCGCCGTGGCCGACGCAAAGGACCGGACCTCGCTGCGGGGCATGATCGACGACAACCTGCGACTTATTGAACGCTTCGAGGCGAAGAACGCAGTGCTGCTCAAACTACGAGGGTACGCGCTTCTGCTGGACGCTGACCGCAAGACGTTTATTGACGGCATTCAGCTCCTGGAAGATGCCGTGAAGCGCTTCGAGGAACTTCGCGGCTTCGATGCGGAACTGGAGTTTCGTCTGGCTCGCGCTTATATCTCGACCCCGGACCCGCGCGATCGCCAGCCCGGCCAGGCCCGCCTGCACCTGCAGCGGTTGCTCGCTCGGAACCCCGGTGCGACGCTGGCAAGGAAGCTGCTCCTGGCCATCCTGATTCGGGATCGCCAGTACGAGCAGGCCCGGGCGCAGATTGTCATCCTCGAGAAGACCAACAAGGACGACGCAGACCTGATTCGTGCCAGAATCGCCGTGATGGCCGGCCTGGGCGAATCCGCCACGGTAAAGCCCCTCGTCGAAGCGCTACCCGAGACCACGCGGTCCGAGCGCCTCTACAAAGCCGCCGCCGCACAGGCCGCCAGCCTCGGCGCTCTCGCGGAACGGCTGATGCGTAGTCTCCACCAGGAAGAACGACAGGACAACAGCAAGAGCAATGACTATGCGGGCACGCAGATGCTGGTTCGGGCGCTGCTCGCGGAAGAGAAGCGGGAGGAAGCCGTCGCCGTTGTCCGCGCGGCTCGCGCCAAAGACCCGAAATCGGCAAGGCTCCAGCTCATGGAGCGTGTTCTTGAGGGTAAGTCATCTGCCAACGAACTGGGTGGCCTGTTTGACGAACTCAGTAAGGAGAGCGGCACGGGCCCAGTGCCGGCCGCCACTTCCGCGCTGCAGAGGGCGGAACTATACCGCCGGCGAGGCGAGTTTGACGAGGCCTTGAAGGTTCTGACTACCGCTTTGCAGGCGAACGCCGACGATTCGCAGTTGCTCGCAGCGGTCTTTACCCTCGCCCTGGAGATGAGGAGGCCGGACCTGGCCGATCGCTACGCCGCCGGGCTGCAGACGCTCAACGCGGACCACGCGAACGGGCTCTACTACCGCAGCAGGCTGAAGCTTGCCCGCCGGGATTTCACTGGAGCGCTTGAGGATGCCACCGAGTTGTGCCGGCGGCTCGAGACCTTTGCTAGTTCCTGGGTTGTCAGAGGCCAGGCCGAGCAGGGGCTCAGCCGTTACGACAACGCCATTACCAGCTATTCCCGCGCCTTGGAGAAGCAGGCGGACAACTTCGAGGCTCTCGACGGCTTGATCCAGTGCCATGTCGCGATCGGGCAGATCGCCAGCGCGCGGGCCTGCGCTCGCCGCGATATGGGCACCAGTAACGCTACGTATTTCACCGAACTGGATCGCCGCCTGGAGGAGCTATACGGGGATCCGATGTCGGCCACCGCCGCTCGCGAGCGCGCGGCCAGGGAAGCGCCCGATTCCCGCGAGGCCCGTCTGGCTCTGGTGCAGAACTACCTCTCCGTCTCGGACAACCTCGCCGGCAGGACCGATCGAGCCGGCGCCCAGGCTTATCTATTGAGGGCTCAGACGGCGCTGGAAGCAATGCTCGCGAAATGGCCGGACGATCTCCAGGTGGTCGCTCGCCTTTCAGAACTCTTCGAGCGGCAGAGCAAGGGCTCCGACGCGCTGCGTCTGCTCCAGTCATTCGCCTCGCGCGATGCCTGGAAGGACAAACCCCAGCCCTGGTTGATGATCGCCCAGATCCAGGTGCGAGCACGGAACGTGACGCAGGCCGAGGAAGCCTTCCAGAAAGCCCTTTCGCTATCCGCCGACAGCGACGACATCCGTCAGCAGTTCGCGATGTTCTACTTTCAGTCGGGCCAGGCCGATAAGGGTCTGGTCCTGCTCAAGTCCCTTGCCGACGAAACCAAGGACCCCAAAATTCGGACGACTCTGATCGAGACCCTGATATCACTGCAACGCGCTCCGGAAGCCGAGGCCATGATCCGCGAGGTCTTGGGAAAGAACCCCAACGATGCTCAAATGCTCTCGCTCCTGGGCTACATTCGCATGACGCCCGCCAAACCGGGAGACTTGCCCAAATTCGACGACGCCGCCGAGTTTATTGAGCAGGCACTCAAGATCGATCCGCAATACGCTCCTGCTCTTTACTACCGTGGGCTGATCCACCTTAGCCGCGGGGAATTGGCGGGTTCGGTTGCCGACCTCACTGCGGCCAGGAACTTAACCCCAAACAATGCTGACATTCGCAGCGGGCTGTTCGACGCCCTGCGACGTCGCGGGCAGTTCGATGATGCCGCTCGCGAGCTGGAGGCCGCCATTCAAGACCATCCCTTGCGGCGGGATCTCCGCCGGAAACTACTCACCGTCTATTTCGCCGACAAACACTGGACCCAGGCCGAACGCCTCATCGAGGAAACCAAGCACGTTCCCGAACTTGCTGGCGACGCGCAGTGGTGCAAGATCGAGGCTCAGATGTGGATCGAGCGCGGCGATCTGGACCGCGCCATGGCAGCGAATCTCGTCGCGGCCAGACTAGCGCCCGCCGACTCCGACGTCAGTTTCACCCACCTGGATATCAACCTCCGCAAGAAGAACTTTGACGAAGTCATTGCGGTCACCAACCCGATCATCGATCGCGGCATGGAGAAACCGTGGTGGATGTGGATGTGCCGGGCAGCCGCCCTCAATGGCAAAGGTCGTCTGGCCGACGCCGACTCGGCCTTCGATTCTGCCCTGGCGGGCGTCGATGCCATCGCGGATGATCTGGCCGCTGAACGGCTGGCGACGATCATGGTCGCCGATCTCGGCGTGGACAAGACAGCTGAGAAACTCAGAGACCGGCGCGCGCCCTACTGGTCTCTCTGCCTCGTCCGCGTGTACGTCTCGGCTGACAGGTGGGACAAAGCCGTTGCCGTCGCCGACGAACTGCGAACCAGGCCCCTTGACGCCCTGACTCCGCCGCAGCGGCTCCGCGTCCTGAGCAGTCTCGGTCAGACCTACACCGCGGCCACGTCCAGGGGCGTCCCCGGTGCCAAGGAAGAGGCCGAGCAGGCCTACACCAGGTTGCTTTCCGATGCCGAACGTGACAGTGCAACCCTGTCGGCTCGGATTGAGGCCCTGAACAACCTGGCTTGCCTTTTCTCTGAAGGATCCCAGCCGGATCCGTCCAAGGCGTTGAACTTCAGCAAGCAGGCCTATGACCTCATGGTCAAGGCGAACTACATCAATCCGGTGATCGCCGATACGCATGGATGGGTGCTGGTTCTCAACGACCGAGTTTTTGAGGGCCTTGTGATCCTCGAAGAAGCCGCCGAACGAAGCCCGAGTGTTCCCGATATCCACTACCATCTGGCCGAGGCGTACCTGCGGAAATCGGAGACTGCAAAGGCAAGTGCGAGCTTGGAGAAGGCGCGAGCATCGCTACGTCGCGCCAAGGAGCGGGAACAGTTCGTCGACCCGACGCTCGACAGCCGGATCGAGGCGACCGACAAGAAGATCCGGGCGGCCAGTCGAACGTAGGGATTGACCAACTCCGCCAAGCTCAGCTACTGACCACTGACTATGGTCTTGATCCGCACATTCCGAAACGCCACCGGCCCGTGGTCTCCTTGCAGCATCAGAGGCCCCTCCGGCTTCTCCGGGCCGCCCAGGTTTGAGGTCGTCGGCTTGAGCACCTCGACGTCCTTTTGGATCTCCGTACCGTTCAACTTCACCGACACGAACCTGGCGTTAACCGTCTTTCTCCCGGCCGCGTCGAAGCGGGCGGCACGGAAGGCAATGTCGAACGTTTGCCACTCGCCCGGCGCCTTGCTGGCGTTGGTTGAGGGCGCCTTGTGGTCATACACGCCGCCCGCATCGCCGTATTTAAGGTCCTTGTCTGCCTTGCCCCAACTGTCGAATACCTGCACCTCGTACAGCCCAGCAAAATAGATCCCCGAGTTGCTCCCCTTGGGCATCATGAACTCAATGTGCAGCTCGCAATCCCCGAAGCTCTTTTCCGTCAGGATATCGCTGCCTTTGCCGTCGTCGCCGCTGACCATCGCCCCCTTGCCGGCCTCGCCTTCGCCCACGCCGACCAGCCGTTTGTCGTTGTCGGCCTGCAGCTTCGCATCCGCGAATACAGCCCAGGTCTTTTTCGCATTGGGATTCCGGAACTTCCATCTGCCCATGTCCTTGCCGTTGAATAGGGATACCCATCCGTCCGCCTTCTCATCGGCCGCCCGTGCGACCGATCCCATCCCGAGTAAGCCCGCCACCGCCAGCACGCACAATACTCTACGAGTGATCATGAAGGTCTCCTGTTGATCTCTCCCTTCTACCCCGCCAGGGCCGACATGTGAATTCGCATGCTCGACAACCTTTCACTCTCCTGCGATGATAATTCCCAATTACAGGAGCATTCAATGAGCCATTCTTCCCGTCGCGATTTCCTCCGCCACGCCGCCGCGGCCGCGGCTTTCGCCTCGCTCGCTCGCGTTGTTCCCGCCGCCGACAAACCGGCCGCCTCGGTTTCGTTCGGCCTGGTCACTTACCTCTGGGCCCGCGACTGGGACCTGCCCACGCTCATCAAGAATTGCACAACCGCCAAAGTGCTCGGCGTCGAACTCCGCACCACCCACGCCCATGGCGTCGAGCCCAAACTCACGGCCGACGAACGCAAAGACGTGAAGAAACGCTTCGACGACAGCCCGGTAAAACTCGTCGGCCTGGGCAGTGCCGAGGAGTTCCACAACCCCGATCCGAAAAAACTTGAGCAATCCATCGAAACCACCAAAGCTTTCATCAAGCTCAGCCACGACGTCGGCGGCTCCGGCGTGAAAGTCCGCCCCAATGACCTGCCCAAGGGCGTGGCTCCCGAGAAGACGATCGAGCAGATCGGCAAATCGCTCAACATCGTCGGTGCGTTTGCTGCGGACTATGGGCAGCAAATTCGCCTAGAAGTCCACGGTGGCTGTGCACGCCTGCCGATCATCAAGCAGATCATGGATGTTGCCACCCGCCCTAATGTCGCCGTCTGCTGGAACTCCAACGACAGCGACAAGGAACAGCCCGGAATCGAGCAAAACTTTAACTTGGTCAAGGCCCGCCTCGGAAAGACCACTCACGTTCGCCAGCTCGACACGCCCGGCTATCCCTTCCAGGAGGTGCTCAAGCTGTTTGTCCAGGCTGGGTACAACGGCTGGTGGCTTCTGGAAGCCGGCGGCAAAGATCCCGCCGACCGCGTCGCCGCTCTGGGCCAGCAGCGCGAACTGTTTGAGCAGATGCTGGCCAAGGCGATGGGCTGATTTGCTGCGATGAAACAGTTCTACCGTGGCAACAAATTAGCCGCGAATGCGCCAAGTCGCGAAGACAGACGCGAAGAGCAAAGATTTGCTTCCCTTCGCGTCTGCCTTCGCGCCTTCGAGTCTTCGCGGCTGATGCCTCACTGTGCAGGCTCTCGCTTCACATGACGAGCGGTTGCGTGACCCCGTCCTCTACTTCGGCAATCCCTTCCGCAGAATCGGCTTCACCCGGTCCGGCGAGGGGATGAACAAATCCTTGTTCGTCAGTCCGCATTCCTTGACCATTTGCAGGCAATACTCAGGCACGCGAAGATCGTCCTTGCCGGCGTTGTTGGTGCCGAACGTGAACTTCACGCCCGCTTCCTTGGCCAGCTTGATGAACGCCGCGCTGGGGATCTTGTAGCGGGCGCTGATTTCCATCGCCACGCCGCTCTTAGCCAGCGCATCAACCACCTTCTGCATGCGCTCTTTGGTCCACAAGGTGTCATACTCGGCCTCGATCGGCTTGGGCAGGAACGTCGCATTGACGTAGATGTCGATCGGCTCATTGCTGACGATGCCCTGGATCTTCGTCACCAGCATGTCCATGAACTGCTGCTTGTCGCCAACCTCGAACTCGCCGTCGACCCACAACCGTGTGCGCTTGCCCGTGCGGTCGTCGGTGAAGGTCATCGAGTCGGTGAAGACGTAATCAAACTGGGCGACGGCCTCGGCCGAGAAAGCCTTGACCCACTCGCGGCCCTCGGCCTGCATGCCCAGGAAGACCGGCTTGCCCTTCATGGCGGCCACGTATTCGCGGATACCCTTGTCGTCCGTGATCGGGAAACCGATGCCGCAGTTGGGGGCGATCCCGTAGTTGATGCCCGTGTTCCGCGACAGCACCAGCACATCCTCGACCGTCAATCCGCCCTTGAGATGGCTGTGCAGATCGATCACCGGGAAGTGGCCCATGTGGTGCTTGAGCAATTCGGGATAGGGCTCCTCGGCCGGCACCGGCCCATCGACGTCGGCCGGCAGATCGTCGGCCAGCGGCTTGACCATGATGTTCCGGAACGATGCCTTGCTCTCCGGATCGTGCCCCTGCAGGGCAAAGGTCCCGGAAGACAGGAACCGGCCGGCGCGCTCATCGCTACGGACGACTTTGGCCGGCTCGGTATAGTCGACCGTGATCGCATCATTGACGCGCACCTGGATGTGCTTGCCACGGACGATGATGTGCATCGAGAACCACTCGTTGTCGTTGACGATGGCCTTGTACTGGTTGCGGACGGAATACAGGCTGCCGGTTTTCTTGAACTCGTAGTAGTCGCCATGCGCTTTCTGGGTGTTGTTGATCTGGACTTCGTAGCCCTGCTTGGGAAATCCGGTGTCCTGGAACTTCGTGTGGAAGTAGATCCCGGAATTGGTCCCCGGGGCGGTCAGGACCTCGGCCTTCAGTTCGAAATTCTTGAAATTCCCCCCGCGCACCGGGCCGGTGTAGAAAGCGTGGGCACGCGGGCCATTGCAGACGATCGTCCCGTCAACCACCTTGAACGAGCCCGGGTTCTCGCTGACCTTCCACCCGTCGAGGCTCTTGCCGTCAAAGAGGGAAATCCATTCGTCGGCCGCAAAAACAGGCGAGACCATGGCAACAAGAACCAGAGCAAAGCAGGCAATCCGAAGCATTCGAAATCCTTTCAAACAGACAAATCGGCGGCCCGGCAGACCCGGAGCCGCCGTGTGAACATACACCCGGCGAGGAGTGCTGTTATCCAGCGTCTACTGTTTCGGATTCTGACTCACCCGCACGTTTCGATATGCCACGGTACCTTCCATGCCCTGAATGACCAGCGGGCCCGTGGCCGACTCGGGTTCTTCCAGGCCGCCGCCGGTGGGCTCGTCGACATCGGCGTTCTCCTGAATCACCTTGCCGTTGAGCGTCACTTTGACGAACCTCGCCTTGGCCGTCTTCTTGCCCTTGGCGTCGAACTGCGGGGCGCGGAAGACGATATCAATCGTTTGCCACTGCCCCGGCGCCAGGCACGCGTTGGTCTTGGGCTTGGATGTCCAGGAGATCCCGCCGCATTCGCCCTCGCTCATCTTGTCGTCCGGCAGGCCGAAGCTGTCGCCGATCTGGAGCTGGTACAACCCGTGAAGAAACAGCCCCGAATCCGATTTCTTTGCCAGCATAAACTCGGCATGCACCGCGCAGTCGCCATAGCGTTTGGCGGTCGCCAGGTCGGTGCCGCTGGCCGTGTTGAGCAGGACCGAATCCGCCTGCCCGCCGGCCCCCTCGCCGATCAGCTTTGTTTCGGCCGCCGGGTCGAGCTTCACCGCTGACACCACGACCCAGTTGTTCTTCTGATTCTTCACGCAAGGCGCGAGCCCGGCCAGATCCTTGCCGTTGAAGACCGCCTCCGTCCTGGGCTCGTCCGCCCCGGAAATCCCGGCCACCAGCACCAGCGCGAGCGTCAATCCGAGAAAACCACGTCGATCGACCATAAGTAGCTCCATGAGCAAGAGATCCGGCCTATTCCTGTTGATGTTATACGGCGTTGGGGCCCGATGTTGAATCCCCCGGGCGATCTCTTGGAAAACCCCGGCCGATATGCGATGATACGCCCGTGCCGCACCCGTAGCTCAATTGGATAGAGCATCGGCCTTCGGAGCCGAGGGTTACAGGTTCGACTCCTGTCGGGTGCATTAGGATTGACAAGGGTTTACGAACATACCCTTCATTAGGGCCGCACCAAACTCTGTACCAAACCAGTGGCACGCCCGACTTGCACTCAACCCCTTAGTTTTCTGGTGGTTGCGGCTCACCGTGCGCGATTTCTCGGCTTGGCCCTCCAGCTGTTCAATGCGCACGATGTGCCCATTTGATGATCTATCGTGCCTATTATGCTGTCTATGCAAGTGTCGATTTTGCAGTCACTTGCGATTCAGGATTCATTTCTGCGACGCAAGATCCGCTAGACGGACTTCGGCTCTTTGGGCTTAGGGTCGAATGCCTATGGAGCTTCGGGCAATGTATCTCAGTTGGATTTGAGCGTCGGGGATTGAGACTTGCCGGTTGAGCCAACCTGCCTATTTCGACGTCGTCGAGAATGGGGACGTCGGCCAGGGGATCCAGAGGGACGCGCGATAGGCAGATATGCGGAATTGAATCGGACACATGCCCAGGTAGAATCGGAACCGGCGTCAGGGGTTGGCCAAGGAGTCGAATATGCGCCACAGCACTTGCCCGAGCCGTCGGATGTTCCTGAAGGGCACTGCCATCGGCGGACTCGCCGCCATGGGCGGGTTGTCCTGGCCGGATGTTGCCCATGCGGCGGAGAATCCAGGTCCGGCCGCAGCGGTCGGGGAGGCTACGCGCGTCGGCCTCACCACCGGTAGCGAACGCGCCGACATGACCTTCCGCGCCCTGAAGGACTTCTCCAAGGAGGTCGCGGCTGCCATTGGCCAACGGCGCGTTGTCATCAAACCCAACAACGTCGCCATCGACAACCAGCTGGCCGCCACCCACGCTGACTGCATCGAGGGCATCCTTGAGTTTCTCAAGTCCATTGGCAAGATTGATAACGTTGCCATCGCGGAGTCGGCGGCCAATGGCCCGACTCTGGAAGGCTTCTCAAACTACAAATATGACAAAGTGGCCGCCAAATACGGGGCCAAACTAGTGCTCCGCCACCCGTGAACTGATGGATAACAGTGGGTCTTCTTGCCGATATGTGCCCAAGGCACAAGGCAAGGAGGCCTGCGATGAAGAAATATGTGGTGACTCTGACGGACGAGGAACGAGAAGAACTGAGGC
>JANYKD010000287.1 GCA_025361735.1 Phycisphaerales bacterium
GGCCTTGAAAGCGCACAATTCCTCTGATTTCCCAGCGTTTTGCGCCACTTTTTTCGCGCTGAAACTAAAATCGCATAATGATGCGATTGTTCGGCCAAAATCACTGTTTTCGGCCAAGACAGTTTGCGGCGTAGGGTGGCACGGGCAAGTACGCTTGCCCGTGCTCCGCGGGCAAGCGTACTTGCCCATGCCACCCCACCCACGTTACTGCGGCGCAATGGCGTCGGCGCGGCTGCCTTTTCCACCGTGAATCCGCACCACGACGATCGGCTTGCGGGCGTTGCGGTTGGCGTCCATGGTGATGGTGCCGCTGGCGCCGGGATAGTCTTTGGTGGTCGCCAACGCGTCGCGGATCGCCTGAGGCTCGGCCTTGCCGGCGCGTTTGATGGCGTCGGCCAGCACGCCCATGGCGTCGTAACCAAGGATGGCCATCGCATCCGGCGTTTCACCCCAGCGGGCCTGGAAGCGCTTGATGAACTCCCGTACCTCGGGGCGCGGGTCATCCGCGGAATAATGATCGGTGTAGAAGCAGTTGTCGGCGATCGGGCCAAGTTGCAGGGTTTGCGGGCTGTCCCAGCCGTCGCCGCCGAAGAAGGGGACGTTGAGCTGAAGCTCGCGGGCCTGGCGCAGGATCTTGCCGACGTCGGTGTAATAACCGGAGACAAACACGGCGTCGGGGTCAGCCGATTTGATTTTACTGAGTTGGGCCTTGAAATCGTTGTCGCTCTCGCGATAGGTTTCCTCGGCCACGATCTGGCCGCCGTTCTTGGGGTAGGTCTCCCTGAATGCCTTGCTCAGGCCCTTGGAGTAGTCATTGGCGACGTCAGTAAAAACGGCCGCCTTCTTCCAGGGCTTCTTGCCGATATCGGGAAGCTCCTTGATGGCGAACTGGGCATCAACCATTCCCTGGAAGTCGTCGGTGAAACAGATTCGGAAGACGTAATCGCCGACGGCGGTGACCGTGGGGTTGGTGCTGGCGGGGGAAATCATGGGGATCTTCGCCTTCTGGCAGACGCCGCCGCCCGCGAGCGAGCGTTTGCTGGCGACTTCGCCGAGCACGGCCACGACGCGATCCCGGCTGATGAGCTTCTGCACGGCGGTGACAGCTTCGTTGGCGTCGGAGCGGTTGTCCTCGGTGACGAGTCTGATCTTCTTGCCGCCGAGGAGGCCTTCCTTGTTGATTTCCTCCATCGCCATGACTGCGCCCTTGTGGGAACTCTGGCCGAAAGTGGCGGTGGCGCCGGTCATCGAGGCGTACTCGCCCACGACGATCTCATTGGCGTTGGACTTCTTGTTGGAGTCATCCTTGCATCCCGAGCCCAACAGAAGAGATGCGGCCGCGAGCAAGGCAACGGCGAACGGTTTCATGGGGTTTCTCCTTGACGAATGTTAGCCGGGCGCTAATTGGGAATCTATCCGTGCGGATAGGCGTACGCAAGCATTTCCCAAACGACAAACACTTCCGCTACAATGCCGCCGCCAATCAAGGAGCGAGCGATGAATGGACATGTGCGCGTGTTGCTGGCCGCCTGCCTGCTGGCGTCGACGAGCGGCGGCTGCATGAAGTGGTTCAAGGACTGGGACGGCGACCTGCGCGCCTGCGAGGCCGATCGCAAGCGCATGGCCTCCGAACTGGCCGAGACCCGGACTACGCGCGACCAGTACCGGCAGGAACTTGAGAAGGCAAAAGGCACCGCGTTCGACATCCAGTCCGACGCCCGCAAGGCACAGGACCGGATCACCCAGGCCAACGCCAGCGCCGCCGCGGCGCAGAAGGATGCCAACGACGCCAAGGCCGCGGCCCAGAAGGACATCGAACAGGCTCGTTCCGAGCAGGCGAAGATCGCCGGCAGCCTGACCACGGCCGAATCCCGCAATCTGGCCATGCAGAAGCAGATCGCCGACCTCAACACGCAACTCACCAAGCTCGAAGCTGATCTGAAGGCCGCCAACGCCGCCCGCGCCACCGCCGAGCAGCGGGCTATCACCGCCGAGCAGCAGTCGGCCGACGCCGGCAAGGCCAAGGCTGAGGCGGCTTCGCTTCAGAAGCAGGTTGACGCATTGACCAAGGATAAACAGCAGCTCAAGCAGCAGCTTGAAGATCTCAAGGCTGGCGGCAACAAATAACCCCAAGGGTGGATTTTTTCCTATGCCCGATCCCCGCATACAGCGGCTCAAGGACAACATCGCCTCGGTGTTCTACGGCCCGACCAAGGCTGTCGATCAGCTCCTGATCGGGCTGATCGGCCGGGGACATGTGCTGGTCGAAGACGTTCCGGGTGTCGGCAAGACCGTGCTCTGTCGCGCCCTTGCCAAGTCCATCGACTGCAAGTTCTCGCGCATCCAGCTCACGCCGGATCTGTTGCCCTCGGACGTCCTGGGCGTGAGCATCTACAACAACGTGACCCAGACATTCGACTTCAAGCCCGGCCCGATCTTCGCGAACATCGTCCTGGCTGACGAAATCAACCGCACCACCCCCCGCACCCAGTCGGCGCTGCTCGAGGCCATGAGCGAAGAGCAGGTGTCGTTCGAGAATCAGACGTTTTCCCTGAAGCGGCCGTTCATGGTCATCGCCACCCAGAACCCGTTCGAGTTTGAAGGCACCTATTACCTGCCTGAAAACCAGCTCGACCGGTTCCTGATCCGCGTCGCCGTCGGCTACCCCGATCGCGCGGCCGAAGCGAAGATCCTCACGGTCCAGCCATCGCGCACGCGCCTCGACGAACTGAAATCCGTCATGACCGGCGACGACGTTGTCTCGCTTCAGGACAAGGTTCCCGGCGTGAAGCTCGACTCGGCCATCGTCAACTACATCCTCGACATCGTCGAAGCCAGCCGCAACGACGAGGAGATTCACCTCGGCGTCTCGCCCCGCGGAAGTCTGGCCCTCACCGCGGCCGTGCAGGCGAGCGCGATTCTCAATGGCCGGGACTACGCTCTGCCGGATGACGTGAAAGCGCTGGTGATTCCCGTGTGTGCCCACCGCGTGATCAGCAAGGCCTACCTCCAGAGCGGCGATGCACGGATGACAGCCAGGATTTTGCAGCGGATTGTGGACGGAATACCGGTGCCGAATTGAGCTCTCACACTCCCTCTCCCTCCGGGAGAGGGCTGGGGTGAGGGTATTCTGTGGAGTTGTTCTCGCACACTGAACCGATATGCCCACGATTACCCGGTTAGTCTCCCAGCAACGCAATCCCCGGCGGCTCAATGTTCACCTTGACGGCCGGTTCGCGTTCGTCTGCACAGTGAACGTCGCCGCCAAATTCGGCCTCTGCGACGGCGCGGTGCTGTCCGACGAGAAACTCGCCGCCATACGGAAGGGCCATGTCCGGCAGATGTGCCTGGACGATGCCCTGCGCATGCTCGAACGACGCCTGCACAGCCGTGCCGAACTCGAACGGAAACTCGGGCTGAAGAAGCACCCGCCGGAACTCGTGCAGTCCATTCTCGAAGAACTGCAGCGGCTCGGCTACGTCGATGACCAGCGGTTCTCCCAGACCAAGGCCGCCATGGCCGCCGAGCATCGCAAGCACGGCCGCGGCCGGGCGTATCGCGACCTGCTCAAGGCCGGCGTCGAGGGCGAAACCGCCCGCCGCGCCGTCGAGGATGTCTACGAGCAAACCGACAGTCTCGCCATCGCCCGCGAACTTGCCGTAAAGAAGGCCCCATACCTGCGCCGGCTCGATCCCCTCGTCGCCCGCCGCCGTCTTGCGGGAATGCTCCTGCGCCGCGGCTTCGACTACGAGGCCATTCGGCCGGTGCTGGACGAGGTGCTCGGCGACGAACCGGAAATGTGATCGCCGCGAAAAAGCACAAAACAGACGAATTCGCCTTTTGCGCCTTTTGAGCTTTTTCGCGGCCATTCTCCGCGATTCGCTATCGCGGCTGATTCGCGGAGAGTTCGAATTGTCCCGGACCCGCCGCGTGGCATATTCTGACTATATGAATCCGGCGGCCGAGGAACATCCCATGTACCCCGCAAGAAATGGCAAGCGGATCTTGAGTGCGGCCATCGATGCCCTTTTTTTTGGCGCTGCTGTTCGGCGTAGAAGTGATCGTGGTGCCGATTGTCATGTTGCTGACGATGGGGGAAGGCAGAAAAGACATGGTTTCGGTTTGGGTCTGGGTCGGCGCGTGCAACACGGCGATTGTCGTGTGTGTCCTTGCTGAAGCGGAAAACGGCCTAACGATCGGGAAGAAGATCACCGGTTGTGTCACGCGGCTGGTCAGTGGAGCCCCGGCCGGGGAAGACTGTGCGCCCGATCATCAATCAAATATATGCCCTTGATCGCGCATTGGCTTCTCGTGGTGCCTGCCCAATTCTTATCCAAGGTTCGCTTGTATGATTTCAAACATTGGCAGCCATACGGTCCCTACATTCTGATTGGACTATATATTCTGACTGGTGCCGCATTTGCAGGATGGTGCGTTTGTCTGTTTACCCCGATGCATCGAGCGCTACACGATCGGCTGACGGGAACCGCGGTGTTCGATACCAAGCCGGCGCGGGAACCTCGCGGATTTGAGATTTGGCCGACGATTGCGGGGGACAATTCACCGGCAAAATAAGTTTGAGTGGGTTTGAAACCACCCGGTTGGGCCGCCCGACTGGCAACTAGCAACCAACAACTGGCAACTCATCAGGCAAACCGCTTCGCATCCTCCCGGAACGCGGCCACCGTGCGGTCGAAGATCGCCTGGGTCATCCGCACGACCTCGCCGGCGTTGCGGCGCGGGATCGGCAGCAGGCACCAGCAGGTGAAGATGGCCTGCCGGATGACTGAGTTGCGGTTGTACTCGCTGGTGCGGCGGTAGGTTTCCTCGGCCTGTTCGAGATTGATCGTGCTCTCGGGCGTAGGATCCTGCAAGAGATCATCCATGCCGTTGTGCAAGGACAGGGCGATTTGTTCCGTGCTGTAACCCGGCAACGCCAGCCACCAGATCAGGCCACGTTCGACCGCGGCCTTGGCCGAACCGACGGCGGCGTCGACCGTGCGTTCTCCCGCCGGCAGGCAGCGCCAGCAGGCGAGCAGTTCTCCGAGAAGCTGATGGGCGACGTGGCCCGGGCCGGAGAATTCCTTCAGGGCGTATTCGATTTCCGCGGGTTCACCGGCGTTGTGTTCGTGGATCATGAGGGTGTTTAAGATACCTCTCATGTCGCGTCTGGCCAAGCGCAATTCGGCTATTATCCCGGCTTCGGAAGTCATCGAGCGGCCGCGCCAGCGCATCCTCAACCTCGCGAGTGGTAACACCGTGGCCGAGGATGTGTGGTTGACCGGTGTCGGCGTCGATGTTGTATCGGATTTCACGCAGGGGTCTTTTGGCGCAGGGTTCGCTTCAGCGGACGCGGTCTTGGCGTGACCACGAGTTTTCCGCGTCCGCTGAAGCGGACCCTACGGATACTCCGTGCCTAATCCTGTGTGGTTCCGGCGGCGTCGGCCGGCGTTTGCGGCCGGAACGACAGCCGGGCCGCGTTGACGTCAGGATAGATGGCGAGAATCTGATCCACGCGCGCCAGCGACAACGCCTTCACCATCATCCCCTTCACCGACGCCAGGCGCACATCCCCGCCATGCCGCTGCATCTTGCGGTGCAACCGCATCAGCACGCTGATGCCATAGCTCGAGATGTAGTCCAATTGCGAGCAGTCCACGATGATCTTGGTGCTGCCGCTCTCAATCAAGTGCTCCAGATCCGTGACAAACCGATCGGCGGTGCTCGCGTTCAGTCCCCCGTCGGCAGTGAGGATCAACACGCCCTTCTCGACTTCGTGATAGTAGAGTTCCACGCATTGCTCCGATCTGTGTCCGCTCGCACCTTCGTAATACTATTTAGACGCGCGCTGTTTGGCGAGGGCGAACCCTTCAGAGGCTACGTTTCGTCGATTGCTCTCCCACGTTTCAGCCGCCTGCCACCCTCGTCCAGGAGTTCGATGCCCTCCTTGAAATCCAGGATTCGCACGGGCCGGTTCGCCCAGATGTTCCGCAGGAAGTACACGACGTCCTCCATATTGAACCACGTCCGGGCGACAAGTTTAGGGGAATCAGAATCAAGTTCGATGACGGCATAGCGGTTCGCAGATCCCCTGCTGAATCCGATGGGAAGTTGGATGCCGTGTGATTGGCAGTAGGACTCGATGAGTTGTCGATACTTACTGGGCATACGTTCCACCTTCTCTCCAGTCAGTCAACGAAGATCAATCCTGTCGCACATCTCGCGCACGAAACTACCGGCCGCTCTTCGGTTTCTTTTTCTTGCCCGTCTTGAGCTTCGCTGACGCCGCCTTTGCCGGCTTCTTCTTCGCGGTAAACCCTCTGGTGAAGATCACATCGTCTTCATCCCAGTTTGCCAGCATACGCTCGAAAAGGAATCGCACGATCTTTCCCGAATCGGCGAAGTCGCGGCCGCCGGCGCGGGGCATCATCATCCAGGTCAGCACCAGCGCCTGGCGGATGTGCCCATCCGCGGCATGGGGCAGCAAGTCGGCGAAGAACGCCTCGGGCGTGGGTTTCTTGATTGATTCCCAGACCGCCATGTTTCGCTCGAATGCTTCGGTGAGGTGCTTCTTGACGCCTGACACCGTGCGCGTGTCCTGTGGGTGCTCGCGCCAGCAGACGCTGCGGGCATCGCGGAGCAGTTCTTCAACGCCGTGCGGGCCCAGGACGGCGTAGACCTCGGAGGGCGATTTGCTCGACAGTCGAAGGGCTTCCCATGACATGGCAGATCTCCTGCGAATTACGTCAGCGATCGCCCGCCATCCAGGCGGATAATCTGGCCGGTGATGTACGTGCCTTGCGTCACCAGGAAGTGTACCAGATTCGCCACATCCTGTGCATCGCCGGCCCGGGCCAGCGGCACGCGGGCAAGGTAAGCCCGGCGGTCTTCCTCGGCAAATCCGTCCGGCCACTGCACCACGCCCGGGGCAATCCCGTTGACGGTCACTTCCGGTGCGAGTTCCCGCGCCAGGCTCAGCGTCAGGTTGAGCAGGGCCGCTTTGCTGGCGCAGTACGCGGCGTATTTCGGCCACGGCCGCTCGGCCATCATATCCAGCATGTTGATGACGTGCCCCCGCGATTGACGCAGGCTCGGCGCCAGCGCCCGGCAAAGCAGCAGGGGGGTCTCAACGTGAATGGCCATCAGGCGACGGAACAGTTCGGTCGGACCACGCCCGACTCCGGTGGCACCGGCTTCCGGCCCGTGTGCCGCGGTGCTTCGCGGTGTTGGCGGCTGTTCGCCGGAATCACGGGCTGGAAGCCCGTGCCACGACGAGTCCGCCGGATCCGGCTCGTAGATGCTCGCGTTGTTGACCAGCACATCCACGCGCTCCACTCGACGAACGATGGTTTCGACTCCTTGGGGAACCTGCGTCAGGTCAGCGCTGATGGCTGTTGCCTGGCGGCCCAGAGCGTGAATCTCGCCGCAGACGGCCTGGGCGTCGGCTTCGCTCCGGTGATAAGTCAGCACAATATCAAACCCCGCCTCCGCCAGCCGCAGGGCGATTGCCCGGCCCACGCGCCGGGCCGCCCCGGTGACCAAAGCGGTTTTTCCCGTTGTCTGCTTCATGCATGCGTACTATAACGTCTGGTCATGGAAATTAACCTCATCGTACTCAACGCGGGCAACTCCCGGCTGGCCATCGGCACCTTCGTCGCCGGCGAGATGGAGCACGTCGTCCGCGTTTCCAACGACGATCGCGCCCAATGGGCCGCCGAAATCGTCAAGGCCTGGGATATCATCAAGGACCGTCAAAATGCCGCAGTCGCCGCGGCCAGCGTCAATCCGCCGATGGCCGCGGAAGTGGACGAGGCCGTGCGGGCCGCGATTGGGCAGGAAATCGAGTGGGTCGGGCGCGACATCGACCTGCCGATCAAGGTGCTCACCGACCATCCGGCCGAGACGGGCGTGGATCGCGTTCTGAACATCGCGGCCGCCTACGAACAGCTCGAACACGCCTGCATCGTGGTCGACGCCGGGACGGCCATCACCATCGATCTGTGCAACGACAAGGGCGAATTCCTTGGCGGCGCCATCGCCCCGGGTGCTGGCACGATGCTCCGCGCCATGCACCGCGAGACCGCGCAGCTTCCGCTGGTGGAACTGGATGTGCCGGCCGCTCCGTATGGGAAGAACACGCGCGAGGCGATTCTGCACGGTGTCTACCACGGCATTCGCGGCATGGTCAAGGAGATCGTCGAGAACTACGCCACGGACCTGGGCACCTGGCCGGAAGTGATCGCCACGGGCGGTGACGCCGAGAAGCTCTTTGGCGGCTGGGAAATCGTGCATGCGGTCTCGCCGGACCTGACGCTGTACGGCATCGCGCTGGCGTACACGGAACACTACATCCGCCATGATGAAGTCTGAGAATCGGCAAATCCTGCTTACCCCCGCCGGCGCCGGGGCCATTGCGGTCATCCGCCTGATCGGCCCGGGGGTCGGCGATTTCTTGCGCACCCACTTTTCCCGCGGTAGGGACCGCTCGCCGAGCGGTCCGTCGGAGGTGGTCGGTAGGCACCGCTCGCCGAGCGGTCTGTCGGAGGTGGTCGGTAGGGATCGCTCGCCGAGCGGCCCGTCGCACGCCGAGAACGGCGGTTTCGGCGAAACCGCCCTACCGTTCACTTCGTCGCGATGCGTCCACGGCGATCTGCGTGATGGCGAGAACGTGATCGACGATGTCGTGGTCGTCCTTGGCGAAGGTCTGGCTGATATCAACACGCATGGCGGCCCGTGGGTCGTGCATTGCGTGGCTGCTCTGGCCGCCCGCGCCGGCTTCGAGCCGTCGACGGACGCGCTGGACGGAGTCGATGGCGACACCCTGATCGAGAAGGAGATCGCCGCCGCACTGCCGCTGGCCAGGACGGAACTCGGCATCGAAACGCTACTCGCACAGCGGGAAGCCTGGCTTCGTATCACGCCCACGGATCTGCCGCGAATGCTGGCCGATGACTCGCTGATGCACCTGCTGCATCCGCCGCGGGTGGCGATCATCGGCGTGCCCAACGTCGGCAAATCCACGCTCGCCAACCAGCTCTTCGCCCAGGAGCGATCGATCACGGCCGACCTGCCGGGGACCACCCGCGACTGGGTCGGCGAGCTGGCCAACGTCGACGGGCTTGCGGTCATGCTTGTCGATACGCCGGGGTTGCGCCCGAGCGATGACCCGATCGAGCAGCAGGCCATCCAGCGCAGCCAGCCCATCATCGCGGCCGCCGATCTGGTGGTGCTCGTGCTCGATCCCACGCAGGATCGGGCAGCGCAAGACCGCCTTGTCGCAGCGTATCCGGCCGCCTTGTGCGTGCTGAACAAGACGGATCGGCCGGCGATGTGGCAATGGGAGGACACGCAGGGAAATCTCGCCGGTTCGGAGTTCACGCTTGGGCATGTCCGTCCGGACGTGCTACATGAAGACACGCTAAAGCGTGAACTCCGAACCAAAGACGCGATGATCGAACCCATTCGCATTGTCGCCACGACGGGCGCCGGTGTGGACGAACTCCGCCGGGCCATCCAGCGGCATTTCCATTGTGAGGTTTACGATCCAACGACGGCTCGCTGCTGGACCGACCGTCAACGGACGGAGATCTGCTCGCGAATGGGCCGCAATTGACGGTCTCGAGGTGGAAGTCGGACTGGAGGCGGAAGGCGCGTAAAAAATATTCCGGGCGCGGGTGGTGTCAGGCATAAGTGGCTCCCTTTTAATGGGTTACGCGAGTTAGGGTGTGGTCGAGGGGCGGAAAAAGCGACCAGAAAGCGACCGAAAACCGACATAGAAGCGACATACAAGCGACCGTGAACCGACATGGTATCGACGTAGAAGCGACGTGGGATCGGCATGGAAGCGACGGGAGTTGCCGGTGGGCAGAACGATGAACGATGAACGATGAAGGATGAGCGATGAATGCGGAATGCTTGAATGCAGGGGAGAATGATGATGGACGGCCGATGATCATAACTGTGAATGTATCTACTGGTTAGGAATATGTCAACATAATTTGTCCGAGTTTTGTTCGAATGTTTATTGCGGAACCTGTCCGCTTGATCCGGGCTATCGGCGGTTGGAAGGGCTCGGGATTGTTAACCACGAAGGGCCACGGAGGGCCACGAAGAAGAGTGATCTCACGCCAGCCGCAACGCTCGGGGAGAAGCGAACCACGAAGGGTTCCCGTCTGACGCGTCGAATATTGATCCCCGCCCCATTTGAATCTTCGTGAATCTGCTCCGATGTTCCCAGCGCATTCACGCGAATACACGCCGCCATAGGACGACGGATGGATTTCGCCGAAGCACGCAGCACGATGTAGAATGGGCATATGACTGAAGCCGAGTGGCTCACATGTTCCGATCCCGGTGTGATGCTCGGGCGACGGGGAAATATCAGCGAACGAAAGCTCATCCTATTCGCCTGCGCGTGCTGTAGACGCCAACGGCGACTGTTCAACAGTGAAACGTGGAAGCGAGCAGTTGAGACGGCCGAGCGATTCGCAGACGGGCTATGTGCTGAGCCGGAGCTGCGCGGCGTAAGGGCGGCGGTGGAAGCGGCGAACCCGGACTTCTGGTCGCACGGCAAAAAGACGTACATTGAGTTTGCGGCATACTTCACCACCCTGACCGACGAGGCGGCGGCTCAGTTCGGCGAGTCGAGCGGGCCGTTCGACGACATCCACGCTCAACTCGCGGATTGCGTTGCGGGCCACATCGCCTGTGCCACCTATCCCATGAACGCACGGGAACGGGAACTGATCGACAAGGCAACCCAATCGGGCGACTTGCGCACGATAGACTTCAGCCACTTTGAAGAGGCGGTTGCCCTAGAGAGCGCGGCGCAGAGCGATATCCTGCGCGATTTGCTTGGCAACCCGTTCCGCCCGATGCGCGCCGATCTTGTCTGGCTTGTGCCAGCGGTCAGGAGTCTGGCCGGGAGCATTCGCAACGACCGGGCGTTCGAGCGAATGCCTGACCTCGCCAATGTTCTGGGGCAGGCTGGATGCCACGACACCGATATTCTTGCCCATTGTCGCGGATCCGGCCCGCACGTTCGGGGGTGTTGGGTGGTCGATCTGCTGCTGGACAACGCATAGCGCAGTGAGGCCACATGGGACGTGCAAGCTTGCGTGCGCCTGCGGTTCAGAACGGCTCCATGAATGGCCTGAGGAGGAATACAACGGGGACGCAGCTTGTGGGAAATGTTGACAACATAGGGATCATACACGAGTTTCCATTAATGGTGCGCCTCCTCGCCATGCCGCCGACAGAACCGAGCTCGTCGCGTTGTTGCGTCGTGGCGTGAGGACTGGTCTTTCTTATTACCGGAAAGAGAACCGCGGATAACTCGGATGGCGCGGATGAGGAGACGACCGGATTAGCGGCTCTGATCCGGGATATCCGGGTTATCCGCAGTTTATCGTATGGCTTCGCTGCTTTCGTGGCGTTTGGCGGGTGAGGCATTCGTGGGCGGAGGCCGGAATCACGGGCGGGACACCTGTGCCGGCAGGAAGGGATCGCTGCTGGATTGATTTGAGGAGTCTTCCTTTGGGAGTTTGCCGTGGAGTGGTGGCGTCGGTCAGATCGAAGCGGAAATGCCCTCACCCCGGCCCTGTCCCGGCGGGAGAGGGAGTGATGGCGCCGCCGAGTGCGGCGGCCACGGGCTGGAAGCCCGTGCCACGATGGGGCTGGTCTGGCATGGCGGATTGCCCAATGCCCAGGGTGTGCAAGTACGCAAACCCTGGGCTATCGTCTTTCGCCCCTTCAGGGCTGGGCGTCATGTGGTGTCCAATACCCAGGGTGTGCGAGTACGCAAACATCTGGGCTATCTTCGGCAGCCCCTTCAGGGCTGGAGGAACCGGTGCGGGGGCCGGACATTGGGGCAGAACGGGGTGGAAATCCGACGGGGGTCGTGCGATACTGCGCGCTGTCGATATCGCAACGCGAAGACCATGCCTCCCGGCGTTCTTGCAGAGAGCCGGGGACGCAGGCGAGAAACGAGACAGAGGATTCATTCATGCGGCAAAACCACGCGCCATCGCACCGCCCGCATGCGTTCACGCTCGTTGAGTTGCTGGTTGTCATCGGCATCATCGCCTTGCTGATTTCCATTCTTCTGCCCGCACTCAATGCGGCCCGCGAGAACGCCAAACGCACCGCCTGCCTTTCCAACCTGCGACAACTGGGCGCGGTGTATCAGATCTACGCCAACGACAACAAAGACAAAGTGCCCATGGGGTACTACAACAACGAAGGCTGGACCGGCTACATGGTCTGCGACAGCAGCGGTGCGGCCGGCGGGTCGTATCCCGCCATGGGCCGGATGTATCTCGCCCGCATGCTCACTTCCACCCAAACCTACTACTGCCCCAGCCAGTACGACACCCGCTTCCAATACAAGACCGCGGACAATCCCTGGCCGCCCCCCGCGCCGGCGGCCATCGCCCTTACGCGCATCGGCTATACCATCCGCCCCACGGGCAACTGGCCGCCGAGCGGCTGGCCGACCGACCCCAATTGCCTGCCCGCCCTGAGCAAACTCAAGAGCAAGGCTTTTGCGGCGGATATTCTCGGCACGCCCCGTCTGTTTGCCGGCGCCTCGTCCTCCAATGCCGCCACTTTCCATCGCACCGGAGTGAACGTCCTTTATGGCGACGGCTCCGCCCGCATTGTGCCACTGTCGGGCTATAAGGCGGAGCTCGACCAGATCATCAGCGACAGCGCCAGCGCCGCCCCGCCGGTGAAGGACTATCTCGACAACACCAACCCCAACGTCCCCAAGGGACTCTGGGCCGCGTACGACAAGAATTAGGCTTCTGCCGCATGCATTGGCCAACTGACAACCGGAAATGATGGCGCAAAGATGCCTTCTGGTTCCTGTTGACCCCGGATTGCCCGTTGCCAAGCCCGGCCAAGTGACGGGCAGCTGTCGGCAGATTGCCTATCTTGACAATTTAATCCGAAAAAATGCGAAACGCTTTGTGGGCCTTGGCGTCATATTAATTGTCGTGTGATTCATTGTGGCGTTATTTGCGCCTTCAGGTATCATATCCGCCGCTTGACAAGGAGAGGATCAGATGGGGATCGAATTGCCAACCACGTTCATGCAGACTCTCGAACAGCGTATGTTGCTGGCCGCCAGTCCCGTATTCCTGGATCCCGCCAGCCACGTGCTGACCATCGCGGGATCGGACCAAAATGATCAGATCACAATTGGTATGAACCCGACCCGGGCCGCTTTGTTTGTTCGCGTCAATCTGGCCACGAATTGGTATTCCATGTCCAAGGTGGCGGCAATCAACGTGTCAGGTGGGAATGGCAACGATCGCATCGAAAATCTCCTGCCCAAACGCGACGTCGATATCCCCGTCTACTTCAATGGTGGCAATGGTCGCGACACACTCATCGGCGGGTATGGCAATGACACCTTGATCGGGGGTCGCGGCAGTGACTCTCTGGTCGGGGGTGATGGAAATGACCTGATCCGTGGCGGCGGTGGCCGAGATATTCTGCACGGCGATGGCGGCAGCGATACGCTGTTGGGCGGCGGCGGCCGTGACCTGCTGTATGGCGGAACGGGCGCCGACGTGCTCAAGGGAGAGACTGGCAGTGATACTCTGCATGGCGGCGATGGGGTTGACACGCTCAACGGCGACGCGGGCGTAAACCAACTCTGGGATACACCCAGCGATCGGATCAGAGGACCCCGGGCAATCGATCAATTGCGCGGCCGGGTTATGGTGCACTCGTCCCCGTCACTCTCCCTGGCTGATTTGGCGGTTCCGGCGGATTCGTCCGTCCCAACGGTTCCTTCTGCCTCGACCGATTCGCCTTCGCCGGCTGATTCGTCTTCGCCGGTGGATTCGTCTTCCCCGACAGACTCGCCCTCGCCGGTGGATTCGTCTTCCCCAACAGACTCGCCCTCGCCAACTCCTGTTGCTGAATCAGCCAGGACAGCCAAGCCCAGGATCGAAGTTGCATTTGTCCTTGATTCCACCGGATCGATGGGCGGTTTGATCGAAGGCGCCAAGCAGAAGATCTGGTCAATCGCCACCGACATCATCAAGAGCAACCCATCGTCGGAATTGCGTATGGGCTTGATCAGCTATCGTGATCGCGGGGATGATTATGTCACCAGGCAGGTGGACCTGACCGGTGACATTGACCGGGTCTACTGCAACCTCAAGAGTTTTGTCGCGTGGGGCGGCGGGGATGAACCCGAGTCGGTGAACCAGGCACTGAATGAGGCCGTGCATAACTTCAACTGGAGCAAAGGCGGCCACACGGCGCGGATGGTATTTCTGGTGGGCGACTGCCCGCCGCATATGGACTACCAGGATGATGTGAAATACGAGGTCACCTGCGAGGATGCGGCCAGGATGGGGATCACCATCAACACGATCCAGTGCGGCAACGTGTGGTCCACAACCCCGATCTGGCAGGAGATCGCCTGCCTGGCCGGTGGAGAATACGCTCAACTTCCGCAATCCGGCGGGATGGTGCAGGTCAGCACCCCTTATGACGAGGAAATCGGAAGACTCAGCGGCGAATTGTCCGAGACCGTGGTGGCGTATGGAGATACGACCACACAGAGTGAAGTGGCCACGAAAGTCGCGATAGCCGGATCGGACTCGCTGTCGGCCGTCGCTGATCGCGCTGCTTATAACATCGCTTCCGGCGGCAGGGCCATCCAAGGTGGCGGCGATCTGCTGGATGAACTGAATGCCGGCAATGTCAGTTTGGATACAGTCAATGAAGCGGACCTGCCTGAGAACCTTCAAGTGATGAATCAGGTGGAGCGACAGAACTACATCTCGGCACAACTGACCGTGAGAGCCAACGTGAATGCTCAACTCGCCTCCCTGTCATCTCTGCGTTCGCAATACATCGCTCTCGCATCGACAGCGAGCGTCAGTTCCGGCACGGCAACTTCGTTTGACGCACAGATTCAGGCGATGGTCAACCGGCAGGTGGTGACCGTGAGTGCGGATGCGATCGACAACCCAACGGGGGCGTGATCAGTCCATGTAACTGACAGGTTCGTGTTGTTGAGTCGGCCTTGTCGTTTCTGCCATCGGCTCGCAGGGCCATTGCATTTGAGACCGTCACGTCACTCGGATAGCTTCGGGAGGACAAGAATGTCCCCCACTCAGCCATCCAATGACAGGCAAGAATGCCTGTCCTACCGGGAATCACCGTCAGTGGTCAAATGCGATCGCCCTGATCCAAACCCAAGGTCGCTTCGCTGGTTACTTGACTGATTACCTAGTTAGAGATAGGATTAATAGGAAATACGAACTCGTGCTGTTCAGGACGACCCGGCAGGCAGTCAGATTAGCGTACGCGACTTCTCAATCTGATCGGCAGGTTGAACGTGCGGCTGGTTAGGACTATCTTCCGTCGTCTTCCGTCGTTCGGTCGCATAGAGCGGAACAGAAAAGAAGGAACCCATGCCACGCAAACCCGAAGGCTTGATCTACGACAATATCATCCAGACCATGGGCGGGACGCCCTTGGTGCGGCTTAACCGGCTGATTCCGGCCGGGCAGGCGACCGTGCTGGCCAAGTGCGAGTTCTTTAATCCGCTGTCGAGCGTGAAGGACCGCATCGGCGTGGCGATGATCGAGGCGGCCGAGCGGGATGGCAAGATCGACAAGGACACGACGATCATCGAGCCGACCAGCGGAAATACGGGCATCGCCCTGGCGTTTGTGTGCGCGGCACGCGGGTATAAGCTGGTTCTGACCATGCCGGAGTCGATGAGCATTGAACGCCGCAAGCTGCTCAAGGCGCTGGGCGCCCAGGTGGTGCTGACTGCCGCGGCCGATGGCATGAAAGGCGCGATCCTGAGGGCCGAGCAACTCGTCGGCGAGAACCGCAAGAGCTACATCCCGCAGCAATTTGAGAATCCGGCCAACCCGGAGATTCACCGCAAGACGACGGCCGAGGAAATCTGGCGTGATACGGCCGGCGCGGCGGACATCCTGATTTCCGGCGTGGGCACGGGCGGCACGATCACAGGAATTTCTGAAGTGATCAAGCAGCGCAAGCCGTCGTTCAAGACGGTGGCCGTGGAGCCGACGACGTCGCCGGTGATCAGCCAAGCGCTTAAGGGCGAGGCGCTGAAGCCGGGGCGGCACAAGATCCAGGGAATCGGCGCGGGCTTTATTCCCAAGAATCTGAATCTCAAGATTGTCGACGAGGTGGCGTTGGTGAGCGACGACGAGGCGTTTGAGTGGGCCCGGCGGGCGCATAAGGAAGAGGGCATCTTCGGCGGCATCAGTTCCGGCGCTGCGTTGTGCGCGGCGGCGAGGCTGGCGGCCCGGCCGGAGAATAAGGGCAAGACGATCATCGCCATCCTGCCGAGCATCGGCGAGCGATATCTGAGCACGCCCCTGTTTGAACAAGAGTAAGAATTAGTTGCCAGTTGCCAGTTGTTGGTTGCCAGTCTGGCGAGTGGCTTATATTTCTGTCTGCACTGGCAACTATTAACTAACAACTGGCAACCAGCCACAGGCAACTACGAGATGAAGACGAACACCGCAAGCAACATTACCTGGCACGACGGCTCCGTAACCCGCGATGAGCGGCAGCAACTGCTCAATCAGAAGGGCGTGACGGTCTGGATGACCGGGCTTTCCGCCTCGGGCAAGAGCACCATCGCCTGCATCCTGGAGCAGATGCTCCTGCACAAGAAGAAGCATGCCTACCGGCTCGATGGCGACAACGTGCGCTTCGGGCTCAACAAGGATGCCAAGCTGCTTCAGGAAAAGCAGGGTTACGAGGAGGCGACGGCCAAGCGGTTCGGGCTGGGTTTCAGCGCCGACGACCGCATGGAGAACATCCGCCGGATCGGCGAGGTGGCCAAGCTGTTTACGGATGCGGGCGTGATCGCGATCACCTCGTTCATCAGCCCGTATCGCCGAGATCGCGATGCGGTGCGGAAGAGCCTGGCGGCCGGCGAGTTTGTCGAGGTCTATGTCAATGTGTCGCTGGCGACGGCCGAGCAGCGCGATCCCAAGGGCCTGTACAAGAAGGCCCGCGCCGGGCAGCTCAAAGGGTTCACTGGCATCGACGATCCGTACGAGGAGCCGTTGAACGCCGAGATCGTGATCGACACCGAAACCGCCAGTCCGGAACAGGCGGCGGAGCAGATACTGGCGTATTTGGAAAAAGGTGGGTACTTGACGGTCTGAGCGTGCTTATAGGGTGATCGGTGATCGGTTATCGGTGATCGGTGTTGTGACCGATCACGGATCACCGATTACCGATCACCGATCACCACATGTCTTGGATAGATCTCCATACTCACTCCACCGCCTCCGATGGCACTGATGCCCCGGCGGCGGTGGCGCGGCTGGCCAAGGCGTCGGGGCTTTCGGCCTGGGCGCTGACGGACCACGACACCATCAGCGGCGTGGCCGACGCGGCGGCGGAATCGGCGCGGCTCGGGATCGACTTCATCCCGGGCATCGAAATCTCGGCCGAGTATCCGCTGCCGGGCACGCTGCATATTCTCGGCTATGGCATCGACCCCGAGAGTTCGGTATTGCGTGACATGACCACGGCGCTGCTGGAAGGCCGGGATAATCGCAATCCGCGGATCATCAAGCGGCTGCAGGAGTTGAACGTCGCGATCACGATGGAGGAGGTCGAGCGCGAGGCCGGGAAGGAGACGAACCCGGGCGCGGTGATCGGGCGGCCGCATATCGCGGCGATTCTTGTGCGCAAGGGATACGTCTCGTCGATCAAGAACGCGTTTGACAAATACCTGGCGCCCGGCGGGCTGGCGTACTTCGACAAGGAGCGTCTGGCGCCGCGCAAGGCGCTGGAGATGATCATCGAATCGGGTGGCCTTCCGGTGCTGGCGCATCCGGTGCAGCTTCGCTGCGACAACGATGCACAATTGGAGACGTCGCTGAAGAATCTGATTGACATGGGCCTGCGCGGGGTCGAGGTGATCCACTCCGACCACACGGCGGCCGATGTCGAGAAATACACGGCGATGGCGAAGAGGTACCGCCTGTTGATGACCGGCGGCTCCGATTATCACGGAATGAAGAAGAAGGACATTCAGTTGGGCGTGGCCAACGGCCGGCGCGTGCCCAGGGAGTATTTCGACGCGCTTTGTAAGGTGGGCACGGCCCACCAATTGTGACGAAATACGGACTCGGCGGCTGCGGTATTGGCCCTGAAGGGGCCGAAGAGGTTAGCCCAGGGTTTGTGTACTCGCATACCCTGGGTCTTGGACAACAAGTGACGCGCCGCCCTGAAGGGGCGGAGGAAATCCGAGCCTGACAACGCCTCGACGATTCCTCCGCCCCTTCAGGGCGGGTCGATTCGGTTTTGGTAAATACCCAGGGTATGCGAGGACGCAAACCCTGAGCTGGATTCTTTCGGCCCTTCAGGCCGCAGAACGGCCG
>JANYKD010000308.1 GCA_025361735.1 Phycisphaerales bacterium
GGGTCCGCTTCAGCGGACGCGGAAAACCGTGGGTACGCCGTCCCGCGTCCGCTGAAGCGGACCCTACAATACCTCGGCTTAGAACTTGAGCTTTGTCCCCAATTCCATCAGCTTCTCCGCCGGCAGTTCGCTCATCAGGCAGATGTGCCGGCCGGCACGTTCGAGCGTGACCATATGCACCTTGTTGATGCTCTGCACATGAAACGTGACTCCGTCCTTGACGACGGCCTGGCCATGCGGCATCTTCACCGCACTCGCATCCGCCACCGCCATGGTGATATAGGCATTGTCCGATTTCATGAGAACGCAGGCCACCTTGGCATCTTTGATATTTCGGATGCAGCACGCGTGGCTATGTTCGGCCGGCACGGTTAAGAATCCCGGACCCCCGCGGGCCGTGGCAGAGAGAACCTCGTTGGCGGCGTCAATGGAATCGACGGGCATCATGGTGGCTACCAGCTCGTAGTGCAGTTGGGCCATTTCGCTCGCCGACGCGTGCCCGCCGCGATCGAGCCAGAACAACGCCGCCGCGAGCACGCCGATTGCCAGCAACAAGCTGGCCGCGAGGCGCAGCGGGCGCACCCAGAGCCGCAATGGCGGCCGCTCGTGCTCCGTCTGGCCGGACAAGAGGGACTCCAGGCCGCTGGTATCAACCGGCGTGGCGCCCAGTTGTCCCAGGCGCTTGGAGACGGCCGCATCCCACGGATCGGAGAAGTTGTCATTCTTAGGATCGCTCATGGGTTCTTCCGTTCATGCACTCTCCCGTTTGACAAATCCAAGTTCACGGGCCAACGGCAGGAGCTTGTCCCGCAACATTGCCCGGCCGCGATGCGAGCGGGATTTCACCGTCCCGACGGGCACCTCCAGCACTTCGGCCACTTCCTTCAGGTCCAACTGCTCGACATCCAGGAGCAGCAGCGTCCAACGGATTTCCTCGGGCAGATCTTTCAGGGCCGCGATCACCTGCTGGTCCGAAAACCCGGCCATGATCGACTCAGGCTCCTCTTTTGCCAGTTCGCCCAGCTCCGCTACGGCGGCCGGGGCCACGGGATCCTGCTCAAGGTCGTCGAGACTGACCGACCCGGCCCGCACGCCAGCCGCCCGAAGGCGATCGATCCGCAGGTTTCGCAGGATCGCCATCAGCCAGGACTTGATGTTCGTGCCTTCCTGATACTGGCCAAAAGCACGCAAGGCCCGCAGCAGCGTCTCCTGCGCCAGGTCGTCGGCCTCGTGCGCATTCCGCACAAGAAACCGCGCCGTCCGCAATACAGCGGCCAACTGCGGACGTACCAGACTCATAAACCGCTCATTCATGCATGTCATCTTTCGGCACACAGAGCCTGATACGCCTGTTCCAACGATCCAGACCCCCGGCAAGGTTCAATCATGGATGCCAATTCCGACTGCTTTCATAACCGATCATTCTACCACGAGTTGCGGCCGACAAGATCCCTGATCAAGCGCACCCCGGTGAGCCATCGCCGCCGCCAGAACCTACTTGCATTGGTCGCTATATTACGTAAGATTAGACGAACGTGTCCAATAATCTCGATTCGTATGACAGCGGTGGAGGGTCCGCCGCGAGGGGTTCTTGGGGACTGTGCATTCGCCGGGAGAAGCCAGATGAATACGAAGATGCTGCAGGCCGCCATGGGTGCGGTGGTGTTGGTGGGATTGTCGGTATCGCCTGCGATGGCCGACTTCGCTTACGACCTCCGATTCGCGGCCGCGAATCCAGGCTACTTGGACTCGAAGAATCTATCCCTTGCCGCGGCCGGCGGAGCAACGACGTTCACGCTCGAATTGTGGGGGCGCGTGACCGGCGCCGACCTTGATCCCACGAACGATGGATTGGTGTTCGGCAACGTTTCCATCCAAAGCACACAGATTCACAACGGTGCGATTCTCGGCAACAGCTCGTACGTCGCGGGCGTGACCGGCGTCACGCTCACGCCAAACTTTGCCGACGCGACGCTCTCGCACCCAGGTGGCGCGAAGGCACTCTCGGGCGACAACATCCAGGACTGGGGATCGATGGCGGAATGGCGCGGATTTGGTCCGGCTCCGGCGGAACTCATCACCTGGTTCGTGGATTGGCATAATCCTGCATTTAACAACAGTTTAGGCCTCCCACGCATCAAGGGTGCCGCATCGATTCCGGGAGATCCGCACACCACGGAATGGGAACTTGCCACCGTCACCATCACCGTCCCGGCAGGTTCCGTCTCCACTGATCTCAGCGGCGTGACCCAGTTCCTTCCGGTACTGGCCAATTTTCCCATCGACAGTGGCGCTGCGGGCCAGGTGGTGACATATCTTCAGGACGACAGCAGGATCGACGGCCCGTACACAAGCAAGAACGTCGCAAGCACCTCGGCGACCGCGCCTGGGACGCCCGTGAACTTCCTCACCTCGGTTCCCCTTCCTTCCGCCGCCTGGGCTGGCCTGGCCCTGCTGAGCGGCATGGGCGTTGCCCGTTGCTGTCGTCGCAAGCGAACTGCGACCTGAGCGTTTGTGGTTCGCTTCGAACCTGAGGCCCCGGGGCCTGGATGTCGGCCGGATCAGCTTCCGGATGTTCACTTTCACGCCTTGTCTGGGCAACAAGAAGGGGAACACGATGGACGCGAACGCAGAAGCGAGGAAAGTGAAGGCGTTGCTGTGCATCGCCGTGGTGGCGCTGGTATCTGGATTCTCGAGTTACACCGAACTGAAGTTCCTGGTATGGGGCACGAATGGCGAAGCGCGGATTGTGAACTGTTATGAAGCCAGGAAAGGCCGCCGCGATGAGCATGTGGCGGTGGTGTACCAGTACGACGACGCGGGCACGCTGCGCCAGGACAGCGACCATATGCCGATCGGGTGGCAGCCGCCGGGAAGCAGGCTCGTGCAAATTCAATACATCCGGGGAGCCGCCTACGGGTCGCGAATTGAGGGGCAACGGAGCCTGACGGCAGTAACCATTTTCGGCATCTGCCTGCTGGTTGGCGCAGGATTCGTAGTCAAGATTATTCTTGATGAGCGAGCATCCAGACCGTCACGAAGACCCGCTGGCCGGCGATGACAAATCCATTCCGCTGGTTCACGCGCTGGCCGCTCGGTGACACATTCCACCCCGACACCTCGAACTCGCCGCGTTGTTTGTCGCATCGTTGTATCGCCCTTGCGAGCAGCCCGGTAAGAACCCATCCAGGATCAACTCCGCAGGCCCGACGGGTCGTCACCTGTGGTGGCCATGGCCGTAAGGCTGCGGGAATTGAGATCCAATCATGATCGGTGTCACGCCACTCTGGCCAATGTGCCCAGTGAAGATGCGCCGGCCAACAGCGAATAGGGAAGAGTCTCGCGCAGAGGCGAGGCGGCGCAGAGAAGAGAAATCCGTTGTATTCTCCGCGGCTCTGCGTCTCTGCGCGAGTTCGTCTGGGCTTGACTTGGATGCGTAAGAAGCTCACGCCCGGCGAGTGGGCCTCGCGACGCGGCATCGCGCCGGATTCGGATCTTGCGGTGGCGTGGCAGCGTTGCGTGAGACGTGCGGGGCGAGGGGTCGGACTCGCATATCCATTTGGCTTGTCGATCGCTATGTTCATCGCCTGGGAGACGTCGTGGAACTGGCACCAGACGTAGCATGGGCCTATACCCGCGTCCCCTGGTTAACCGTATGTCCTGGCTGCGATGAATGCACTGCGTCATTCGGCACCACCATCGGATTTCCGGACATGATCGATCAACAACTTGGTGAACGCCGGATTCTTTGCCGCAAACTTCTGGATTCCGCGCTCCCTGTCTACGATTCCGCAGCGATATGGTCTGGTAACCTTGGCCGCCCAGATGCTTCCACCAACCAGTGACCCGACGAACGAGATAATGGCGCCGACACTCCATCTCCCCACGGCATCGCCGGATGGGATGGTTGCCGCAAGGACGGCGCAAACAATGCAGATGGCTGCTGCAACTTGCAACCAGTTCCGGTAGAACCGACGGCGCAGTCGGACGTTGCACCTGTCGCAGACAGGAACCAGAATCTCTTTATTGCCGCTGTTGTCCGACAGGCCGAAAGTCCTCGTGGCTGGGGCCAAGCACACACAGCAGACTGGCGGGAATTGCAGCTGGCCGGGGCGGAAGACCACCCCCGTCTGGCACGCCGCAAGATCGGACGCCAGTGACACAGGCACCGGAACCATGTGTTCCTGGGGCGCGATTTCAAGCGAGATCTCGCCGGTCTGTGGGTCCGTGCGGGCAACCAGAGGCGGTGGAGTACCTGGCGGTAACGAGGGACGGCGTGGATAGGTTTGGTTTGGATCAACGCGAAGTCGCAGTTGGCGTCGGCGCGCAAGGATGAAGACGGGGGAGAGAAGGCACGTTATTGCCGTCAACGCGGCACCGAACTCCGGTATCCTCGTGTTGCCCTCAAAAGCGGCCGCAAGAACACCGAGAACCACCAACGGGGCGACGAAAGTGGCGGCGAAACAAGCTGCCACGGTTAACGCGGCATTCCCGCCAATCCGGTTGCGGTGGGCACGGACAGCGTCTTCGTTGACCCAGTTGCAGTTGGGACATGATACCATTTCAACGTCTTCACTCAGATGCTTGGTCAAGTCCGCTTGCGCGGCGTTCCCTGCCCGACCTGCGGCCGCGTTCTGTCCGATAAAATATAGTGATGATCCCTTGCCAACGCCGACGCGCGTCAATTCGTAGTAGAATTGCGTTCCGCACTTCTCACAGGCAACCGACACCACGCGTTTGCCTACGACAGTTGCAGTGAAGACTTTGCCAGCCGCGACGGGCATTGGACACCCAGCAATCGCACGAGGATAGAATGAACACTCAAACGATCAATAGCGTACATCGTACTCGTCCGGCGCAGCAGGGCAATGGTTTCTTTGCCAGCAGGCTCTTTGCCAGCAGCCCGCCGCGCCCTGCGTCGTTGTGTCGCCCTACGGGGCCCTATTCGTCTACATAATAGACAACCCACGGCTTTCGCCGTGGGCTGATGTCTGTCGCCCCTGACGGGCTAGTCAAAGCGGCGTCGAGCTGCCGCACTTCAAAGTTACTTCGTCCACGCCTTGGCCTTGAAGTCGGTCAGGGCGGCGCGGAGTTTCTCTTCGATCTCCTTGGTCATTTCCTTCTTCTCGGCCAGATCCTTGCGGAGGGCGGCGGCACCGGTGTCGACGTATTTCAGAAACGTGTCCTGGAACTCCTGGACGCGAGTGGGGGCGACGTCGTCGAGGAAGCCCTGAATGCCGGCGAAGATGACCATGACCTGCTGCTCGACCGCCATTGGGCGGTACTGGCCCTGCTTGAGCAGTTCGACCATGCGGATGCCGCGGTCGAGCTGCTTCTGCGTGGCCTTGTCGAGGTCCGTACCGAGCTGGGCGAAGGCTTCGAGCTCGCGGAAGGCGGCCAAGTCGAGCTTGAGCGAGCCGGCGATCTTCTTCATGGCCTTGGTCTGGGCGTTGCCGCCGACGCGGGACACGGAGATGCCGACGTTGACGGCCGGGCGGACGCCGGCGAAGAAGAGGTCGGGCTCCAGATAGATCTGGCCATCCGTGATGGAGATCACGTTGGTCGGGATGTAGGCCGAAACCTCGCCTTCCTGGGTTTCAATAACGGGCAGCGCGGTCAGCGAGCCACCACCGTTCGCGTCGGAGAGTTTCACCGCGCGCTCGAGCAGGCGGCTGTGCAAATAGAACACGTCACCGGGATAAGCCTCGCGGCCGGGCGGGCGACGCAGCAGCAACGAGAGCTGGCGATAAGCCGCCGCCTGTTTACTGAGATCGTCATAGACGCAGAGCGTGTGCTGGCCCTTCCACATGAAATACTCGGCCATGGCGCAGCCGGCGTATGGAGCGATGTACTGCATGGGCGCCGGGTCGGCGGCGGACGTGACAATGACGGTCGTGTATTCCATGGCGCCGTGCTTGCGGAGCACTTCGACGATGGCGGCCACGGACGATTCCTTCTGGCCGATGGCGACGTAGAAGCACTTAACGCCAGTGCCCTTTTGGTTGAGGATGGTGTCGATGGCGATGGCGGTCTTGCCGGTCTTGCGGTCGCCGATGATGAGTTCGCGCTGGCCGCGGCCGATGGGGATCATCGAGTCGATGGCCTTGATGCCGGTCTGGAGCGGCTCTTTCACCGGCTGGCGGGCGGCGATGCCCGGGGCAACGATGTCGAGCTTACGGGTTTCGCTGGTGACAATGGCCGGGCCGCCATCCATGGGCTGGCCGAGCGGGTTGACGACGCGCCCGATGACTGCGTCGCCGACGGGGATTTCCAGCAGGCGGCCGGTGGTCTTGACGGTGTCGCCTTCCTCAATCTCCAGGCAACTGCCGAAGATGACCGCGCCGATGGACTCTTCTTCAAGGTTAAAGACCTGGCCCATGGCGCCGCCCTCGAATTCGAGCAATTCGCCGGCCATCGCGCCGCGCAGGCCGTAGATGCGGGCAATGCCGTCGCCGACTTCCACGACGGTGCCGACATCCGACACTTCGAGTTGTTTCTCGAAGCCTTCGATTTCTTTCTTGAGGACGCTGGTGATTTCAGAGACGTTGATGGCCATGGACACTCCAGAGTTGCCAGTTGTTAGTTGTTAGTTGCCAGGCGTAGTTGATCGTTAATAGTTGCTAGTTGATGGTCGGGATTTCAGATTTCAAATTTCATATGTGAGATTTCAAATTTGAGATTTCAAATCTCATATCTCTCACGGCGCGGCGGCCATGAGTTTGCGTTTCATCAGTTCAAGTTGTTTCTTCACGCTGCCGTCAATGAGCTTGTCTTCGATCTGGACGATCAGGCCGCCGATGATCCGGTCATCCACCTTCTGATGGACCAGAGCGTTCTTCTTCAGCGTGGTGCTGATGCTCTGCCGGACTTCTTCGAGCAGAGCGGGCTCAAGCTCGCGAGCCACGGTGATGTCGACGTTGATGTTGCCGAGTTTCTTGTCGAGCATTTCCTGGTAGGCGTCCGCCACGCCCACAAGGATCCCGAGCCGGTTCTTGTGGTTCATCACCAGGAGCGTATTGAGCAGCAGCACGTCGATGCGGCCGGAAAATGCGGCATCGATTGCCTTGCGGCGATCGTGCTCGCTGACGGAAGGATCCTTGAGGAACAGGCCGAACGTGTGATTGTCGAGCACGATCTGCCGGATCGACGCCAGCTCGGCGGCGATCGCCTGTTCGATGCCCTTGGCACACGCCAGATCGAGCAATGCCTGTGCGTAAAGGTGGGCGGCGGATATGTCTTTGCCTTTGGAGGCCATGGGTGTTTCTCCTGCGCGGCTATTTTGTAGCACAGGCGTCTCGCCTGTGGTGTCGGTACTCCGACACATCGTCATCCCGCACGATCCTCAATTGGCCTTGGTAAGCTGTGCGAGCGACTGGCGAACCAGGTCGCGCTGGTCGTCCACGTTGATCTGCCGCTGGAGAATCTGCTGGGCGATGGCGGTCGAAAGCTCGGCCGTCTTCTCGTAGATCTCGGTCAGCGCCTGCTTCTTGGCGGCCTCGATCTCGCGGGTCGAACGGACCTTGATCTCCTCGACCTCCTGCTGCGCCCGCAGCTTGATGTCGGCCGAGATCTTCTCGCCCTGGGCGGTCGCCTGGCTGATCAGGTCGCGCACCTTGGCCTCGGCGGTCGCAAGCTGCTTGTTGTATTCCTGCAGCGTGGCTTCGGCCTTGGCCCGCTGGGCCTCGGCATCGGCGATATTCTTGCGGATGCCTTCCTCGCGCGCCCGCAGCCCGGCCAGCACATTCTTCCACGCCGTGGGATAGAGGATGGCGAGCAGAACCACGAAGATGATGACCACCCAGAGGGCGGCGTACCAGGTCTGCGGATCTGCCGGCTCGGGCAGCAGCTCGTAGGTCTTGTGGCCACCCGCATGGGCAGCACCGGCGGCATCGTGCGTGCCACCGGCGGCCGTGTCGTGCGCCGCGCCCGTGGCATCATGCGTCTTCTCAACGGCCGCCGGCGTAGAGGCCGCGCCGTGGCCTTCGGCGGCAATCGAGCGGGAGGCGGTCAGGGAAATCGCCCCGATCAGAGCCGCCAGAAGTAAGAGTTTCTTGAACATCGCGAATCCTTGCTGGAGTTTGAAGGGTCCGACCCGGCTTGCCACCGGGCCGGACCTGATTTTCGCGCTTACTTGAACGCGCCGGCGATCATGAAGCAGATGACCAGGGCAAAGAAGGTGAAGCCTTCGATCAGCGCCGCGGCGATGATCATGTTGGTGCCAATGCGGCCACCGGCTTCGGGTTGACGGGCGATGCCTTCCATGGCTTGGCCGGCCAGATGGCCGATGCCCTTGGCGGCGCCCATGGTGACCAGACCAGCGCCGACACCGGCACCGAGCAGGCCAAGACCCTTTTCCCCGATCAGGGGAGCAGCTTGAGCGAGCAGTTCAAACATGGCGTTCTCCACCCGGGCTTTCGCCCGGAACTGTGCGTCGGCCGGTATGAATCCGGACATCGACGCGGGTTATGATTTTTCGCCGACCTTAAATTTTAATTGCCCCGGCGTCGGCTACCTGAGCGTGTTCTGTTGATCATGCGTGCTGCGAGTACACAGCACGCATGATTTGATATTTCTTGTCAATGTTCGGGAGCCACAGCGCTGGCAATGAACAGGGTTGTCAGGAACGTGAATATGTACGCCTGCAGGAACGAGACGAACAGTTCCAGCGTGCGGATCATCAGACTGAGCGCGGTCACCGGAACGCCGACGCCGATCTGCGCCAGCACGCCCGCACTGAGCGGAATCAGTGTGATGAACGCCGCCAGCACGATATGGCCGGCGATCATATTCGCAAACAAACGAATCATCAGGGCGAACGGCTTGATCACGGCCCCGATGAGTTCGAGGATCAGCAACATGCCCCACATGAAAATATCGGGAATCCACATGATCGCCGACGCGCCGGGAGCAGGCTTGAACGGATGTGGTGCGAAGTTCCAGAAATAGAGCGGCACGGACATGATCGCGGCAGCAGGCAACGACATTCGCGGGCCGTGGGCCGGTGCCCCATGCAGGTCGCCGTGATCGGGTTTGTCGTGGTGGTGGCCGGCATGCTCGTCGTCGGCGTAATGTTCGGAGGGATGCCCGACGGCCTTCATGTTCTGCGGCACATCGGCGGCCAGTCCCTCGCTACGGAGATGGGGCAGATCATGAGCGGCTTCATGGCCGGGTTCGCCGTTGGAGGAATGCTCCTCGTGGTGGCCGTGATGGCCATAGGTGCCATCCATCAGGGAGCGGGCAACCTGGACCATGCCGTTGAAGTGAATGAAGAGGAAAGCCAGGACAGCCAGAGCCCCGGTGGTGGTGACCGTACCCGTGGCGGTGCCGCCGAGATGCGAAGCCTTGCCCGTTACGAGCGTGATAATCTCCGCTACCGGTATCTGACCAAGCAGGTTGCAGAACAGAATAAAGAAGAAGATCGTCCACAGAAACGGGACAAACCGGTCGGTGTGTTCCTTGAGTGCCGGACGAAAGACCTCCACGCGGAGGAACTCCATGATGGCCTCGAAGAAGTTCCGCAGGCCACTCGGCGCATCAGAGCG
>JANYKD010000311.1 GCA_025361735.1 Phycisphaerales bacterium
GTACATGACCGGTCCACCAGGTCACCGCCGACCAGACGAAGAGACTGCCGCAGATCGTGATGCGCCGGCCGAACCGGTCGGCGACAAAGCCGCCGATCGGGCTGAGGATCGCGTAGACCCACTTGAACTGCCCGAGCATGAAGCCCCAGTTGGCCTCGTTGCCGATGCTGGGGATGTCGGACATGACGGAGAACTTCATGGCCGCGAGCATCTGCCGGTCGAGGTAGTTCAGCAGTGCCACGGGCAGGAGCAGGAGCACCACCAGCCACGCCATGCGGTGCAGTGTCGGCGGCGAGGATGGGGCCGTCATTGTCAACACTCGCCTACTCCTGCTTGGTCAACGCCCGGCTCCACACTTCAGGGCTGCGCACGCCGGGCCGAGCTTCGCCACTGGGGATGACCCACAGCGCGCCCCAGCGCACGAACGACGTTGTGACCTGCCCGGCGGGCAACGCGCCCGCCTCGGCCCATTTCCCACTCTTTGCGTCGAAACGGAGGATCGCCTTGCTGAATCCCTGATGCCGATCGGGCGACACGCCCACCTGCGAGCCGTCATCGCCACCGAGCACCCAGAATCCCGTGACGTCGGCGGGCGCTGGAGAGGGTGCGGCCACCGCCGGGCGAGGCAGATCGGCGATACGCCGCCAGCCGTCCGCGGGGTCGTAACGATACGCATCGGTCAGGTATCGTCGCTGAACCTGGCCGTTGACGAGACTCACATCCGCGCCACCGACCAGCCAGAATGCCCCGTCGAACCCGGCCGCCAGCGCGAGCATTCGTCCGCCCCCCGGGCAGGGCTCAATCTGACGCCATGCCGGCGTTTCCGCTGCCAGATCGATCTGGAAAATCGTCTTCAACGTGCTGGTCGCATCGGGCTTATCCTGTCCGCCGGCGACATACAGTGTGTCGCCGACCAGCGCCCCACAGGCATTGGCTACCGGTCCGGGTAGCGGCGGCAGGGGGATGGTCAACAACTTGCCGCCTTTCCATTCCAGTCGGAAGGCATCGGCGTAGTGCCGGTCGGCATCGCTGCCGCCCACGCACACCACGCCGCTCCGATGTGTGACCGACACACCGTATCCGAGTGGTCGGGGCAACCGGCCGGCGGCCTTCCACTGCCCATCCGGTTTCTCCAGCACGAATACCGTGTCATACCAGACCTTTTTCCCGCCTTCCCAGGGTTTGCGATCCGGGAAGTTGGCGCCGCCAGCTACCACAAGGGCATCGTTGCTCACACCGGCAAATGCGCCGGCAACGCCTTCCTTGTCCGGCAGTGCGGGCAGCCGCTGCCACTCGCCGGCCATGGCCGCCGAACCCAGGACGACGGTGACGAGCATTGGAATCGCATTCATGGTTGCCTCGCTGCTGCTTCCGCATCATTGGCCAGCAATCGCCAGCAATACCACAGCATTCGGGGAAGATGGAATGGTCCCTTCCACATGTTGCCCTTGAGCGGCACCGAGACGCGCCCGTCCCGATGCAGGTAGCCATACCACTCGCCAAATTCGGGGTCGGGAAAGTGAGCGAAACTCCAGTCGTGGACCTGTTTGTGCCATTGGGCGTAGCGCGGCTTGCCCGTTAAGGTCCACGCGAGTGCGGTCGCGATGATCGCCTCGCAATGGGGCCACCAGAACTTCATGTCGTGCCAGTATTCCTGGATGGGCAAGCCGCGCAGGTCGCGAAAATAGAAGATGCCGCCGTGTTCCTCGTCCCAGCCGCGCTTCCACATCCAGTCGAGAATGGTCGTTCCCAACTCGATCAGTTGGCGATCCGCCCGGACTTTGCCTTCGTGCATGATGAACCAGGCCGCTTCCAGCGCATGGCCGGGGTTCAGCGTTCGTCCGTCGAAGTGGTCGATGATTTGCCCATCGGTGCCCACCACCTCCAGCAGCGATTCATGCTCCGGCTTGAGGAAGTGGCGTTCGATCTGGTCGATGCTCCAGTCGATCCACGCGGTGCAACACTGTCCGTCGACGACCACGTCCCCAAGGTTCTCCCGCAATTCCCGGGCAGTCGCAATTCCGATCATGTGCGATCCGATGCCTTGCATCGGCCGCGTCGCGGGCGAACTCTTCGGCGGGATAAGTCCCGGCTGGAATGAGTACCTCAGATAGGCGGCGAAGCACGACACCGCATCGTCCGCGGCCCGCGCATCGGCACCGGCGCGGGCATAGGCCGCGTTGGCGATGGCCGCGAACGACTCGCTGTAAACGTACCGCCGCATTCGCAGCGGCCGGCCATCGCGGGTCACAGTGAAATACATCTTGCCATCCGGCGCAGAGCCGTACCGGCGGAGAAATGCGATGCCGCTCCCGGCCGCGTCCAGCCACTTCGCATTCCGTTCGACAGTGTTGTAGAGCGTGGCGAACATCCATGCTCCGCGGCCCTGAAACCAGATCGACTTGTCGGTGTCGATGACACTGCCATCCCGGCCCAATGCAGTCAGGAATCCACCCTGTTCATGATCCAGTCCGTGTCGCAGCCAGAAAGGAATCACGTCGCCAAGCAGTGCTTCCTTATACACGGCGGCGAGAGCGGATCGGCCTTGGGCTGTTGTCAGGTCCAAGATGATTCCCGGGTGGAGTCAAAAGGAACATCGAAACAAACTGTCACTCATTGTGTGGCGGCTTCGCAAAATGGTGTCACCAATGCTACCCATGAATCAAGGGTTTCACCACCCTCTCGTCATGAATGGCCCGAACCGCATGACGCGGAGTGGTGTCGAGCGACATCAGGCGGCCAATTCACAGCGCTGAACGGATGCGCGCGGACTGCTGTCAGCGGCGCGGGACTTGATCAAATGGAGCGGGATGTTTAACCTGGCCGAAGGGGCCGGGGATTACTTCGACTCTCGGCGCACGGGGTTTCCGGGTCTGCCACCGGCCCTCTATCGCTTGACGGAGAACTCGAATACTTTGTTGCCACTGCTGTCCGAATACTTGTACCAGACGACGACACCGGCATCGAAGATCGGCTTCATCTCCGACGAGGCCAGTACCCGCTGAGTCACACCCTTCTGCAGCAGTTGCTTCTCCGCGGCGGACGGTATGACGCTCAGCGTGTAGTTATAGGAATACGCCTTGCCCGGCCCGACCTCGACGCGGTCCAATCGGGTGATGCTGTCGACCTGCATCGGCAGCTTCTGGTTCAGTTTGGCCGCCATTTGTTGAAGCTTCGTCTCGACCGAGCCTCCGAAGAACCTGCTCGTGCCGTTGGAGGCAAGTTGAAAACACACCGCAAATGCCACGATGCCGGCAATGATGCCGCCAATCTTCTTGCCGTCCATGTCGGTCTCCTTTG
>JANYKD010000313.1 GCA_025361735.1 Phycisphaerales bacterium
GGGTCCGCGCGTGGTGCGCAGCCCGATCTCGCCGAGGCCGGAGGCGGCGCGGTTGCGGCACACATCGCCGGCTTGAAGGACAAGGACCCCCTGGTGCGGATGAAGGCGGCCAGGGCGCTGGGCGACATGGGTGCCGCGGCCGCGCCGGCACTGCCCACGCTCGAAGGACTCCAGAACGACCCGGACGAAGACGTACGCAACATCGCGGCCCGGGCGGCCGCTCGCGTGCGGGAGCAGGTGCGCCCCGGACTGAAACTCCTCATCGGCTATCTGGAGGATGAAGATGCTCTCGTGCGCCTCAAGGCAGTGAGGTCGCTCGGAGAGATTGGAAACACCGCGACGGAAGCGATGCCGGCGCTGACCCGGCGGCTGCAGGACCCCGACGCGGATGTAAGGAAGGCGGCCCAGACCGTCATCGCCAGGCTGTCGCGGGAAGCGATCCCCGAGCCCACGCGGTTGCTCATGGCGGAGATGAAATCGCCGGACAAGGAGACGCGCAAGGCGGCCATCGAGGCGCTGGGTGTCCTGGGCGAAAAAGCCAGGGGCGCCCTGGTGGGCCTGCGCGAGGCGGCCAAGGATGCCGACCCGTCGATCCGGATCGCGGCGATCAAGGCGGCGGCGCTCATCGAGAAGGCTGTGCAAATGAGCAAGGACGCGGAAGCGCTGGATATGGCCACGATTGCAGGCATCCACTCCGGCGACTGGCTCTCCGACGAAGCGATTTCGCGCGCATCCTGGAAGAAACTGTCGGGCGACCTGATCCTGGGGGAACTCAAAGCCCAGCCGGTCGCGGTGGCCAGGACGAAGGTGCGGGAGATCTTCGCGGAAGCGGCGTGGACTTTCTCGGCCGAAGGGGATGTCACTGTGAACTTGTCGCTGCCGTCGGGATGGGAGCAGGATTTTCATGGCCGGAGGGATCTGAGAATGTCGGGCCCCGCCGAGCCGGAGGCGAATGCGCGGAAGTTCTCGCTGTCGGATCGCGGCAATCGCGCGGCCGCGCATATCTGGATCGAAGGCAAGCTCCACCGCGACGACGACAACAATCTGATCCTCGACGGCACGATCACCATGCTCGGCACGAACGTATTGGAGGCCAGATTTCAGCAGCGGCTCAGGCCAATTGATGAAGTGAAGAAACGCAAGTGATGGCGTGACATCAAGGGCACGCATCTGTTCTAAAGCTTATTCGTCGAACTCATGACCAACTGGAGCACGCATGCTCCGGCGACACCTTTCCCGTCCCGGCCGGTGAGAACGTGCTGTTCCTGGCCGCCACGGGACCAGCGCCATCAGCGGCCCGGTCCGGCCTGGTAATTCCCCACGGCCTCGCTCGTGCGCAGGGCGCGGTTGTAGATGCGCAGGCAGCGAACCGAACCGGCGATGTTGAGCGTGGTCGAACCGTTGGCGTCACGCAGCGTGGGGCTGAAACGGCCCCAGCCGAACTGGCGCTGGTCGCCGCCGTCGCAGAGAATGCCATCCACGACGAACGTCACGATCTTCGGTCCGCCGTCCACAGTCGCCGCAACGTGATGAACCATGCCGGCTTTGATGGCCGGATCGCTATCCCAGGCGATTTCCTGGCGGCCATCGTTGAGCGTGATCCGGATCGCGCCGGAGTTAGCGCTCGAAAGCAGGACCCCCCTGCCGCTGTTCGTGCGGCTGTCGAGAATCACCTGCCCGGGCGCGAGCGAATCGAGCTTCAGCCACAGATCGAGACTGAACCCGCTCCGATTGTCTTTGTCGCCATGGTCGGGACGCTTGGCGTCGCGGGACTGGAAGTCCGGCAAGCGGGGCATGGGCACCTGGGGTTTGAGAGCGGCAGGCGTGGAGAGATTCAACAGCAACCCATCCGCGGCGACCTGCTTGTTCTCGAACTGGTTGAACAGGCCGTCGAGCAGCGGCCGCGGGATCTCATGCACCCGGCCGAGGTTCTTCTGCGTTTCGGTCACGAAATATTTGCCACCGTCCTCGACCAGATCGGGATAGCTCATGCGGATAAACGGGTCATCATCGTAGAGAAGGATTTCGGGTTGCGACCAGTGAATGACCTTGCCCGCGGCCGAATCGCGCTCGACGCCGGCCACGATCCACGCGGGGTTGCGGTCGTCGTAGGGGCTGCCGGATCGGCCGCTCGCGTCGGCCGCCATGGCGCCGATGGCCGGCCCGCCGTGGTTGTGGAACCAGTAGAGATATTTGCCGTTGGCGCATTTCCAGACGAAGTTGGCCGCGCGCGGATGCTTGAAGCGGCGGCCGTCAGGCGTGTAGGCTGCGTAGGCGGGCGGCGTCCAGGTGTGACCGCCGTCGCGGCTGTAGGCGGATGCGGGCCAGCCGGCCACGGTGCGATAGACGCAGTAGAGCGAGCCGTCGCTGAGCGGGACGATGCTCTGCTCCTCGGCCACGCGGCCGCCGCCGGGGGGTGCGCGCAGACCGATGTGGCCGTCGGGCAGGGTCTCAAACGTCAGTTTCTCGGGATCGCGTTCGCTGAGAATGTTGCGACTCTTGAAGAACGCCCCTTCGGATTGGGCGAAGAAGCCGTTGCCCATGGCGCCGACTTTGTGGATCACCATGATCGCGGCGTCGCCGACGATGGCCGGCCGGCCGACGTTCCAGAAGAACCGCAACTTGCCCTCGTACGCGTTCTTGCGGTCGCACTCGAATTCGCGGATGGGCACATCGTAGCGCCGGGCCGACCACGAGCGGCCATGGTCGTCGCTGTATTTGAAGACGTAGTGGCCGAGCGAATCGACACGTTTGTAGACGCCCTGGTCCTCGCGTTTCACTTCGCTGACGCGGTCGGTGTTGTGGTTGTAGAACGCGTAAACCCGGCCGTAGGGCGTCTTGAGCAAAACCGCGTAGCTGGCCTCCAGCCCGTCGGCCGGCTCGAGGGGCACGAGGTTCGACCAGGTCCGTCCCTGATCGCTGCTGCGCATGGAAACAACATGCTGCCCGGTCGCGCCCTCGGTGCTCTTGCCGGTGGTCATGACGCAGAGCCAGGCGCCATCGTCGGTCTTGACGATGTACGGTTGGTCGGCATAGCCCTCGCTGGGGATGTTCCAGCCATTGCGGAGATGGCGCGGATCGGGCACCCCGTCAGGCGGCTGCGCCGCGGAAACGCCAACGGCGGCAAGAGCGACCAATCCGGCCAATGCAGCGAGTGGGATGCGAGTGCTCACAGTGCTCCTCCTTCGACGATCTTCAAACGGATTGGCCCCGGCGTCAACCCGCTGGAACGCAGATCGTTGAGACCGGCACGGCGCCAGCGTGTTGCTCAACATCGCGACGGCCGATCCCGTTTGGCCGGCGTGGTCGGAGAATCAGTTTCGCTCGGCCGCCGCGGCCGGACCGATTCTCTCACCCCTGCCGGACCTCTACATCGGAGCCCAGGCCGAGATTGAGAACCGAACGCTCGTCACGGCAACGCCACACGCTACCGCACGTATTTCCCAAGCGTTCCGCTTATCGCCGCGGCTTAATCGCCGATGACTGGAGACAGTCGCAACGCACACATGTTCTACGTAATGAGACGTCGATTACATCAGTATGCCCTTATTTGGCAACTTTGATCGTGCCCCAGATCTTCTTCAACATCGGCTCCGCCGCCCGGGCGGTCTGAGGAGCGCAGGCGAAGTTCACCGCCACGATCCCCTTCGGCGTCGGGATCAGGTTGATGCCGACATTGAAGACGCCTCCGGCGGCATTGATGCCGCTGCCTCCAAAAGATACGAACTCAAGATCGCCCAGCTTGGAAACCTGCGGCCGTCCCAACTGCAGTTGCACGCCCAACTGCTGCGCGCCGCCAAAGAGCATCTCTATGACCCTGCGGGCGTCATTCACGCCGTCGAAGCGGATGATCTCCACCGCCGCCCCCAGGTTCTCGTCCAGGCCGGTGAAATCGTACCCCTTCAGCACCGCCTGGGCTCGCTTGAGGTTCTTCTCGTCGGTAACGAAGGTGGCGGGAACAGAAAGGCTCACCTGGCGGTTGGCGTCTGCAATCGTCTTCCAGCCGTCCAGCTTGTCAGGGTCCGGTTTGAACGGCCCCGGTGGAGGCCCGGGGGCCTTGCCGCCCTTCTTCTGCCAGAGGATGTTAAAGTTGAACAGAATACTGCGGGTCATGATGTGACTGGTGTTTCCCTGGGGAGCCCACCACATCGTGCCCAGAATCACACCCGGCCGACCCTGGCCTTCGGCAGCGGTGATCAGGCGGAAATAGGGCTGGTCGTGAATCTCCATGATCAGCAGCCCCTTGGTGATCTTCCGCTTGCCATCTTCCGTGGGCGTATCAAATGCCATCTCGTAGGCAAATGGTTGCTTCGTAGCCTCAAGGGTCATCGACATCCCCATCGTTTTGGGCGGATCGCCTGGCATGGCCCACTCCCATGTACCCACCATCATCTCTGATTGAAACGACTTCCATGATTCCCTGGCCTTGGCCATATTCTCATCAACCTCGGCCTTGAAACGGAAGCGGGCGGTCGTGGAGGCACCACCGATGGTCTCGGCGGTGTAAATCTCCTCGTACTCGCCGGCGGGTAACACGTCGATGGTGAACGTCATGCCCTTGTTCCAGTTGAACGAGCCCTTGGCGCAGAGTTCCCTGGATCCGTCATCCTTGTAGAGCCAGAACAGGGGAGTGATCTTGGCATCCGCGGGAGGGTCGAACTGCTGTCGCACCAGCCGGCCATCGGGCGCGGTCTGGATCAGCGTCGTCGATGTCACAGAAAGCGAAACCCCATCGCCATGCAGAATCGCCCGGACCGGCTTGTCGCCGATGCTCGGATGCTCCATCAGCACCAGCACGCTGAAGCTGGTGGGATCCTTCAAATCCGAGTTGTCGAACATCGCCTGCAGGTTCTTCTCGCCGTTGTTCATCAGGAACGTCAGCCCGAACTGCGGCTCGCGCAGCTTGTTGAGCCCATCGATCATCTGCGGCATGATCAGGTCGACATCCTGGCTGTACTTCTCGGCGCCCTTGGCGATCTTCGCCATGAAGTTGGCGTCGATGACATAGTCCATCGCCATCACACGGACGCCGCCGAACTCGGCATCGCGCACGCCGGCCATATGGCGCACCCAGACGATGTTCTTGCCCTCAACCTCGATGGTGGTCGCCATTCCCGACATCGGCCTGACGGCGCCAACGGGCTTGTCCTCGTGATTGACCAGCTCGATCTTTCCGAACCTGGGCGCCTGGTCGTTCTTCGCCTGCTCCGGGTAGAGCGACTGAATGAGTTTGGGCCAGTGGCTGATTTTGGCAAAGGCGAGCTTGTCGTATTCGGGGTTGTACGCCTCCTTGATCACCGGGGCATAAATGGCAAGACCGTTACTCATCTGTCGCCGCTGGCTGTTGGCGCTGGCGATGATGAACCGGTCCATTGTCTGCACGAGATCCTTGTATTCGTTCTCGGCCGGAAAGTTCGCCATCGCCGAGCGGCACTTTCGCAGCGCATCGAGCAGGTCGATGCTCTGCAGCGCGTTCTTGCCCTGGCGGAAATCGTCGCGCGAATCGGCGTACTGCTCGGCGTAGAAATAGCTCTTGGCGAGCGATGACCATCCCTGGGGCATGGCCGGGATGAGCTTGTCGACCAGGGCGTTGAGCCGGGTGTTGGCCTCGTCAAATACGCTCATGTCCAGCGCCGACAGCGTCGTGCTGCGCACGCCGTCGTTCTTGTGGAACTTGTCAAACTCCGCAACGATGTTGGCCCCGATGCGCCGGCCGCCGAGGGTTCCCTTGCCGAAGGCCTCCAGCACCTGGGTGTAAGGCATCCCTTTGCCGGGCTCGAGGGCCTCGCTGGCGACCATCACATCGGTCAGGTCGTGAATCTCCGCGGCAACTTCGAACTGGGCCATCAGGCACATGTCAAAGGCGATGATGTCCCATTTCTTGAGCCCGGACGCCTGCATCCCGGCCGTCAGTCCGGTGCGGAAGCGGGGCATGTCCATCGCGTCGAAGTTGTTCTTCCTGCCGGGGGCGTTTTCATCCACGGTCAGCGATGACCAGCCGCCGCCATGGTTCCAGGTGAACATCGCGTGTTGCCGCGCGGGAAACGCCTTGACGGCTCCCTCGATGAAACCGGCGAGGATTCTCGGGTCGGCCATGTTGATGCCGCCAAGATCCTTGAGCACCTCCGAGTCGAGGTAGTCGGTGCGCTGGCTCCTGGCGACGCGGAAGAGCTTGGGGTGTGTCAGCTTGCCGTCCTTCTCCTTGCGGATCGGGCGGTCGTAAAGCACGATCACGTCGACACCCGAATCCGGAAACCCACGTTCCATCTGCTTGATGTTGTAGGCCCCCTGGTGATCGAGATTGTTGTCGCCGTCCAGGTAAACGAGCATGAGCCAGTCGCGCTTGGGGTCGGCACGGGCCGGGCCAAGATCCTTGAGTGCGGCGATCGCGGCATCGCCCGTTGGCCCGCCCTGGTCAGTCTGCGCCGCGGGAGTTTGAGCTTCGGGCTTGGGCGCTGGCGGCTGCGCCTCGGGCGGTCCGACCTGTTCAAACGGGTTCGCCGGCCCCGCCGGTTTGGCCGGTTCGCGTTTCAGTTCATACGATTTTCCGGAAGTGCGAATCGTCAGTTTGTCGCCGTCGAGCCGGGCACTGAAGTCGAACCTGGTTCCCTGGGACGTGAACACGCCGTCGATCGCTCCGGCGTTTTCCTTCGCCGTGACGGGATAGGCCGCCTCCCTGATCGTCAGTGTGCCCGTGTAGGCATCGCCAGCCGGTGTCAGTTGCAGAGTGATCTGTGGCGAGCGGTAGGTGCCGCCGAAATCGGCCGCCAGAGCCACGCCCGCCACGAGCAAATACAGAATCGCCGACAATCCCAACCGCTTGCCATATCGCATGAGAATCTCCAGATAAGTACGCTGCAAATTCGCCGGCCGTTGGGCCGGGTCTGGCAACCCCTACTGGTTGCCCTGATAGGTCACTTCGACGGTGTCGAACATTTCGCCATTGACGATCTTCACGCTCATCAGCGCCCCGCTGGCGCGATCGTAGCTCGAGCTAACCGAATATCCCGGCGCGGTTTCGGAGAGCGTGACCATCGCCCGTCCATCGCCGGTGTGCCAGACCCGATCGACCGTGAGCGAGCCGCCGGTCCCGGGTTCGCGATCCAGAACCTGTTCGGCCTTGAGGTCGGCCAGCAGTTCCGGAGCCACCCAAGGTCCGCCGAAGACGCCCGGCATCGAAAAGTACATCAGTTCCGATGTCCCTCCGCCGATGCCCGTCGCGACCATGGTGGACTTGTAGATTGCGATGCGCCCGACAATCTTCTGCAGGCTGTAATCGACCTTCACCTCGGTGACGTAGGGGAACGCGCCGGGGATCTGCTTGGTCTTGGTTCCGGCGTATTTCAGTTTCGGAGTCTGGGCAACCCATCCCGGCACGTCCGCGTTGCTTCCCTTGAGCTCCACCTGCCGCATTGACACGAGCTCGCTCAGATAGGCCGGCCGCTGTTGACCGTCCACGAGCTTCGAATAGAGCTGGCGTACGAAGACGCCGCTGGCGCGATCCACGGCGATGCTCGTTCGATCCCGATCTGTCAGCAGAACGAAGACCTGAGTTTTGTAGGTCTGTCCATCGATCAACACATCTTGATCCGCCACCGACAGGCGTGCCTTCGGGTCCTTGGCCAGTTCCGCGGCCTTGGCTAGCAGATCGGGGTTCAGCCAGTTGGCATTGCCGCCGGCCACTTCCCAGGTCGAGTTGGTGCCGCCCATTGCAAGGCCGCCGTTGAGCCCCTTGAAGAAGCTGTGGCTGACGACGGCAGTCTCGCGTCCCACCACGCCCGCCACATCGAACACCTGCAACATCGTGCCGCCGGCCAGACGGTCTTTGCCGGGCGCCGGTGGCTCGGGGTCGGTTGTCGATACGCGAAAAACCAGCCTCGCGCCCGGTTTCACCCAGGCCGGGGCTGCGGCCTTTGCGACCACGTCCGCCAAAGGCGCGAAGGCGATTGGCAATGAGTTTGCCCCCGCCGCTGCATCCGTCGGTGCAGCGAGTTGCTGCGCCGTGCCGGCTTGAGCAAGCAGAATGGTGCAGAGCACGGCACGGAGCGTGATATCGATCATTTACGGATACTATGACTGCGCGGCCGCACAAAGCAAACCCGGGGGCGCGATATCTTCGCCGCACCAGACCCGGTCACGTCTACGTTCCGGCCAGGAATTGGCTCCGCTCCATGTGCAATGCATGCTATACGTCCGCACGCGAACAAACGGGATGGAACCCCATGAACACCACGGGAAGTGATACGGGGACGCGGAAGTGATACGGGGACGCAGTTAGTAGCTCATCGATCACTAGACCTTAAACAAGCGTAGTCTGTTAGCTCATTATGTAGCACAATAGATACGTACCACAACTTTCCGCGCCGGATCTCGTGTCGGGCGGCATCCTGCGATTGTCTTGTGTTGGTCTC
>JANYKD010000406.1 GCA_025361735.1 Phycisphaerales bacterium
CAAATACGCCCTGGTCGGCTGACGTCTTGCGCACGCATCAGGCGGATGAACCGCAAATCCTTCTTGAGCCGGCTAATCCCAAAACAAGCGTGTCCCCCGAGCCCGAATCCCGGCGGGATCGGGTTGGGGCGCGGGGCGCGGTTCATCCCCGGCCGCCGAGTCGGCGGTTCGGTAAGACACCTGTTGCCCGGTTCGCGATGTGGTTGGCGCTTTCATTTGTTCGGCGTTGTGGCCAATCGGAGCATCCATACTCCGACATCATGGGCTGAACGTCATCCCGGGCTCAGGCCGCGGATGGCATGGATGGCATCCGCTCCGCGCAGCAGCGTTTCCGTCCACGGGTTCCAATTCAGCAGGCGATAGATCAGCTTCTTTCCCTGACGGATGATCTGGCACGGCATCAACAGCACGCTGTTGAGGAACTTCTTGAACTCCATCTTCAGCAGCGGACGCTTCTTCCCGGCCTCCGGCTGCAGCAGCGCGAACCACGCCTTGGCCGACCATGCCAACGAGGCGATGACCATGTACGCCCAGTTGCTCTCCAGCGTGTTGCTCGGCGCCCGCAGCGCCTTCGCTCCGCCCTTGAGCTGCGCGATCAGGTTCTCCTGGTCGCAGCGGTCGTTGGCGAAGAACACCACCTCCGCCGGCGTCCATTCCCGCTCGTTGGTGATGTAGCAGAAATGCCGCGGTTTGTCCCATAACTCCAGTTGCTCGCCGCAGCCTTTGCTCATCGAGAGGTTCTTCCTGACCACCACCACCCGATAGTCCTTTCCGCACTTGCCCGGCCGGTAGTCGAATTCCGCCACCTCCTCGCCGGCCAGGCGGATGTGCTCGAACCCCCGGCGGGCGACGACCTCGTCCTTGACGTTGTCGGGCCGCCGGCGCGGCCCGGTCTTGACCGCGTACTTCGCGGGACGCTCCAGGGGCTTCCAATCCGCCGCAGGCAAGGCGTTGATGATGACCTTGAGGTTGGGCATCAGATCGTAGCCGAAGACGAAGCGCACCTCGTCGGCGTCCCATCCGTCGAACTTGCCCGTGTGGGCGAACGCAGTGTCGCCGCGCAGCGACACCTTGCGGAAGCCCGCCCGACGGGCCAAGACGACGGCGCGGTCGAAGTATTCGTCCACCCCTTCGTCGCTGGGCCGGTTGGCCGAGCGGTTGACGATGAACAGCAGCTCGGCGGTGTTGGCCAGACTGACCAGTTGCGCCTGGTAGCCCCATTGCCCGTCGTAGGAGATGTCCATGCCCTTCTTGCACTCGCCGTCGGTGCCGCAGATGCTGCCGTCGGCCTCGAGGACGGCGTGCCCGAAGAACTCGCGCGGCTGCCCGGCCCAGACCTTGAGGCGGACCTCGTTGAACACGTTCATGAGGGCGTCGATCTTCCGGGCGTCGAAACGGCGGAGGAAATCGCCGGCGGTGGTGGGGTCGGGGATGCACTCGGCCGCCAAGGCCTTGAGGTAGGTTTCGTTGTTGCGCAACAGTTCGAGGTCTTCGAGGTTCTCGCCGCCGGCCAGGATGTTGTAGGCGATGTTGAACACATGGTCGGACTCGCTATAGGGCATTCGCCGCTTGAACACCGGGACACGTGAGTTGATCAGGGATGCCAACCCGAGCCGGACAAGCATCATGTGGACGGCGCCGATTCCGGCGCAATGGATGGCCTGCGCTTTGTCGGCGATCTCGTAATGGATGTTGCTTGCGGCCATCATGGGTTCGGCGCGGTCCTGAGATTTCCGCCGCCGCTGCCGCTTCTGCCATTGCCGCTTGCACGCGGCGTTCCGCCGTTGTACCTTCCTGGTCACTCGAAATACCTCCGTGCTCCGGACAGTTTGAGATGTCTACAACTCAACATGTCCGGACAACACTGGGGTATTTCGGGTTTTATGACAATTCTCGCCCCCGAGCCGCGGGGGACACGCTTGGATAGGGGCTAACGCGGCCTCCAGGCTCGGGTAGCTCCATTCGCCTTTCCAAGCCATGCCGCCACCGTAAATGGCCCGAACGAAGGACTCGTTCCGCTCGTCGCAGCCCAATTCGATCCAACCCTCCTCCTCGGCGATCCACCGGGCGATGTGCGGATGTTCGGCGGCGAACGATGGTGACGGAGGCGCATCACCCGTTTTCGTCAAGCGGCTCTTTCGTGGTTTGACGGCTTGGGCCGCGACCGGCCG
>JANYKD010000438.1 GCA_025361735.1 Phycisphaerales bacterium
GGCGCATAAATTTCAAACTCGTCGATCGTCGGCACCTCAATCGCCTTGAGGATATTTAGCCGCACGTATCGCGCCTTCACTGGCGCGAACTCGATCACTTTGTCGCTGTCGATCTTGGTCCCTTTCGCCAGTTCCTTCCACGTCTCGCCGTCCTTGTACTCGATGGCGTATTCGCGCGTGCGGGGGAAAGAGGTTTCGCGGATCATGGCCCGGCCGATGAGCGTTTCCTGGCCGAGGTCCACTTCGATCCAGCCGGCACGGGAATTGGGCATGGCGCCCCAGCGGGTGCTGTCGTCGCCGTCGAATGCTTTTTCGGGACTGTAATGGGCATCCCAGACGCTGGACGCCCTCGCTGGTTTGCCGGCGGCCAGCGAGGTCGGAGGTGCGGGCAGCGACGCGCCGGTGCGAATCAGCTCGCCGACTTTCCGCAGCGTTTCCACGTCGATGTTGCGAATCCGGCCGGCTTTGTCCGGGCCGACGTCCAGCGAGAAGATGTTGTCGAACTTCACGGCGCCGCGGTAGTCGCGGTAGATCTTCTCGGCCGGGTAACAGAGGTTGTCGTGCTTGGGGAGCGAGTAGAACCACATGGCCCCGCCCTGGTGGGCCGGCAGGATGGGGTAGGTGAACTCGGCCACCAGATACCCGGTGTAGCCTTTGGTATGTTCGGCATTGAAACCCGAGCCGCGCGGGTCCGACAGCGCCGAGGGGTGGCCCATCTCGCCGAGGCGCACCTCGCCGGCGGCGGTGCCGTGGTTGAAGCCGATCAGAGTGCCCGGTTGCACCTGGTGGCAGAATTCGACGGTTTCCTTGTGGCTCAGGCCGCCGTCGCCGATGGCGTGGTCGAACCAGATGTACTCGACGGGGCCGTAATTGCTGAGCAGTTCCTTGAGCTGCGCCTTCTTCATCTCGGGAAGCGACCCGCCGCCGCCCGCGCCGCCTTTGCCATCCTTCGCGCCGGACCAGTTCCAGTCGCCTTCCGAGAAGTAGATCGCGAGCTTGATGCCATGCTTGTCGCACGACTTGCGCAGTTCGGCCAGCACATCCCTGCCCAGCGGGCTTTTGGTCACCTTGCGGTCGGTGGTCTTTGTATCCCACAGGCAGAAACCATCGTGGTGCTTGGCCAGAAAGAGGATGTAGCCCATGCCCGCGTCTTTGGCCGTCTTTGCCCACTGATCCGTGTCGCAGCCTGTGGGATTGAAGAACGCGACATCCTTGATGCCCGGTGTCCACTCCTTTTCCGAAAATGTGCTGAAGGACCAGCAGATGAACATGCCGAAGCGGAGTTGCTTCAGTTCGTCAGCGCGTTTGTTCAGGTCCACCGGCTCGGCGGCCCAGAGCGGGCTGGCGAGAAGCATCAACAGGTCGAGCAGAGCCACGCAAACGATTGAACGTTGTTCATTTCTCATTCGAGCTCCAGACGCCAGATTATCGACTGACTGTAGGGCATTGTGGACGGGGACTTGTGCGGCCTGAAGGGCCGCAAGATTCCAGCCCAGGGTTGAGCGAAGCTCTACCCTGGGTACGGTTGGGAAAGAACCTTTCCGCCCTGAAAGGGCGGAGGAATTGTCAGGTGTCGGTACGCCGACTTCCTCCGCCCTTTAGGGCGGGGCGATGCGACTCGTCTAGGACCCAGGGTATGCGAGTACGCAAACCCTGGGCTTGGCTCCTGCGGCCCTTTGGGCCGCCTATTTGCGCCCATCGAGTGTATCATGGACCCAATTCCCAACGTCATTCCTGCTCCCGTTTGACGGTCCAGGTCTTTGTGCCGAGGCGCACCTCGGGGTCGCCGAAGGCATGGAAGATGCGGATGGTATTCGCTTGTTCGATAGGCTGGTTAGCGCGATGGATGAGCGCGAGCGTGAACATGGCAGGGGCATCGTAGGTTTTGCCGCCGAAGCTCTCGGCGCAGAAAGCGATGAACGTCGGCGACTCGACGAGGAATCCGAATTGCGGCAGCTTCACTGCGCCCAAGCGAGGCGATTGCACGGTGTAGGCATCAGGGCCGTAGTTCACGGTCACACGCACGGCCGCATCGCCGAAGACGCTCTCCTGCACACTACCGTCGGGCTTGAGGAAGCGATGCGAAGTCATCAGCAGCTTCGAGGTCATGGCATTCAGGGGCGAGAGGACTTCGTGGGTGTTCTTCAGGAAGCGATCGGTAGCGCATAGACCCTCGGCCCAGCCGCCGGTGGCGCGGACGAAGATGCCCGGATCGCCGCCGCCATCCTTCAGTGGAGTCACGGGCAGGAGCGCGATCTTCTCGCCATCGACACTGAGCCGGCCGGCGATGATGCGCTTCTCCTTGTCGCCATAGCCCTTGAGCCCGACGCGGTCCAATCGCTCGCGATGGAACAGGCCCACGCGAATGTCATATGTCCCCTTCATGCCGGCCGGGATGGTGGACACGATCGGGCCTTGCAACAGCCTGCCATTGGTCCACTTCGACGTCGCCGGCGTCGGGGCGAAGTCACCCTGGAACAATATTTTGCCGGAAGAGTCAGTGAAGTGGACCATGACGTTGTAATCTTCCTCGAGCTTGGCCGCGATGTTCCACGCCCAGCGGATGGAGACACGCCGGCCGTCGAGCACCTTGAACTCGTCGATGGCCGGCTCGATGGCGAGCGGGGCCGAGTCGGCGGCGGCGTTGTTCCAGTAGAGATGCGACGGGATGGTGTGGTAGTTCAGCGGGCGGGCGATGAGGATGTGACGCAGCACATACTCGGCCGCCTTCCAGTGGTCGTAGCCGTACTTGCCGTACATCTGCATGGTGTCGTGGTAGACCATCTCAAACAGCGGCACGACCTTGGCGCCGAGCGATGCTTCGAGATTTGCGTTGTGGTAGGCCTTGCCCGAGACGCCGGTGATCCCCTCGAAGAAGTCGGAGTGCGGAATGGCCCATTCGCGGCCGCATTCCGAGCCGAAGATGCCAAACACGCTACGGGCGTAGTCAGAGAGTTCGCATTTCCAGTGGATATCGTCGAGGCGCGTAAGCGGATGGTCTGTGGAGAAGCATTCCTGCGGGTCGACGGCGTAGGTGGTGTCGATGAAGTAGGAGTTGGCTTTGGTCAGTTCGCGAACGGCCGGGAGGTTCTGCGGGCGCTTGGCGAGTGCGACGGCCTCTTTCGCGCAGGTCAGATACGCCCGGCCGCCGGCCCATTTTCCGCCGACGGCGACCTTGCCATCGGCCCGACGTTCAAGGCAGCTCTCATCCCAAGACGGCGAATCCTTGTACATGTCCTGGTAGTTGTCGTGCAGGCAGAGCAGATAGCCGAGTTTCATCACGCGCGACGACATGTCGGCCAGTTTCGCATCCCCGCCGCACTCCGGGGCGGCCGGCAGCACGTCGGGATGCTGATTGTCGTAGCCGCGGTGAATCCAGCCGCCGACCGTGAAAAGCACCCGGTCGAGCTTGAGGTCGTTCTTCAAATGCTCGGCCACCTGGGCCGCCTCGTCGAAGGTCCAGTTGACGCGAACGCGTTCTTCTTTCGTGCTCTCTTCGTTCATCGTTCGAGACAGGGCGGACCAGAGTTTCACGTTCGATGCCCCGAGCAGTTTCTCTCGCTCGGCGTTCTGGGCGATCTTCTGAGCCATGGTGACGAAACCTGAACGTTTCTCGACGATTTGCCGATAGGCCCGGGCGATGGTCCCGTGATCGCCGGCGCCGGGGAAGTGGATCTGGAAGGAGGTGGCGCTCTTTCGCATGCCCAGGGAGACCGTCAGCCGCTGCGGCATTCCGGCCGGCGTGATGCTCTTCACCTCGGCCGACACATACGGGTCATCCCAGGTCAGCAGCACGGTCGCCTGCTTGTCCATCACCCCGAGCATGTTCATGTGGCAACCTTCGTAGCCCGAGGTGTTGAACGTATTGGTGAACGCCTTGCCACTGTCGGCCGGGATCAGCAGACCCAGCCGCGCCGGCACGAGCACCGCGCCCTGCTGCTGCGAGTTCACGGCCAGTGCATCATCGAGCAGGCGAACGGCCTCGACCTCCCAATCCCGATCGCGCGTGTAGGAGAAGGCCAGGCCATCGGCCAGAGGAGCGATGGTGACGCGAATTTCGCGGTTGCTGCCCTTGGCCGGGCGAAACACGACGGTGGAGTTCTCCTTGCCGAGCTGCACATCGGCCGGGACAAGATCGACGCGCTGCGGTTTGCCGTCGACGAAGATCATGGCATAGCCGAAGCGGGGCTGGTCGGGGTTGCTGGTCCAGACGCGGGCGGTCGGGCGGTCGGTGATCTGCCAGCGGCCGGTGGCGCGGTCGATGGTCATGCGGACGCGCGGGGTATCGACGAGGGTGACGTCCTGGGCACGCATCGGGGCCGCCGACATCATCAGCACGACGAGCGACAGTATCCATTTCATCAGTATCCTCACAGGGTTGGCGTTGTCATCGAGTGATACTCTGCGGCGTGCGGAGGGTTGTTGATGCAGGTGATCGGTCAACGGTAATCGGTGATCGGGTTTGGTGGTTCAAGCGTTCAAGGGTTCAAGGGTTCAAGCGTTCAAGGGTCGAGGATGGGTCGGGCTGACGTGCGAAAATGATGTATTTCGTCGCGGCGGATGGGAGGCGAGCAGTGTAAGTGATTTATATAAATGGAGTTGCGATTCCTGGCGGCGCGGGCGGGGCAGGAAGAAGCGCCCCTAAACCAACCCCAAACCCTCCCCAAAGCGCCCCCGGAATAACCTCCTATGGATGGCGGTTGCCAGTTATCGGTTGCCGGTTGACAGGGGCAGGATGGCCCACGAAGCTACACCAAGAGCCACGAAGGGGCTGAGCGGGCGTGTGCGGTTGTCAAAGAGCGCGCGACATCTTCCCTGTGGATTATTCCTTAACTGTCGCAAACACACTATATACGGAATTAGTTAGTATTCATCAAGAGCAAATGGCGGAAAATGAACCAGCATATCAGCTTCTTTCGTTCTTCTTCTCCGATTGCTAGCGTCCATCGGTTAGAAAAGGAGATATTGCGCCTCGCAACTATCTTCGGCTTCTTCGGCGTGCCCCGCGACCGCAGGGAATTCGAAGGCCAAACGGAGCGCAGGCTTACGGGAAAGGTCCATTCTGTCGAGCCGACAGTGTCGCATCTTCCTGGATCATGCGCCAGTTCATATTCGCGCCGGGCGAGTCTCACATAACGACGCATTGGGAACCAGGGTCTTCAATCATGCCATTCAGTGGTTATAGTGCGGCAATGGATCTGCGACGGTGTCCCCATTGCGCGACGGATGTTCTGCCGATGGCGGGGGATCGATGTCCGCAGTGCGGGCGGAACATGCTGAAAGCACCAACAGTAAACACGCACCCAGCCGCCGATGGACGAGTACCGCCGGGGTGCCCCAACTGCGGGTCGGGACTCTTCGTGGTAACGACAGCCCGGCGGTTCTTAACACTCACCAACGACCGCATTTGCCTGCGGTGCCAGACGCGCTACACGCCGTCCATCGGACCGCTGCTGCGGGCCGCCGGATTGGTGGTCGCGGGCATTGCCGCACTTGCCGGCGTCTTGCTGGTTGTAGACGCCTCGGGCGCGTTGTCCGCAGGATTTGTCGTGGCCGTCCTCCTCGTCCTGGGTGCGGTCCTGCGAAGGACCGGTCGTCGCTCGTGAGCCAGACGCCCGCGAGGGCTTGGGGCGTCCGCTCACGCCAACTCAAGCACGACGACCGACCGCGCCGGCAGCGCCACGGTCAACATACCCTTCTCCACTTTCGCATCGCCAAACTCGCGAGGCTTCAGTGCATTGGGTACATCAAACGTGTTGTACGCCGTGATCTTCTCATCGGTCAGGATGCGCCCCGTGACTTTTGTGGCGGGGATGCCTTTGAGTTCGACCGAGACCTCGCAGGCGGTGTCGTGGTGGAGGTTGCAGAGGGAGATATGCACCTTGCCGGATTTGTCCTTCGACGCCGACACGCTGACCTGGGGGATCTCGTTCTTGTCCAGCGAATACGCGGGCGATTCGACGGTGGCCGGGATCAATGTCGCGTTCTGGTGAACCTTGAACATCTCGAAGACGTGGTACGTGGGCGTCAGGAGCATCTTGGCGCCGTCGGTGAGGGCCATGGCCTGCAGGACGTTGATCGTCTGGGCGATGTTGGCCATGTGCATGCGGTCAGCGTGGGCGTGGAAGATGTTGAAGGTGACGCCGGCCACCAGGGCGTCGCGCAGGGTGTTCTGTTGATAGAGGAAGCCGGGGTTGGTGCCGGGTTCGACGTCGTACCAGGTGCCCCATTCGTCCATGACCATGCCCACCTTCTTCTGCGGGTCGTACTTGTCCATGATGGCCTTGGTGCGGACGATGTACGCGTCGATGCCCAGGGCCTTGCGCAGCGTCTTGAACCAGTCGGCTTCGGTGAACTGGGTGGCCGAGCCGTTGGTGATCTTGTCCCGGCTGCGGATGCTCGTGTAGTAGTGCAGGCTGAGGCCGTCCATCATGGTGCCGGCGTCGCGCATGAGCGTCTCGTTCCACTCGTCCTTGTCCCAGCCGCAGGCGACTTTGTAGAGCTTCTTGCGGCCAAAATGACGGCAGAAGCTCTGGTAGCGGCGGTATTCGTCGGCGTAGTATTGCGAGCGCATGCGGCCGCCGCAGCCCCAGTTCTCGTTGCCGACGGCCCAGTAGGTGATGGGCCAGGGTTCGTCGCGGCCGTTGGCCTTGCGCAGCTTGGACATGGGGCTGTCGCCGGGCATGGTGATGTATTCGAGCCACTCGGCCATCTCCTGCACGGTGCCGGAGCCGACGTTGCCGCAGACGTAGGGCTCGGTGTTGAGCATAGAACAGAGGTCGAAGAATTCGTGCGTGCCGAAGTGGTTGTTCTCGGTGACATTGCCCCAGTGGACGTTGACGATGGATGGGCGCTTTTCGCGGGGGCCGATGCCGTCTTTCCAGTGGTAGGTGTCGGCGAAGCAGCCGCCGGGCCAGCGGAGGTTGGGGATGTTGATGGCCTTGAGGGCCTCGACGACGTCGTTGCGGATGCCGCGGGTGTTGACGATGGTACTGTTCTCGCCGACCCAGATGCCTTCGTAGATGCAGCGGCCGAGATGTTCGGCAAAATGGCCGTAGATGTGGCGGGAGATGGTGGTCTTGGCGGCGGAGGCGTCGAGGGTGACTTTGGCGGTCGTGCCGGCGGCGGCCATATTGGCGAACACCGCCGGGGCGGCGAGGATCGCCGCAGTAATGCCGGCACCGGCCAGAACATCGCGACGGGAAGGGTTGTTGTCGTTGTCACAGCATTCCATAAGAACCTCCGGTGTGGGAGTTGTCGGAACAGACATGCGACCACCACGAACGGCCGCATCATACCTTGACAGGTGCTGGGAAGTCCATTTGTTCGCAGTCAGTGTGACTGAAACGTGTGTAACCGCTTCTCTTGGCAAACCCCCACACTGTGGCCGCGATGACCTATCGCGGCCACAGGCGAACATGCCGCTTGATGACAATTCCGAAATGGCGTTATCGCCGGGCAGATTGCATAATCCCCGGTGTCTTTCGGAGGATCGAACCAATGCGAGCAAACACATTTCTTGCCACCATGATCTTGGGTTGTATTGTTTCGGGTCCCGTGTTACCGGCGGCGACGCCGGAGCGGACGTTGCAACGGCCTCCGGTGGTTCGCCAGGAGACTGCGGCGGCGGCGCAAGCGGGCGATCTGGCCGCGTGGCTGGACAGTTGCCCTGTGCTCAGAGACCGCATCGTCTGGACCACCGGCGACGGCAAGCAGGAGAAGTTCGCCGCCTGGACCCCGGCCATGAAGACCCGCATCGAGGGTTTCTACAAGAAACTCGTCGACGGCACGGCCAACCTGGGCATGGTTCTTCCCACCGAAGACACGATCGACTCGGGCAGCGGGCATGCCTATTTCACTTCGGAACAGGCATTCGATGTGTATGCCGCGCATGTGGCCCATGTGATCCATGTCGAGGCGGCCAAGCTGGTGCCGTGGAGCATCCAGGGCCTGCCACCGGCCGAGATCGATCACCTGCTGGCATCGAACAGCTACTTCGCCCGCATCGGAACCTGCAGCGGCGGCAATACCTATCCGGCCGGGATCGAACCCAATCGCGATTTCCAGGAGGTGCCGGAAGACACCGGGCTGGGCGAGTGGCTCGGCGATCCGCGGATCGGCTACGACTTCATTTCCGGCAAGACATCCACCGCGCATACCAAGCTGATCGGCGCCACCGAACTGGAGACCATGGCGAATCTGACCGCGTGGCTGCGCGACAACGTCGGACACGGGCCCATCGACGACGAGGTCATCGCCCGGGCGAAGAATCACCGGTTTCTGGATGCGCGCCTGCGCCCCATGGCCGGGGGACATTTGGCCATCGCCGTGCAGGGTTGCCACTCGTCCGCGAAGCTCATTGTGGACCTGGCACGCAGCGTGAATATTCCGCTGATGCACGCCCGGGCGCTGGACAACATATCCGGCGACAAGGGCGGCAGCTTCTTCAATCGCACGCACGGTAGTCTGGTCTACAATTGGGCCGGGCCAAAGGCCAGGATTCTCTGGCATGTGGACGATGTCTACGCCCGGACCTCGCATGCGTACTTTCCGCTGGATCACAACACGGGCGTCCTGGCCACGCCCGAGCAGGCGACGATGCAATATTTCGATGAGCTCTGGGCCACGCCACAGGCGCTGGCGAAGGCGGGTTTCCAGTATCGGCTGCAGAAGGTCCTGCCCAACAAGGGCCAGGGCGTGCCGTCGCGCGGCAACTACGAGGATCGCCTGGATTACGGCATGATGTCCGGCCAGTGGAAGAAGAGGGGCACGTCCGATCTGCCGTCCATCCTGCAACTGAACAACGACTACGCCCTGTGTGGCGAAGGCCTGCTCGACCTGGCCGCCCGGGGATCACTTGAGGCGCAACTGGCCGTCAATTTCACGACGTGGAAGGGCGACTACACCGACGCCGAGGTGCCGCAGTTGCACACGATCAAGGAATACGCCGACCGCGCCGCGGCCGGGATCAAAGCCCTCGGCGGCGCCGACAAGTTCCAGCGAATGGCCAGGGATCGGGATGCGCACCGTGGGCAGAACGTCCTGGCCGCCGGGCGGGTGATACCTGTCAAGACGATCGAGCGCACGCGGCCGTGAGGCCTGGCTTTGCAGGGCGTCTGCCTCTTGTTACCGACGATGGGCCGGCGGCGGGTGTGCCCATCCTTTTTCGCAAGTGCAGCGAATGCAGCGTTGGTAGGGACGGCTCGCCGAGCCGTCCGTTTCGCACGCCAAGACGGCGGTTTCGGCGAAACCGCCCTACCTTGCCAAAACAGATGGGCAGACCCCCGGCGACTACTGCCTCCGCACCGGCGGCGTAAACATCCTCGCCATGTGGTACTATTCCCCTTCGGAGACCTCCAGATGACGTACCTCGCGCGCTTCATGCTGATCGTTCTCGCCGTCGTCATGGCCTGGCCGTTGCTGGCGGCACAGATGACTCCCACGGTTGCCGTCGAGCAGTGGCAGGCACTGGAATTGGGCATCCGTGATCTCGCGGAGACTTTCCAGGAACGCTATCCGGACGCGCCCCGGTATCTGACCGAACTGCGGACGCTCCGCCAGGAGCTTGGGGCGCTTGAGGCGGCCAAGCCGCGCGATGAGCAGGCGCTGGCCGATCTCGCCCGGAAATTCGCGGAACTTCGCTCGCGGGCACTGCTGGCCAATCCGCTGCTGGATTTCGAGAAGCTGCTGTTCGTCGAACGCAGTACCGGCAGGATGGGGCTGCCGAATAATTGGGAAAGCAATTCGAGTCTACCTGTCACGGGGTATGACAACCGGGTGTGTTCGCTTTCGCCCGTTCGGCCGGACGGCAAGGTCGGCGTGGTCTACGAACCGGCCGGGCAGCGGTTTGTGGGCGACCTGTCGCTGCACTGGAACGCCGAGCGGATGTTGTTCTCAATGGGCGGGGCCAATGGCCGCTGGCAGGTGTTTGAGATGGGCGTTGATGGCGGGGACCCGCGCGAGCTCAAGCTCATCAGCGAGAAGGACGTCGACAACTACAACGCCTGCTATCTGCCCGACGGCCGGATCATGTTCACCTCGACGGCGCCGTTCATCGGTGTGCCGTGCGTCTACGGCGCATCACACGTAACCAACATGTACATCCGGGAGCGCGATGGCTCGATCCGCCAGACGACCGTTGACCAGGAACACAACTGGTGTCCGACGGTGCTGAACGATGGCCGGGTACTGTATTTGCGATGGGAATACACCGACCTGCCGCATTCCAATTCGCGCCGGCTGTTCGCCATGAACCCCGACGGCACGCTGCAGATGGCGTATATCAGCAGCAGCTCGTACTTCCCGAATTCGTTCTTTTACGCCCGGCCGATCCCGGGGCATCCGAGCAAGGTGGTCGGCATAGCCACCGGCCACCACGGCACCGCCCGCGCCGGCCGCCTGCTGATCATGGATCCGCGGCGAGGGCAGAATGAAGCGGAACCCGTCGTTCAGGAAATCCCCGACTATGGCAAGAAGGTCGAGGCCATCATCCGCGATCCGCTGGCCGACGGCGTCTGGCCGCAGTTTCTGCATCCGTATCCGCTCAGCGAGAAGTATTTCCTTGTGTCCATGAAACCCAGCCCCCGGGCCAACTGGGGCATCTACCTCGTCGACGTATTTGACAACATGGTGCTGTTGCTGGAGAAGCCTGGTTACGCCCTGCTCGAGCCCGTCCCCCTCAAGAAATCGCCCATTCCGCCGGCCATTCCCGACCGCATCGACCCCGCCCGCAAGGATGCCATCGTCTATCTCGCCAACGTCTACGAAGGCCCCGGCCTGCGGGGCATTCCGCGCGGCACGGTCAGGAAACTACGCCTGTTCACCTACGAGTTCGCCTACCGCGGCATGGGCGGGCTGTACGGCGCCGTCGGCATGGACGGCCCGTGGGACATCAAACGTGTCCTTGGCACGGTTCCCGTCGAGGCGGACGGGTCGGCCCACTTCCGCGTGCCGGCATACACGCCCGTCTCCGTGCAGCCGCTGGACGAACAGGGCAAGGCGCTGCAACTCATGCGGAGCTGGTTCACGGCCATGCCCGGCGAGACGGTATCGTGCGTCGGCTGCCACGAGAAGCAGGACACCGTGGCCGCCAGCCGGCAGAACCTGGCCGCCCTGCGAGCGCCCTCGGAGATCGCCCCGTGGTACGGCCCGACGCGTGGATTCAACTTCGCCCGCGAAGTCCAGCCCGCGCTCGACCGCCACTGCGTCGGCTGCCACAACGGCGCCGCCGACAGCAAGACCGCGCTGGACCTGCGCGGCGGCCGGATGCTGACCGACTGGTCCACGCAATTTGCCGGCCATGTCGATCCGCGCGTTGGCGGGAAGTTCTCGACGGCCTATGCCGAGTTGCATCGATTCGTGCGCCGGCCTGGAATTGAGAGCGATATGCACCTGCTCGCGCCCATGGAGTTTCACGCCGACAGCACGGAATTGGGGCAGATACTCGCCAAGGGACATTATGGAGTGAAGCTCGATGCCGAATCGCTGGACCGGCTGGTCACCTGGATCGACCTGAACGCGCCGTACCACGGAACATGGTCGGAGATCGTCGGCCCGCAGCCTGTGAAAGGCGTGGCCGAGCGGGCACGGGCCATGCGCAAGCAGTTCACCGGCATGGACGAAGAACTCGAAGCGATCCCCGCGACGCCCGATGCGGGTAGGGACCGCGCACCGAGCGGTCCGTCGCACGACCCAGGTAGGGACCGCTCGCCGAGCGGTCTGTCGCACGACCTTGGTAGGGACCGCTCGCCGAGCGGTCTGTCGCACGCCGAGAACGGCGGTTTCGGCGAAACCGCCCTACCACTGAACCGCGCTTTCGGCGAAACCGCCCCACCAGCTCTGACCGTGACCGGCTGGCCGTTCGATGCGGCCCAGGCCAAGCGACGCCAGGGTCCGTCCGAGCAATCGAATATGTCGGTCGATCTTGGTTCGGGCGTGAAACTGGACCTGGCACACATCCCCGCCAGTGAATTTATCATGGGCAGCGCCACCGGCCACGCTGACGAAGCGCCGCGCTGCCGTGTCGTCGTGGGCAAACCCTATTGGATCGGCCGCTTCGAGATCACCAACGAGCAATACGCCCGCTTCGACCCGTACCACGACAGCCATGTCGAGTCGATGCACGCCTACCAGTTCGGCATTCACGGCTATCCCGTGAACAGCCCAAAACAACCGGTGGTCCGCGTCTCCTGGCAGCGTGCCGTCGCCTTCTGCCAATGGCTCAGCGAGAAGACCGGCCGGCGCGTTGCGCTCCCGACCGAGGCCCAGTGGGAATACGCCTGCCGCGCCGGCACCGACGCGCCCTTTTCCTACGGCGACCTGAACACCGATTTCTCGAAATTCGCCAATCTGGCCGACAAACGCCTCCGCGAGTTCGCGCTCGAGACGTATGTCAGTGTGCGGCAGATTCCCAACCCAAACAAATATGACGACTGGGTGCCCAAGGACAACCGTTTCGACGACGGCAGTTTCGTCACCACCAACATCGGCAAGTACCAGCCCAACGCCTGGGGCCTGCACGACATGCACGGCAACGCCGCCGAGTGGACGCGTTCGCTGTACAAGCCGTACCCATACGACGATCAGGACGGCCGCAATAATCCGGCGGCCGAAGGTCGACGCGTGGCTCGCGGCGGCTCATGGTACGACCGCCCCTATCGCAGCACGTCATCGTTTCGCGCCGCGTATCAGCCGTGGCAGGGCGTGTTCAATGTGGGATTCCGCGTGGTTGTGGAGGAGTAATCGTGAACACCTGTACCCGCGAGGACCCCGGGGAAATGACGAATGCGTGATTCCGAATGACGAGAGAATGCCAAATGGCCAATGTCGAATGATATCGACAAGATTCGTCATTGGCTCATTCGAGCTTCTTTCGTCATTCGAATTTCGGATTTCGTCATTCCGCTGCTTCAGCAGTGGTCAGAACATCGTCAACTGCCCGCGTTCCAACCCGAGCTTGCTCTGCGGCGCATCGACGGGAAGCTTATATTGGCCGCTCCAGCAGGCCGTGCAGTAGTGCTGCGGGGTGTCCTTCATGCAGCCCAGCATGCCGTCCATCGACAGGTAGGCCAGTGAATCAACTTCGAGGAACGTGGCGATCTGTTCGACGGTGCGGTCGTGGGCGATCAGTTCCTGTTTGGTGGGAAAGTCGATGCCATAGAAACAGGGATGGCGGATCGGGGGACACGAAACGCGCAGATGGATTTCCTTGGTTCCGGCGCGGCGCAGGGCGCGCATTTTAGAGCGCGTGGTCGTGCCGCGAACCACCGAGTCCTCCACGATCACGATGCGCTTGCCACGCACCACGTCGGGGATGATGTTCAATTTCATGGCGACGGCGCGGTCGCGCTGCAGTTGCGTCGGCAGAATGAATGTCCGGCCGACGAAGCGGTTGGGCACGATCCCTTCTTCGAAGGGAATCGCCGACTCTTTGGAAAAGCCCAGCGCAGCACTGCGGCCGGAGTCGGGCATGGGCATCACATAGTCGGCCTGCACCGGTGCTTCGCGGGCAAGCTGCCGGCCCAGCGCCTCGCGCACGAGATGCACATTCTGCCCGAAAACGCGGCTGGCCGGGTTGGAAAAATAGACGTGCTCGAAGACGCAGTGGGCCAGTTCCGGCTCGACCGGCACAAAGCGCCGGGAACTGATGCCCGAATCGTCGATGCGAACAATCTCGCCGGGCTCGACATCGCGTTCGTAGATCGCGTCGATGGCATCGAAGGCACAGGTCTCGCTGGCGACGACCCACTGCCCATCTCGCGTCCGGCCGATGGAGAGCGGCCGGATTCCCCACGGATCACGGCAGGCTTCAATACGATTGGGAAACAGGAACAGCAGGCTGAAGGCGCCTTGGAGGTGGCGAAGCACGTGAGGCAGGGCGTCGGGCTTGTCCATGTGCGTGGGCTTGGCCAGCAGGTGGACGATGATTTCGGTGTCGGTGGTGCTCTGGAAGATGTGCCCGTGTTCCTCGTACATGCGGCGGAGCAGATGCGCGTTGATGAGATTGCCGTTGTGAGCCACGGCGACGGGACCCAGGAGATATTCTCGCAACAGCGGCTGGGCATTGGCGATACGGCTTGATCCAGTCGTGGAATATCGGACGTGGCCGATGGCGCTGGTGCCGGCGAGGTCTTCGCGGAGGATGCGCGGGGTGAAGACCTGGCTGACCAGGCCCATGCCGACATGGCCGCGGAGGTCCTTGCCGTCGGTTACGGCGATGCCGGCCGACTCCTGGCCGCGATGCTGCTGGGAGAAGAGTCCCTGGTAGCAGAGGTTGGAGGCTTCCTTGGTCCCCCATATGCCGAAGATGCCGCACTTCTCCTTCTTCTCATATTCCTCGAACGAAGCCTGTTCCGGCGGATTGGTATGCAGAATCGGAAGGGAAAGACGTTTAGCCCGGTCGTTGCTGTTGGGGTCAGCGACCCGATTGGTGTCCATGTTTTACAAACCTCTGGAGCGTGTAACCCAGGCGTCAGCGAAGCTCTCGTTACCAGTGTGCTGCGGCCTCACGACCGCATCAAGGATGGAAGCATAGTGATTGGGGGGGTGGGGGTCAATCGGTTGTTCGGAGTACCGGCTTTAGCCGGTCTGTGGATGAATGAGACGGACTAAAGCCGGTACTCCAAACAGGCAACCGCTGGATGGTGGGCGGTGCCCGCCTTACAATCGCCGACCATGGCAACCGAGAAATCATGGCAGGCGCGAATATCCGAGGCTACTGACAAGCTGGCGCAATCGTTCGTCGAATCCATCAGCTACGACCGGCGGCTCTACAAGCACGACATCGACGCTTCCGTGTCGCACGCATGGATGCTCTGTGGTGTCGGGCTCATCACGAAAGCGGAACTCAGCGCCATTGTGGACGGCCTGCACTCAATCGGCGATGATATCGACGCTGGCAACTTCGTCTTTGACGAATCCCTCGAAGACATTCATATGGTGATCGAGGATGCGCTCATCAAGCGTATCGGTGAACCTGGCAAAAAGCTGCACACCGGCAGGAGCAGGAACGATCAAGTGGCAACCGACTTCTGCATCTGGATCTACGATGCCGCATGCGACCTGCAGAAACAAGTTGCTGACCTCCAGAACGCCTTCATAACGATGGCCGTGCGCAGCCACGGCATCGTCATGCCGTCATATACGCACATGCAACGTGCCCAGCCCATCGACGCAGCCGCCGAGATGCTCGCGTGGACAGTCATGTTTGAAGGGGATCGAAAGAGACTTCTTCAGCGACAACTCAAAGAACGAATGGGACAACTTCCGCTTGGCAGTGGCGCGATTGCCGGCACTTCACTCCCGTTGGACGCAGGGAATGTTCTCTGCGACCGCGAGGAGTTCATGGAAGTGGCGCAAAGCAGCATCGAGCGCACTGCCACACGCGACGAGGCACTGGACCTGCTGTGGATGATGACTATGACGTCCATGCACCTCTCCCGCTGGGCCGAGCAGTGGATCATCTATTCGACCACAGAGTTTTCCTTCATCAAAATCGCCGACAAATACACGACCAGTTCCTCCATGATGCCGCAGAAGCGGAACCCGGACATGCTCGAGCTGATCCGCGGCCGCTGTGGCAATGTCTACGGCGACCTCTTCGCCCTGCTGACGATCCTCAAGGGCCTGCCCATCGGCTACAACCGCGATTTGCAGGAGGACAAGCGCATCGTCTTCCGGGCCTATGACACCGTCAGCAGTTGCCTGACCATGGCGGCCGCGATCGTCAACTCGGCCAATTTCGTCAAGGAGAACATCGAGCCGACGCTGGACCGCGGCTTCCTCGACGCCACCAGCCTGGCCGAGTATCTGGTCACCAAGGGCATTCCCTTCCGCACGGCCCACCACATCGTCGGCTCGCTGGTCGCCCACTGCGAAAAGACCGGCCGGCACGCGCTCAAGCAGGTTCCCGTCCAGGAATTCAACGACGCAATCGCCGGACACAAGCTGGATGTGAAGCTCGACGACGATGTGTACAACTGCCTGGGCGCCCACAACGTCGTCAAGCGCTACCAGTCCGCCGGCGCGGCCGGCGGCAAACCGCTGGAAGAAGCGCTGGCCAAGTGGAAAGAGCGGCTGGGGATGTGAACTGGCGGGAGTCAGTGATCAGTGATCAGTGATCGGTGATCGGGTTCAGGGAGTGGTCGGGAATACGTCTTCGGCCCCGGCGGGGCCGGCGATTGTAGCCACGGGTGAAGCGCAGCCCGCCGGTAGGCGGGCTGAGCGCAACCCGTGGGTAACGTGTTGACTAGAAAACTCCGCCCCGAAGGGTCGGAGGAAATGTCGAGGTTCGCGACGGACCAACCTCAGGATTTCCTTCGCCCCGCCGGGGCGAAGAACCGATACTGGTCTTCCACGGGTGCCGCGACGCCCTGCGTCGCTTTACCCGTGGCTACAGACCTGTGGCCCCGCCGGGGCCGAAGCCGCGGCCAAGATCGCTGCCCAGTACCCACAGGGACCGGGAAGTCATTCCCATTTGCTCACCCAAGTGTTGTGTACCCAAGCGCTTCCCCGGGTCCGATAACCATCGTATCATTGTCCGCCAGAGAGGACTCGCACATGAACCCCGGTAATACTCAATCAACCAGCCCCGTCGCGCCGGCCCTTGATGACCGCGGCTTGCCTGTGGGCTACAACTTCAAGCCCGACTGGGAAATCACTCCGCGCGATGTTAAGTCCATGCAGGATAAGCACGATACATTCATATTTGTTGACTGTCGCAATCCGAATGAGTATGAAATAACCCGAATTGACGGAACCCGGCTGATACCGTTGCCGCAGTTGGCCCAGCATATTTCCGAGCTTCGGCAGCACACGTCTGAGAAGATCGTTGTACACTGCAAGAGCGGCGGCCGATCGTTACAGTTCACCCAACTGCTCCGGCAGAACGGGTTTAAGGATGTGCGAAGCATGGCCGGTGGCATCCTCCTATGGAACAGGGATATCAATCCCGGAGGGCCGCTGTACTAGGTTTGCCCAAAAGGTCGGGGCCGTATGACGGAAATCATCACCGAATCCGACTCGATATCGGCCGACCAGATGCGGCAGGTGTTGGCGGTGACACGTCTGTTGGCGCTCACACCCGACATCGACACGCTGCTGACGCGCATCGCCCAGTCGGCAACATCGTTGCTCTGCGCGGAGCGTGCCTCGATCTTCCTGCACGATCACAAGACCAACGAGCTCTGGACCAAGGTGGCTCTGGGGGCCAGGGAGATCCGCGTGCCATGCGACAAGGGGATCGTCGGGGCGGCCTTCGGCTCCAACGCGATGGTCCATGTGCCCTGCCCGTATGAGGATCCGCGGTTCAATCGCGAGGTCGACAAACGCACCGGGTTCATCACACGCAATCTTCTGACCATTCCCACGCGCGATACGGCGCAGAAACCGATCGGGGTGTTGCAGGTCGTCAACCGCATCGGCGGCGACTTCACGATGGCCGACAAGCTCATGATCGAGATGCTGGCCGAGCAGGCGGGCGTCGCCATTCAGCGGCACTATCTGATGCAGGACTTCGTCAAAAGCGCCGAGCTCCGCCGCGAGATGGACATCGCGCTGAAGGTGCAGATGGCAATGATCCCCAGCAAGCCGCCGGTGGTGCCGGGGTTGCAGGCGGCCGGCTGGACGCTGCCGGCGTCGGTTACCGGAGGCGACACGTACGACCTGTGGTCGACGCCGGACGGCCACCTGGGCATCTTCCTGGGCGACGCGGCCGGGCACGGCATCGCACCGGCCATCGAAGTCACCCAGGCCCGAACGATGATCCGCCTGCTGTCGGAGATCAACGTCAACCAGGACCCAACCTGGCTGCTGTCGAGCATCAACAATCGACTGGCCCAGGATCTGGCGCCCGGACAGTTCATCACCGTCTTCGTCGGCTTCATGTCGCCGACGGGCCTGATGCGCTGGTCTTCGGCCGGCCACGGGCCGCTGCTCTACCGCAAGGGGCCGACGGGACCGTTCGAGGTTCTCGAACCGCTCGGCCCGCCAGTGGGTGTCTGGTCCGAGTTCGCAGGCGATCCGACCGGCATCCTTCAGCTCGATCCCGGCGGGATCTTCATGGTTCTGAGCGACGGGATCTTCGAAGCCCGCTCGGCCACGGGCGAGCTCAACGACATCGAACTGGTCAAGACCTTCTTCAACAGCCTCCCTCCGATGCCGCCGGACCAGATCCTGGTCGAACTGCGCAAGATGCTGATTCAGTGGCAGGGCAAAGAATCTCCCGCTGACGACCAAACGGCGGTCATCATCCAGCGGTAGAGTTGGGTATGGACCTGCAAGCGGTTTCACTCATCCCGGAGATAACTCATGCATAAGACGATCCTCCCTCTGCTGTTGGCCGGTCTCGGCATCACTCTCGCGGCCGGAGCGGCGACGCCGGTGCCCGAGAAGATTCCTTGCGCCGTAGCCGACCGGCAGGACTTCCAGCAACCCGACCAGTCTCGTTTCACAGGCTGGATGGGCACGCGGATCGATGCCAATGAACAGAACCGCCTGGTGAAGATCGACACCGGCCGACTGCTGGAAGGATACCGGAAGCGGCCGGGCCGGCAGTCGTGGGATGGCGAGCACGTGGGCAAATGGCTGCACGCGGCCACGCTGGCGTGGGTCAACACGGGCGATCCGGCGCTGCGCAAGAAGCTCGACGAGACCGTCGCCGAGTTGTGCAAGTGCCAGCTCGCTGACGGCTATCTCGGCACCTATCTCGACAAGGACCGCTGGGGCGAATGGGATGTGTGGGCGCACAAATACAACCTGATCGGGCTCATCACCTACATGCGCTACACGGGCAACATGGAGCCGCTGCCGGTCTGCCGCAAGATGGGCGACCTGCTCTGCAACACGTTCGGCGACGAGCCGGGCCAGCGCGACATCATCAAGGCCGGGCACCATGTCGGCATGGCCCCGACGAGCGTGCTCGAGCCGATGGTCCTGCTCTACCGGCTGACCGGCGAGGCACGCTACCTCGACTTCTGCAAGTACATTCTCCGCGCCTGGGAGCATCCGAATGGACCCAAGATCGTCTCCACGCTGCTCACGCTCAAGCGCATGGACAAAGTCGGCAATGGCAAAGCCTACGAGATGCTCTCCTGCCTCAACGGCGCGTTGGAGTATTACCGAACGGTCGGTGGCGACCGGCAGATTCTCGACGCCTGCCTCAACGCCTGGCAGGACATCGTCGACAAGCGGCTCTACCTGACGGGCACGGCCAGCTACGGCGAGCATTTCCACGACGACTTTGACCTGCCCAATGTTGCCAACGTCGGCGAGACGTGCGTGACCGTCACCTGGCTCCAGTTCAATGCCCAACTGCTGCGGCTCACGGGAGAGGCACGGTTCGCCGAGCAGCTCGAGCGCGTGGTGCTCAACCAACTCTTCGGGGCGCAGCGCCCGGATGGGGCGGCCTGGGGATACTACGTGCAGATGGAGGGCAAGAAGCCCTACAGCGCCACGCTCGACGGCCACTGCTGCCTCTCCAGCGGGCCGCGCGGAGTTTCGCTGATTCCGACGTTTGGGTTGAGCACGGACGCGGACGGCGTCGTGGTCAACCTCTACGATGCCGGCAAAGCGTCGCTGACTCTGCGCGACCAGACGGTCGTGAAACTGACAACCACCACGCTCTACCCCGCCGACCAGCACATCCGCATCGCCGTCGAACCGTCGGCGAAGAAGACATTCGCCGTGAAAGTGCGGGTTCCCGCGTGGTGCAAGAGCCCGTCGATCCAGGTTGGTGGCAAGGCTGTTGACGCCAAACCCGGCGCGGATGGCTACGTCGCCATCGCCCGCGAGTGGAGCCAGGGCGACAGCATCGAACTCGCTTTCAAACTGGAACCACGCCTGATCGTCGGTGATCACAAGAACGCGGGGAATGTCGCCCTCCTTTACGGGCCCCTGGTGCTGGCGGCCGACGAGACGCTGCTCGGCGCGGACAACCTGAAGATCGGCAGCGTGTCGGTGGTCAGTCCCGAACTGCCGGCGATGGGCGTCGCGGCGGAAGCGGCGCCGGAGAAGGTCAAGACCTGGCCGGGCGCGCAGGTGTTCAAGTTCAACGCGGTGGCCCGCCGCTCGGGCACGCCAATGGAAATCCGACTGGTTGCTTTTGCCGATGCGGGCGGCACCGGCTCGCCATACCGTGTCTGGCTGCCCGTGCGCAAGCCGGGAACCACCGGCAGCCTGCTGTTGGAAGGCAGGGAGAGCCGCTCGCGACAGGGGAATCTCAGTGGATCGATCATCGACGAGGACAATCAGTCCATCGTCGTCACCTATGACACGAAGCCGGCGGCTGAGGACTGGTATGCGGTCACGCTCGCCGAGCCGGCGACGATCGGTCGGGTGGTCTTCGTTCACGGCAAGAGCTTCCATGACGGCGGCTGGTTCGACGCCAGCGCCGGCAAGCCACGGGTGCAGGTGCAAATGGCCAAGGGCGGCGAGTGGGAGACGATTGGCGAACTCAAGGACTACCCCGCGACGACGGCCACAAGTTCCGCCGGTCTGAAAGACGGCGATGCGTTCACCTGCCAGTTGAGCAAACCCGCCAAGGGACTGACGATTCGCGTCATCGGCAAACCGGCGAGCGGCGACAATTCGAAGCAGGCGTTCTCGTCGTGTGCGGAGTTGCAGGCATTCGAGCCCGGGAAATGACCTGCGCCTTCAGTCCATGCTGGCGAGGATCAGTTTCAGCATCTCGACCTTCGTCGTGGCCTCTTCTTCGCGGCTGTGAGGAGCGCGGCCCTGCGCGAACTCCACGTGGGCGGCTTTGAGTTCCCGGTCGGCGGCGACCAGGGATACCTGTATCAGCCCGCGGAACAGGTTGACGCGGCGCTTGGCGGTCTGAAAGTCCGCCTCGGCATGGGACAATTCCTGTTGCGAGACGGAGGCCGTGCGGGCCAGTTGCTTCAGGCGCTCCAGGTCCGCTTCCGCCAGCCGCAGCGTGCCGACGGCATTGACGGAGGAGTTGGCGAGATTCACGAGGTCAAGCTGCACGCCACCGACGGCCGAGGTCATGGCGGCCTGCGGGAGTGCCGGCGGAATGACGCCGGGCAACGCATTTCGCTGCATCCCGGGGATCCCGGAAATCCCGGCGCCCGGAATGGCCACGGGTGGTTGTGCCATGGCGTCGGCCAGCGCTTTGTCCGCAACCACTCGAGCCTTATTCCGTTCGACGGCCGCCTTGACGTCCAGATCCTGTTGCAGCCGTTCCAGCCGCTTCTGCACTACTTCCAAATCCGCCTGAGCCTGGGCGATGGCGGCCTTGAGGGTTTCGGTGAGTTGGGCGGTGAGCTTGGCGCGCAGCTCCTGGCGGCGGACCTCAAGCTGGTTGCGGGTCAGTTCCATCAGTCGCTCGAGCTTCTTGACGTCCACATGATCTTTTCCAAATTGCTCGGCGGCCTCAACGCTCTTGATCTTGAGTTGCATGAGGTCGCGCTGGAACGCCGCAACCGGGGGGTCGTTGTCGATGGCCTTGTCGATTTCGGGAAGCGACTCGCCCTTCTTCACGAGCCTCATCGTGTAATCGTACGCGTTTTGCGCGCTGCGCACGGCGCTGCTCAGCTTGAACTCGGCCTCGGTCAGCCGGTCTAGTTCGCGCGCCCTGGCGTAGTTCTGGACGGCGGCGCCGGTGAGTTGCTCGTCGAGCCTCGGCTCCACCTCTCGCGCCGCAGGCGCAGGGATGGGCGACGGCGCGGTCTTCTCAAAGGTGATGTCGCCGACATAGTTACCGCCAGGTCGCACGAGCGGCGCAGGAGCAGGCGCCGGTGCAGCGCCCGGGACGATGGGGGCGCCAGGCGCGCCGCCGCCCACGGGCTTGTCCTGCGCGCCTGCCGGGCGAACACCGACCATCGTAACGGCGCTGGCCAGGGCAATGCCCCAGCCGGCCGCGATTGCGATCCGCCAATTCCGCGAGCAGCGCGTCGCCAATTCGGTCTGTCGTCCGAGCAACATATGCATTCTCCGGTAAAATTGTGAAGTTGAGCCCAGGATGCCGATGGTCGCGGCGGCCTGCAGGCGGCCGCCACTGTCCATCCGCGCCAGGGTGAGGAGTTCCTGAACGTAGGTCCGGCGGTCGCCGCGCCGGGCGGCCCAGTCGTCGGCCACCAGTTCGCGCGAGAGGGCGGCCTGGGCGCGCAGCCACCAGAAGAGCGGATGGAAATAGAAGCCGATCGTCGCCAGGTTCAGCACGAGGTTGCCCCAACCGTCGCCGCGGCTGAGATGCGCCAGTTCGTGCAGCAGGACCTGCCGGACACACTGCCGTTTCGCCGGCTCGACCAGGCCGGCCGGCAGCACGATGGAGGCGCGCCACAAGCCGAAGCTCACGGGGCGCGAGAGCTCGCGGCTGACCAGCAATCGGGGACGCAGTTGCCGGGCCTCGGGCTCGCTCGCGAGCAAATCCCACAACCACTCCGGCGGAGGTGAGCTGCGGCGAATCAGCCGCGACAATATGGCCCGCCCGGCGAGCATCCAGGCGCCCATTGCGCCCGCACCGACAGCGAACGCCCACGCTGCCACGCGGCGCCAATGGATCGTGCTCGCGGCTCGCTGGAACACCGGCTCAATAGCGTCCGTCGTTCCCGGATCACCCGAGCCGCGAGGCGCGGCGATTGGCCCGGGCACGATGTTTGGACGGGCGATCACCTCGGGCGGGATCTGACCATCAAAGACGACGGCATCCTGCACCGGAGGCCGAGGGACCGCCGTTGCCACTTCGGCTTGGACAGAATCCGTGGTCGCTGGCGCCGGTACGGGCCAGACATCGGCGCGCGGCAATGGCAGGCACGCGAGCACCGTCCAGATGATGGCCGCCGCGATGCCGAACTCGGCGATGCGCTGGCGGTGGGCCGGGGAGTGGACGACACCGGCCGCCAATGTGGCGACGGCCAGCAGCCCGGTGCTGCCTGCCAGGAGCATCAGTCCATGGTCGGCGAGGAAGGTTATCAGCCCCGTCATGACGCACCTACTTTCCGCGGCGTGCCACCTTGTGCTGCCGGATGAGCGCTTCCAGCCGATCGAGTTCCTCGGCCGACGGTTTTTTGAGCGAGAGGGCGCTCTGCACCATCTGATCGACCGCGCCGTCAAACACCCTCTGGAGCACGCTGGAAACCAGGCGTTGCTCGGTTTCCCGGCGTTTGAATACCGGCTCGTAAATGAAGGTGCGGCCATCGGCGCGGTGGGTCACCAGGCCCTTGTCCTCCATGGTGCGGAGAAAGGCCTGCACGGTGTTCTGCACGACCGGCCGCCGGGCGGCGAGGGCTTCGTACACTTCGCGGACGCTCCCTTCGCCGGTTTCCCAGAGCACCTTGAGTATCTCCAGTTCGCGTTCTGTCGGTCCGACCTCGGATTCCATTGCCCAAGCTCCTTCGATTTTCACTTAGCTGACTAAGCTTACCTCAATCAGTGTTGCCAATGCAAGTAAATTCTCCGGCGATTTTCTGAGAGTACTCTACGCCGCGCGGGCCTTGCCCAGGCGGTCGAGCATGACGGCCAGCAAGAGGGCTGTGCCGATCACCAGCGTGTTCCAGTAGACATCGACGCCCAGCAGGGTCAGCGAGCCGACGATGATGGCCATGAGGAGCGAGCCGAGGAAGGAGCCCAGGACGCTGCCTTCGCCGCCCTGGAGACTGGCTCCGCCGATAATGACGGCGGAGATGACCTTGAGTTCGAGGCCGGTGCCGGCGGTGGCCGACGCGGAGCCAAGGCGGGCGGTCATGACGATGCCCGCGAGGGCGGCCAGGAGGCCGGTCAGGACGTAGTTGAAGATCTTCACCCGATCGACGGGAATGCCGGAGAGAACGGCCGCCTTCTCGTTGCCGCCGATGTAGTAGCTCTGGCGGAAGAAGCGGCTCTTCCGCAGGGCGAGGTCGCCGAGGATCACGAGGAGAACGGCGATCCAGATCGGGGACTGGATGCCGAGGAAATTGCACTGGCCGATGGCTTTGAACGACGCGGGCAGGCCGGTGATGTTGCCGCTGCCGCTGACCACGAGCAATACGCCGCGAACGATGCTCATCATCGCCAGCGTGGTGACGAAGGCGTTGATCTTGAGTTTGGCGATGATCAGCCCGTTGGTCAAACCAATGGTGGCGCCAAGCGCCAGACCGATGGCAACGGAAATAGGGACAGGGATGCCGGCGACCAGCGCGTGAGCCGTCACCGCCCCGGCCAGCGCCACCGTCGAGCCGACCGAGAGATCGAACCCCCCTGCCACCATGAGCACGGTCATGCCGATGGCGACGATCGACTCGTTGGACAGACCCAGCAGCAGGGCCAGCAGGTTGTCGCGGGTGAGGAAGATCGGCGAGGCGATGGTCATGCCGACGCCGGCGATGAGGATGATCGCGAGGATCATGAACTCGCGGAAACGCGTGAAGCGGCGAATGAGGCCGGGGGATGCGTAGTCAAGGGGTCTGACGCGGGCGGGCGAAGCGGGTTGCGGATCGGACTGGGTCATGAGGTCAAGCTCCTGAAGTTCCAAGCGGGTGGCGACGTGACGGATGGTGTGCTGAAGCACACCCTACGCACACCCTGCGCGAAGATCACACGCCACGAAGTTCCACGCCGGTGGCGGCGGCGATAATGTTCTCCTCGTTGGCCTGTTGATCGGCGAACTCGGCGACGAGTTGGCCGTCGCGCATCACCAGGACGCGGTCGCTGACACCGAGGATTTCCTGGAGATCGGAAGAAATCATGATGATGCCGACACCGGCGGCCGCCAGTTCGCGGAGCAGGGCGTAGATGTCGCTCTTGGCGCCGATGTCCACGCCGCGCGTGGGTTCGTCGACGATCAGGACTTTCGGGCCGATGCCCATCCACATCGACAGCAGCACCTTCTGCTGATTGCCGCCGGACAGGTTGCCCACGCGCTGCGCGGTGTGGGGCGTGACGATGTTGAAACGGTCGCGGCAGGCTTCGGCGAAATCGTCGATGCGGCCATCGTTCATCCAGCCGAGGCGGCCCGTGAACGAGGAGAGGCTCGGAGCGGCACAGTTGTCGCGGATGGACATACGCAGGAAGAGGCCTTGGTCCTTGCGATCTTCGGTCATGTAGCCCAGGCCGCTGCGGATGGCCTGCCGCGGGCTGCGGATGTCCAGGCGCACGCCGTCGAGCGTGATCTCGCCGGCGTCCAAGGGATCGATGCCGCAGAGCGCGCGGCCGAGTTCGGTCCGGCCGGCGCCGACCAGGCCGGCGATGCCGAGAATCTCGCCTCGGCTGACACGGAAGCTGACGTTGTGGAAACGTTTGTCGCCCGACGCGCCGCGGACCTCGAAGCAGGGTTGGCCGATGGGGACGGTTCGCCGGCCGTAGACGTTGAGCAGGTCGCGGCCGACCATGCGGCGGACGAGCGTCTCTTCGTTCACGGCGTGGATGTCGAATGTCTCCACATATTTGCCGTCGCGCATCACTGT
>JANYKD010000475.1 GCA_025361735.1 Phycisphaerales bacterium
ATAAAATTCAAACTCCACCATCATCACGTTGTCCTTCACACCGTCGCGCTCGCCCAGGCCGCTGATGTGCGGGACGGCCTTGAGCAACTTCAAATCGCTGGCCGTGTTCGTCGCCGGCAGATGCGTGGGGTGCAGGATCAACGCCTGGGCGTAGTTGTAGAGGTCATCGTGGAACACGGCGGGGATGAGCGGCAGGTTGACGCCGACCGTGCCGGGGCTCGCCGTGCCGGCCGTGGCGGACCAGGCGATGAGGGCCTTGAGTGCCACCACATCCGCCTCGCGGCACTCGACCTTGATCGTGCCGTCCAGGCCGATGATCCGGTCCCCGAGCTTGATGTCGCCGAGGGTGCCGACCTTGATCGGCTTGGTGAGGATCTTCAGCGCCGGCGTCACCTTGTCGACGCTGCCGAAGACGTAGGCGCCCCACGTCACGTCATAGTCACTCACCTGTGTTCGTGTTAAATCCAGAGCCATCGCATCCTGCTTTCCGCCGTTAGACCGGCACTGCCTTCACCGTGAAATTAAAAACCACATTGGCCCGGCCGCGATCATCGAAGTCCACAAAACTCGGCGGCTGCTGACAGTCTGCGGCGTTGAGCCGGATCCCGGCACCGGGTGTGGCGCTGGTCAGGATCATCGCATTTCGCAGCGGACGGCCGGCGGCATCGAACAGCGAGCTGAATAAAGCCGTCGCCTGGGCGAAGGCGCCGGTCACGTTGCCGTTGATCGCTGTCGTGCGCACTTGAATCGAGGCCTCGGCCACCGGCACCCACGGCACTGCGCCGCCGAATTGCCGCACGACGCTGTACACCGCCGCCGAATCCCGGTCCACCGCCGAATGAGCCCACACCGCACGCGGCGTACCCGTGTAGGCCAGCGACGCCGCCTGGGCCATGTAGGCCGCGAGCGAGCGGAGGAGGATGTCGAAATCCAGAAGGGCCATCAATCGTCCTCAGCACTCCGTCGTTCCTCTCATCCCAACGCCTCGCGAATCACATTCGCCACGTACGGCTGCATCTTGGGGGCATTGAGGGAAAGGGCCTTGCTCAAAAACTTCGCCTCGGTCCCATCCGCGTGCCGCGCGGTCAGATTCTCATGGACCGCCGCCGCGTAGTCGGCGTTGAAGCCCATCGTCACCGTCACCACATCGCCATCCACCGTCGCCGGCTTCGATATGCCGCTGTCCTTCAGGTAACCGGTGTCCTTGGGGCAAAGTTCCTGGGCGTCACCGATGACATGCTGCCCGAAGTCGGTCAGGCCCTTCTGTGCGGCCCGGCGCGTACGCTCCAGGGCGTCTCCAAGTCCCTTCACAAATTGGCTCGTATCGATCGGCATGGCTTCTGTCTTTCCAACGGACTATGGACCACTGACCATGGACGATTCAAAGCCCTTTCAAATACACTTCGAAGTGCGATAGACCACCTGTCAAAATGCGGTCGCGGCGATAGACCACCTGGTACAGGAGCGACACTCCGCCATCGATCGTCACCGTGACGTGGTCATCGCTTTTGAACGCCACGCCGGAACTGGTCGGCACGAAGATCACCGCCGTCGCCTCGGCGATCACGATGCCAAGCACGTATTTGGTGGCGTACGTCGGCTCATCCTGCAGGCACCGCACGGCGATCGCGGGGCCGTTGGTGTAGACCACATCGCCCGCCGGTCCGGCCGGTTGCGGCGTGTCGATGCGCAGGAGTGTCGCGTTGAACAGGTTCACAGCATCCTCCCTTGTCGGATTCGATAGAAGCCCATCAGCGCAGCCGCCTCGCGGCAGAGTGCGAGTGATCCACCGGAGGCGGCGATCATCTGGGCGATGTCATACGTCTCGGCGGCGCTGCCGATTTTCTGGCTGGTCAATCCCGCCGCCGCCCGGTCGAGGTTGGCAAGACGGGTCGGATTCAGAAGGCTGTTCGCCTGCAACACGCAGGCCCGCTTCACCCGGTCCGGCACGATGGCCACCTGGTTGACCGAGTCCCAGTCCCACACCGTGTTGCCACCGGGCAG
>JANYKD010000545.1 GCA_025361735.1 Phycisphaerales bacterium
TGCTGACGTACATGATGGCCGATCCGGGCACAATCCAGCGGGCGCTCTCTCTGATTCTGCTTTCCCGGAACCTGGAACGTATCGGTGATCACGCCACAAACATCGCCGAAGAGGTCATCTACCTCGTGCAGGGAAGAGATATCCGCCATCCCAGCCTGTCCGCCGATGGCAAAAATGGCGGCAATGACAATAATGAAACACCTCGTACACCAAGGATTCAGTCATGAGCAAGGCAACCATTCTCGTCATTGATGACGAAAAGGACCTCCTCGAACTCGTTCGCTACAACGTGGAGAAGGAAGGCTTTGATGTCATCCTCGCCACCGACGGTGCCGCCGGATTGGAGATTGCGCTGAAGCACCGGCCGGACCTGATCGTCTTGGACCTGATGATGCCGGGCATGGATGGCCTGGAGGTCTGCAAGCGCCTGCGGGCCGAGGCCCGCACGGCGCGGATTCCCCTGATCATGCTCACGGCCCGCGCCGCGGAGACGGACCGGATCGTCGGCCTGGAGATGGGCGCGGACGATTATGTCACCAAGCCGTTCAGCCCGCGCGAACTGGTCGCGCGCGCCAAGGCCGTGCTGCGCCGCACCCAGCTTCAGGAGGAACCTCCCGAGGTCATCCGCCAGGGCTCGATTGTCATCGACCTCAAGCGCCATGAAGTGACTTGCGGCGGCAAACCCGTGCAACTGACGGCCACTGAGTTCCGCATCCTCCAGTGCCTGGCCAGCCGGCCGGGGCGCGTTCTCAGCCGCGACGAGATCATTGACTCGGCGCTGGACCGCGACAGCAATGTGTTTGACCGCACCATCGATGTACACATCACCGCCATTCGCAAGAAGCTGGGCGCCGCGGGCGAATGCATTGAGACGATCCGCGGTTTCGGATACAAATTCCGTGACGTACCCAGCGGCGAACCGGCCGCGAAAGGCTGATCCGTGTTTCGCAGCGCCTTCTTCAGAACACTCTTCCTGCCGTTTCTGGTTGTGATCGTCGTGGCCACTGCGGGACTCGGCGTGTTTGCCGCGATCCGTCTGCGGTGGGTCTATCTCGACAGCCGCAAGACTTCCCTGCGCGCCGAGCTCCAACTCACCGCCAGCATCATTCGCGACGACATGGCGGCCGGGCGCTACGAGCAGGTGCAGCGCAAGATCACCGAGATTGGCAAGCAGGTGGGCTGCCGCGTCACCGTCATCGGCTCCGACGGCAAGGTTCTGGGTGACAACTGGGCCGATCCGGCCGGCATGGAAAACCACCTCAACCGTCCGGAGGTTGTCGAGGCCGCCGCGCTGGGCGAAGGTTCTTCCGAGCGCGCCAGCGCCACCGTTCACGAAGGCATGCTCTACATGGCCGACCGCGCGAAATCCGCCGGCGATGCCTCATACTTCCTGCGCCTGGCCGTGCGTTTGCGAGATCTGTCCCGCGAGCTGTGGGTTCTCTACGGCGGCATCGCGGGGTTTGCCGTGGTGGTCACGGGCTGCGCCGTGGTCATCGGATATCGCCACATGGGGAAACAGGCCCAGGCGGTTGTCGAACTCACGAGCATGGCCGACATTGTGTCCAAAGGCGGGTTCCATCGCCGTTCCCTGGGAAATGCCCAGGGCGAGATTGGCACGTTGCGGGATGCCCTGAACACGATGGCCGAGTCGCTCCAGGGTTTCGTGCGCCAGACCGAAAAGGACAACGCCGAGCTTCTCACCATTCTCGCCAGTATGGCCGAGGGTGTCATCGCCACCGACGCCCGGCAGAACATCCTCGTCGTGAACCACGCGGCCGCCTCGCTGCTTGGCTTTGAACTGGCCGCCGCCAGCGGCAAACCTCTCTGGCAGGTCGTCCGCATGGAGCGAATCATCAAGGCCGCCCAGGATGCTCAGACCAGCGGCCTGCGGAGCATGTTCGAGCTGGGCATGGTCGCCGGACGACATCTCGAGGTGACGCTCAGCCCCATTCACTCACAGCCGGATGGCGGAGGTGGCATTCGCGGCCTGGTGCTCGTGATCCACGACACGACCCAGTCCGTTCGCTACCAGGAACTCCGCAAGGAGTTCGTTGCCAACGTGTCGCACGAGCTGCGCACGCCGCTCACCGTCATCAAAGGCTACGTGGAAACCCTCCGCGACGGCGCCATGCATGACCCAGTCAAATGCCCGGAATATCTGACGACCATCGACCGCCACGCCGGCCAGCTCACCAACCTGGTCCGCGATCTGCTGGAACTCTCCCGCCTGGAGAGCCAGCAGGAACTGCCCTCGCGCCAGGGCGTCGATATCACGCAATGCGTCCGCCGCGCCATCGACATGCTCGCACCTGCCGCCGCCAAGAAGAAACAGACGATCGCGGAGGACATCCAGCCTGTGCCCATGATCCTCGGCAATCCCGACTACATCGAGCGCGCCGCCGCCAACCTGATCGATAATGCGGTCAAGTACACAGGCGAAGGCGGCCGCATCGCCGTATCGCTGCGCGAGTCGGGCGGCAACGCGGTCATCGAAGTCAGTGACAACGGCCTGGGCATCCCCAAGGACGACATCCCGCGCATCTTCGAGCGGTTCTACCGTGTCGACCGCTCGCGCTCCCGCGAGATGGGCGGCACGGGCCTGGGGCTCTCCATCGTCAAACACATCGCCCAGAGTCACGGCGGCTGCGTCGAAGTCACCAGCGAGCCCGGCCAGGGCTCGACGTTCCGCCTGAAGATCCCCATCCCCCAAGCCGTCGCCAGCCGGTAGTTCGACCCGGTCCGACAATAACCGTCGCCGGTCTCATAACGCTGAAATGCCACGGTCGCAATGTCGCCGGGGTGTCGGTTCCCACACTGCGTCCACGTCGCGCGGCATCAACATAATACGCTGCATTAAGAAACTGCGTGGAACCACTCATGCAGGGCATTGCTTTGGCCGAATCAAGATTCATCGGACTGAAATAGTTCTGATTCGCCGAGGGCGGTGGCACTTCGTCGGTGGTCTGCGGCGTGCATCCACGTTGGATTCGGCCAGACGCCATCGGCTTCTCCGCCGATCGGCATTCGCAGGAACAGGGTACGAAAGGCAAGATTATGAGAACAGGCTGGACGATAGGGCGCAAACTCATCGTATCGTTCATGGGTGTCGCCGCCATCACACTCATGCTGGGTCTGGTTGGCTACTACGGAGCGGTCAAGAGCGACCATGCCATCGACGACATTGCCTCGGTGCGCATGCCCGGTGTACAAAACCTGCTGACCATCCAGGCGCAAGCCAATCAGATCAAAGCGGCGGAACGCACGCTTTTGAATGCCGATCTGCCGAACGATATTCGCAAGCGTCAAACGGATACTGTCGCCAAGGCCACGCAGCAGTTGCAGCAGGCAAGCAAGGCGTACGACGCATTGCCGCAGACCGCCGCCGAGACAGTCGCCTGGAAGGATTTTCTGTCAGCGTGGGGACAAGCGCAAAAGGACAGCGACGATCTCTTCAAGATCACACGAGAATATGAGGTGTTGACCAACGCATACTACCAGCAGGCCAAGCCGGCCGGCCCTTCATATCGCCAGGCATTGGTCCTGTTAACCGGCACTTCTGAAGAGTCGCTCGCGGCGTTCAAGACGCAGGTCCAGGAATGGAAGAACATCCTGATTCGCGGAAACGATCCGGCCAAATACGACAAGCATTTCGCCGGCTTCGAACAACATGAGAAGACAGCTCAGGCGAAACTCCGGGAGACCGGAGACCTGATGCGGCAGGTCGGCCTGGATTCCAAACTGGCTGAAGAGGTCCTGCAGAAGCACGCCGCGCTCGGTGCTCAGTATCGCGAGGCTCTCAAGAAGTTCGACAAAGCCAATCCCAAAGCCGGCCAGGAAGTGGACCATGCGGTCACGGGCATCGACAAACCGGCCGCCGAGGCCATCGACCACATCGCCCGCACGGCGGTGCAGGCGAGCCAGAGGTTACGGGATTTGATGGCCCGGATGGACCAGCAATCACTGGTTGTCTGTCGTGCGAGCCAGAGCAAGGCATCTGACTTGCTGGACAAACTCGTGGAGGCGAGCTCGACGACGGCGGCCACCGAGTCCAAGGCTGCCAGGGCTCAGGCGAGTCTACTCAAGACCGTATCGATTGCTTCCGTGATCGCCGGTGTGGCACTGGCACTGGGTCTGGGTCTGCTCATCAGCCGAAGCATCAACTTCGCCCTGCGGCGCGTCGCTGCCAGTTTGAGCGCCGGCTCGGAGCAGGCGTCCGCGGCCGCTTCGCAGGTGTCCTCGGCCAGCCAGTCGCTCGCACAGGGCGCCAGCGAACAGGCTGCCGCGCTCGAAGAGACCACCTCGTCGCTCGAAGAAATCAGCAGCATGACCCGGAGGAATGCCGAAACCGCCCAGCAGGCGGCATCGCTTGCCACCGCAACCGCAAATGCCGCCGCCAAGGGCAATGATGCGATGACCAGGATGTCTGCCGCCATCAATGAGATTGCCAAATCGGCCGGCGACACCGCCAAGATCATCAAGACCATCGACGAGATCGCCTTCCAGACCAACCTGTTGGCGTTGAACGCCGCGGTTGAATCCGCCCGTGCCGGAGAAGCCGGCAAGGGCTTCGCGGTGGTGGCGGAAGAAGTCCGCAACCTGGCTCTGCGCTCGGCCGAGGCGGCCAAGAACACCGCGGCTCTTATCGAGGGTTCCGTCGGCAGTTCCCGCAACGGTGTCGCCATCGGTGCCGAAGTGGCCAAGACGCTGGAAGATATCACGTCCTCTGCCACAAAGGTCAGCCGCCTGGTTGGCGAGATCGCTTCCGCCAACACCGAACAGTCCGAGGGCGTCGGCCAGATCAGCACTGCGGTCGCCGAGATGGACAAGGTAACCCAGTCCAACGCCGCCGGCGCCGAGGAAAGTGCCTCCGCAGCCGAGGAGCTTTCCAGCCAGGCCATGGAACTAAACGGCATCGTGCATGAACTGCTGGCGATGGTAAATGGCGCCGCTCACACCCCGAATAATTCCCCCGCAGCATCCGCCTGCGTTACTTACAGGAGGCCCGCCGCCGCGCCCCGAACGAGCAACCAGATC
>JANYKD010000006.1 GCA_025361735.1 Phycisphaerales bacterium
GGCTGACGAGTGTGCGTCGGCGGATGATCGGACACCTCTCCAAAGGTTTCCGCCAGCGCGTCGGTCTGGCCGATGTGCTTTTGCACAATCCGCCGGTGCTCATCCTCGACGAACCGACCGTTGGGCTGGACCCGTCCCAAATCCGAGAGAGCCGCAAGCTCATCAAGGAACTGGCCGGTGAACACACCGTCATGCTCTCCACGCACATCCTGCCCGAGGTCGAGGCCGTCTGTAACCGGCTGATCGTCATCGCGGGCGGGCGAATCGTCGCTCAGGGCACGCTCGACGAGCTCAAGAACAGCCGGCGTATGCAGGCCCGCGTGCTCGTCGAGTGCAAGGCGCCCGCAGGCGATCTCGACGCCGCACTGCAGCGCGTGTCGGGCGTGAAGGGCGTGGAGATTCTACCGGCCGGTGCGAGCGAAGCCGGATATGCCATCGCCGCATTAAAAGCCAAGGATGGATACGACGTTCGCGAGGAAGTCGCCCGCACGGTCATCGGCAAGGGGTGGCCGCTTCGCGAGGTCCGGCTCGAACATGCGACGCTCGAGGAATTCTTCGTTCAGGTCACCGCCCGTCAGGCGATGGCCCCCGCTTCGGAAGTAGGTGCCGCGTGAATAAGGCCCATATCATCGCTCGCCGCGAACTGGCGAGTTATTTCTATTCGCCGATTGCGTATGTGGTGATGACGCTGTTCCTGGTCGTCACCGGGATCCTCTTCGCCCGCGACTTCGAGCCCGGCCAGGCGGCCGGCATGAGGTCGCTGTTTGAATGGATGCTCTTCCTGCTCGTGCCGGCCGTGCCCATTCTGTCGATGGGGCTGATGGCGCAGGAATGGGCCACTGGCACGATCGAGTCGCTGATGACAGCGCCCGTTGAAGAATCCGACGTCGTCCTCGGCAAGTTCCTCGGCTCCTTCGGGTTCATGGTCGTGCTCCTCTGCCCGACACTGCTCTATGTCGTCGTCCTTCGCCTGTATTCCCGCCCATCATTTGACTATGGCCCTATTTTCTCCGGGTACCTGGGGATTGTGCTGGCGGGCGCCATGTTCACCGCGGTCGGCCTGTTCTGTTCATCGCTGACCCGGAGCCAGGTCGTCGCAGCGGTTGCCTCGGCAGCCATCCTTTTCGTGGTCACGCTGGTGCCGATGCTCGCGACCCAGAAGGCGACTCTCCCACCGATGCTGCGTTCGATAGCCGATTTTCTCGTCTACCGGCGATACACCGATTTTGCCCGCGGCGTGATCGACAGCGGACACGTCATCTTCTTCGTCGCGGCCACGGCCGTCTTCCTCTTCCTGAGCGTCAAGGCGCTTGAGTCCCGCCGCTGGAAGTAACGCGGTCAGTTAATTTGAAGACCGGAGCGATCCATGAGCAATACACCTGTTCACTACGAAACCCAGCACGAGCGATGGCTGAAATACGGCGCCAACGTCGTGTTGGTGTCACTGCTGGTGATTGTCCTGTCCGTGCTGCTGGTTGTGCTGGCACAGAAGTACAACAAGCGGCTTGATACCACCATGGCCGGGCTGGGCAATCTCAAGCCCCAGACGCTGACGGTGATCCAGAACAACAAGAGCCCGATCAAGATCGTCTGCCTGTATGCCCCGCCCGAATACGACTCCGAAACGCCGGTGGATGAACGACTGGATTATCGCCAGCCGGTGATCGACCTGCTTGAGGAATACCAGAGCAAGGGCAAGAACATCACCATCGAGATCATCGATCCCAAGCTGCAGGAGACCAAGAAAGATCAGCTCATCGACGAGGTGACAAATAAGTACGGCGGTGAGATCGATAAGTACAAGGAGATCATCAAGGTCTACCCGGGCGTCTACGACGAAATCTCCAAGTTGGCAACGGCCGAGGTCGCGATTGTGAAGGGGCTGCCGTTTGACCAGGTGAAGGAAGAGAACCTGGCCGAGACCCTCAATCTTGCCTTCATCAGCATCCAGGCATTTCCCAAAGCACTGCAGCAGACCAAGGAAGGGATCAACAAGCAGCTCAAGCAGAAGCCGCCAGATTACAAGGGCGCTGTGAATCAGGTCCAGTCGGGCACATCCAATCTGGGCGACATGCTTGGCGCGATCACGGATGGCTTCGGCAAGCTGAAGGATGACCAGAAGATTCCCGAGGTCTTCCGGAAGTACATGGCCGAGAGTTTGCCTCGGTATCAGGCGATCAAGAAACTAGCCGATGAACTCGCCGACAAGACGAAGAAACTGGGCGAGCTCAAGCTTGACGATTTACGTCAGAGCCTCAAGGCCCGCGATTCCATCATCGTCATGGGCGAGAAGGAAATGAAGACGATCCCGGTCGACAAGGTCTGGGTTGTTCCCGAAGACGCCCGTGGTTTCACGAGCGAAGGCAAGCCCAAGCCGCGCTTTGCCGGCGAGCAGCAGATCACGAGTGCCATCGTCTCCCTGACGGCCAAGACCAAACCCAAGGTGGTCTTCATCCGCGCCGGCGGCGGGCCGCTGACCATGCCGGGCATCCGTGGTTTCCAGCGAGGCGGCCCATTCGGGATGATCGCGTCGCGGTTGCGCGACTACAACTTCGAGGTTCTCGAAAAGGACATCACCGGCATGAGCGCGATGCGGCAGCAGCAGTTTGCGCCGCCGGAGCCGTCCGATGAAGAGATCAAGGACGCCATCTGGATTGTGCCTGGATTCCCCAGTGCTCCTTCGCAGATGGGGCCACCGCCATCGATTGCTCCAAGACTTAAGCAACACCTCGACAGCGGCGGTTCGGCCTTAGTCATGGGCTACCCCCAGGGCGAGAACTTTGCCGACGCACTGGAACCGTGGGGCATCAAACTCCGCCCGGACGTTGTCGCCGCGCATGAAGCCGTGGTCGGCGGACCTGAGAGCACTGATATCGTCGAGCAGGCTCAGCGCGAGCCGCTCATCTTTCTGCTTCGCAGCTACGGCAACCACCTGATCACGCGCACCGTGGAAGGTCTCGACGGCATTTTCGTTCCGATGAACATCGTGGAGACATCCGCCAAGCCAGGTTGCACAGTGACAGCGGTCATCCCCGTGCCGCAATCGCTCAAGACCTGGGGCGAAACAGATGTCGCAGGCGCCATGGAAGGCAAGGCCCACTACGACGCAGGCACTGCCGACAAGCCCGGCGATCTCAAGCCGCCGCTTTGGGCGGGCGCTGTATCCGAGAAGGCGGGCAGCGGCCGTGTGGTTGTGCTCGGTTCGGCCACCTTCGCCATGGACAACATGCTCGGTTTCCCCGACCAGAATCTTCGCAAGCAGGGGATCGTGGTCTCACGTTTCCCCGCCAACGGTGAACTGTTCATGAACTCAGTCTTCTGGCTTTCCAAACAGGACACGATGGTGACGATCTCAGCTTCCGCACTGGAAGTGAACCGTGTCGGCGAGATCCGACCCGGCGTGCTGAATTTCTGGCGCATCGGCGTGCTTTGCATCGGCCTGCCGCTGGCGGTAATCGCGGCGGGAATCTGGATGTTCTTCAACCGTCAAGACTGATTGCATCGTCAGACCTCTGTACTAACCAAACGGCACACCCATGAACTTTCGAACAACCGCAATCCTGGCCGTCATCCTGGCCATCGTGGCGCTGATTGTCTTCTTCACGAATCAGGGCGAGAAACCTGTGCCGCCCGAGGGCGGCCGGGCGGTCGTTGATGTCGAGTCGGCAAAGGTCACGAAGATCACTGTGACCCCGGCCGACGGCAAGGCCATCGTGCTGGAGAAGTCGGGCGCGGATTGGAAGCTCGTCCAGCCGATCGCAGCTCTGGCCGACTCGTTCAATGTTGATTCCCTGGTGCGCAGCCTGACCGAGCTCAAGTCGCGCGGCGAGGCATCCAGTTCGGAGATCAAGTCGCTCGGTCTCGATCCGCCGGCCTGGAAGATCGAGGTCGTTGCGGCCGGTAAATCCGTGAAACTGGGCGTCAGCCCGCGCCCCAGCATCGGCGACAACCTTTACGTTTTGGTCGATGGCGAGTCCAAGCCGCGCGTGGTGCCGGCGTCGATCTGTGATCAACTCGACAAGACGCCGGAGTCATACCGGCAGAACCGGCTCCTGAGTGTCTCCGCGCAGGCTGTGCAGCAGCTCACGATCACCCAGGCCGATGGCAATCTGGTGATGCAGAAGAAGGGCAACGAATGGCAAATGCTCGAACCGGAGAAGATTCCGCTCGATTCGTCGGCCATCTCGGACATCACGGCCGCCGCTTCAAATCTGACTGCCGTAGAGTTCGTCGATGAGAGGGACATGCCGCTGATTGGCAACCCGGCCAAGTCGCCCAAACGCAGCGTCTGGTTCTCCACCGAGGCCCCCACAACCCAGTCGGCCGCCACGCGCCCTGCGGGAACCACCATTGCCTTCGGCGAGTACGATAGCATCCTCAAGAAGAACGTCTTTGTCTATCTGGACAACCCCAAGACCTTTGCCAAGGTCGCGGCCACTTCGCTTGATTCATTCAACAAGAAACCGTTGGACCTCCGTGACAAAAAGGTTGTCGATATCATTCCCGGCGAAGTCAGCCGCATCTCCGTCGCGACCGACATCACCGCCACCACCCAGCCCACCAGCCGCCCGGCCAGCAAGAGCGAGCTGGTCATCGAACGTCGCAAGGAAAACGTCCTCCTCGGCCCTGACCTGCCGGCCGGCCCGGCCACCAAGCCCTCGAGCAATCCGGCAACAACGCAGGCGTCAACCCAGCCCGCGACGCAACCGGCCGGTCCTGTTCTTCCCGTAAGTAATTGGGTGCTCAAGTCGCAGAAGGACGCCGACGGCAGCAATGCCCGGGTGGACGCCTTGCTTGCCAAGTTCAACCCTCTCCGCGCCGACAAGTATCTGCCGCCGACAACCGCGACATCGCAGCCGTCCGCGACGTACTCGATCGAGATCACCGCGGAAGTCGCCGGCAAGAAGACGGTGCATCAGTTCCGCATCAGTGACCCCGGCAACGACAAGCCGTTGATCGCCGCGTACAAGGATCTGCGGTTTGAGCTGCCACGCAATTTCATCGAGAGTATCACCGGCGACTTCATCAACAAGATCGAGAAAATGGAGGCGCCTATGCCGAATATGCCCCCCGGCATGATGCCACCGGGTATGATGCCGCCGGGCATGTGACAAAACTAGGGCAAGCGTCCTCGCTCGCCTGTTTGTGGTCCCGCCTTCAGGTGGTTCTCAGTAGACCGCCTGAAGGCGGTACTACGAACAGACGCTGGCCCTACTTTCGGAGCCGCGTCTGTATGCAGGCCTGAAAGGCCGTTACCTTCGGTAGCCGTGGCCGTGAAGCCACGGAGAAGAAAGTCCATATGTCAGACGCCCGAAGGGCCCGCACTGTGCGAGACGACCCGATTGCGGTGCTCTGACCGAACGGTCCCATCCCCATGCCCAAATCCTTCACCAAACTCGGCCACAACTCGATCCTGACACCCGCTCAGATCGCCACCCCGCGCTCCATCCTCGACACCTTCGCCAACCCCTTCCCCGATCGTGATTACGAGATCGAGTTCGTCTTCCCCGAGTTCACCAGTGTCTGTCCCGTCACCGGCCAGCCCGATTTCGCCACGATCACCGTGCAGTACGTGCCCGACAAGTTGTGCGTGGAGATGAAGAGCCTGAAGCTCTACTACTTCGCCTACCGCAACCAGGGCATCTTCTACGAAGCTGTCACCAATACCATCTGCAACGATCTCGTCGCCGCGCTCAAACCCCGCCGCCTGCGCGTCGAAGGCCGCTTCAACGTCCGCGGAGGCACCGGCGGGATCATCGCCGTGGAATACCCATTCCGCCGTCGCAGTTCAAAACAAAAGGACGAACAAGCTGCTCTGTCTCAACCCTCGCGTAGTTAGAGTTTAGTTCGATAGCGCCCGGGCCAGGCTCAGGTTACACAATGCAGGATGGAGACCTGCAAATCACCACGGAAGGTGATGGTCGCAGCGTACGAACTGG
>JANYKD010000037.1 GCA_025361735.1 Phycisphaerales bacterium
CGGTCACGGCGCTGGCGATAATCTCGCCGATTTTGCGGTTTCCTTCAGGCAGAAGATGCACCCCGTTTAGCGTTAGCGGCGTCCGGGCCTGTGTGTAAAGAGCGTGAGACGTGGAGAAGAGATCGACGAAAGAAACCTGCTTTTCTGCGGCCACCTGCTGGATCGCACCGGTGTACAGGGCGAGATTCACATTGCCGGCAGCACCATTGGGAAGGTTGGGGCTCTTCAGATCCTCATGGGCGATGGGGGAAAACAGCACGATGCGCGGCGCGGATTTGCCGTTGAACTGGATGCCACGATATTTGTCGATCATCGCGCCGAGTTCGCTCTTGAACTTTGCCAGACCCTTCTCGCCCGCGAATGACTCATTGTAGCCGAAGTAGGCGAAGATCACGTCCGCCTTGCAGAGCTTGAGGTAGTCCTCCGGAGGCATAAAACCTTCCTGGCGCGGGCGGACGGCCACGGTGTCACCAGTGAACGCCAGGTTGCGAAAAACGAGCTTCTTGTCGAACGACCTGCTTTGAATGAGCGTTTCCACCCATCCATCGTGCTGCATCCGGTCGGCCAGGCCATTGCCGATTTCACAGATGACATCGTTCTCCTGAAGCTGGATCTTTGGAATCGACGGCAGGTTCTCGATGACCAGCACCCGGTTGTACTCATTATGGACAAGCGCGGTGCCGGGTGCCGTGGCACCGCCGGATGTCGACTGCGCCGTTCCGTCGCCGCCCTGCAGCGGCAGGCCGGTCGTGGAGCTGGAGATCATTAGATAGGTGACGATGGGCGCGATGAGCAGCAATGCGGCGACGACGAGGGCGGCGGCCAGAAGCTTCATGTTGGTTCTCCTTGGACACTACGGGTCCGTGCTGGATGCAGTATAGGAGCGCCTAACGCGAGCTGTCACGACAACCTGAAAATGCCCTATTGCGGCGCGGCTTCTTCCGGGGCCGCGGGCACGGTGGTCTTCAGACCGTTTATGGGGTGATTGTCCTTGTCCAGAAGCTGGACACGATACGACCATTCGCGTCCATCGCCGGCCGCGAGCTTGAGAAGGAGACGATTGTTGCCCTTGGCAAGCTGCGAAGTGATGTTGCCGGGACCCGACTTGGCGCCCTCGGCCGGGAGCTTTACGCCGTTGAGCCAGAGACACCAGTCGCCCTTGACCTGCACCCGGAGTGTCACCGGCTGAGCATTCGGGGCCACCACGTCGACCAGCGCATAGGCTACATATTGCCCACTGCGCAGCAGGCGCCGCCGGCCGCCGTACACGTAGGCGAGGTCAACCGAGGCATCGTCCGCATGACTGCGGCACATGGCCCAGTTCACGCGGTCAGCGCGGCCGGGATCGTATTTTGCGTCGAGGTCGAATTCCTTCTCGGGCGGGTAGACCGCAGACATGGCCGACGCCTTGGCATCGGCGGCCTCGAAGTTGAAGGGCCCGATCACCAGCCACGGCGTGAGGAAGCCGCGCGCCAGAGCCAGGCGGGTCAGGGCCTCGTCGTCGGCGACGGCCGCCAGGACATGGGCCGCGTATTGCTGGAGTTCCGCGTCGGTGCCCGTGAGCAGTGGATCGAGGGCGGCCATCGCCTGCGGCAACTCGGCGCGGGTCAGGCGATCGCGCAGAAGACCCATGGTCTCGCGCACCAATTGCAGGTCCTTGGACGCCAGCGGCTGAGCCAGATAGGCGATGATGCCTCCCTTGGGCGCGCCGCGAGTATTGCGCCGCAACGACTGAAACGCCGCGGCCCGCACGCACTGATCGGGGTCGACCAGCGCATCGCGCAGGAGCGTGAACTGGTCGGCGGTGCGGCTGCGGGCCAAAGCCGCGACTGCACCGCAGCGCACCTCGGGCAGGGCATGCTTCAGGTATTTGGCCGCCAGATCGCGATAGGCCTCGCCATCAAACCGGGCGAGCAGGTCCAGCGCCAGTGGCAGCGAAGGCGGATCCGCCTTCTCGATTCGTGCCAGGCTCGAGACCACCACGTCACAGGCGGCCTTGGTGCTTCGCCTGGCGAGGAGCTTGAGGGCAACGCGGTAGAGCGCCGACTTGTCCGCGGCCAGCACAGCCAGCAGCGGTTCGGCCAAGGCGCTGTCGTCGAACCGCGCCAGCGCGCTTTCGCCGACCTGCCGGTTGCCGATGTCGACCTCGACGGCCAAGTGCGCCAGCAAGGCGGGAAGGAATTGCGTATCGCGCGATTCACCAATGGCGGCCATGATCTGCCGGCGCCAGTTGGTGTCGTTGGCCTCCAGCAACGTCTGGATCTTCTGTCGCGCCGCCGCCGTGGGAACGTAGACGATGGCACGGAAGGCGGCGTCTTTGGGAACGCCCGCAAGGCCCGCACTGACCGCATCCCAAGCCGCACCCTTGCCGATCCGGGCGAAGGCGATCAGCGCCGCGGACTGCACGGCGGGACTGGGATCGGAAATGCGATCCTTGGCGATCTGCAATCCACGGTCCGAGCCGAGAATGCCCAGCGCCTCCACGGCGCCGGCCCGCAATTCGGGCTCCTTGTCGGCGGAGAGACTGAGCGCCTGTTCGAGCACCGACGGCCCGCCCAGGCGCGCCATCGCCACCAGCGCCCGGCTCCGTACCCAGGGGTGTTCCTTGGGGGAATTGACAATGGCGCTCAGCGGCTGGATGGCGGCCGGCGTCTTCAGGGCCACGAGGTCTTCCATGGCCTGCCAGCGCAGGATCCAGTCCGTGCTCTGAAGCTGTTGCAGCGACTGCCGCACGAGGAGTTCGGGATTTCGCGGGGCCACTGTGTCGTAGTGCGCCGCGGGTCGCGTGGCGGGCGCCGGCTGGGCGAAGGAGGAGGCGGCGAGGGTGAGCGCGCAAAGCGACGAAGCGACGAAGCGACGGAGCGACGAAGAGGCGGGAACCTTCGGAGACTCGAGGCGCGCCGCGTGCGAGCGCGAACCGGAATTTCCTGAATTACAGCGCGACATCACTGGGTCCTCTTATCGCTGGTAAATCGGCAGGAAACGATACGGTACGCCCAGGATGAGGATGGACATCGACGTCGCGTAAACGGGCGTGGTGCCGCCTTCGGAGCCCTGCCACGAGCCATCCGGCCGCTGTTTGGGCAGCAGGGCATCGCGAATTCTCGGATACCACGCCTGATAGTTGGCTTCGCCGGACTGGTACATCGACTGGATCGCGTAGTAATGGGCGTAGAAGTAATACTCCGTGTTGGCGAACTTACCCTCGGGCTGCTTGATCAGGTAGTTGATGCCGGCCTGCATCGCCTGCGAATTGCGCTGGCCGGTCATGCACAACGAGAGAACGCCGGCCGCCGTGCGTGCAAAGCCCGGCTCCTGCCTGGGTTGATAAGCGAAGCCGCCCAGCGGATGCTGACAGGCCAAAACGTAGGCGATGGCCTTGTTGAAGACCTCGTCGGGAACGTGGATGCCGGCCTCCTTGGCGCTGGTGAGGGCCACCAGTTGCATGACCGTGACGGACATGTCGGCATCCTGCGGCGCGGTGCCATAGCGCCAGCCGCCTTCATTGTTCTGCGCCCCCAGAATGACCTTCACAGCCTTCTTGAGCATCTCCTTGATCTCGTCGCGGTCGCTCTCGCCCCAGACCTCCGACAGCGCCAACGTGGCCAGGCCATGTTCGTACATCCCCTGCTGCTTGGTTCCGAAATAACCCGCGCCTTCCTGCCCACGGTGCAGGAGAAACGCCACACCCTTGTCGAGCTTGGAGCCGTACGTCCCCTGGCCGGGGAAATGGCCCTTGACCATGAACGCCATCAATGCCACCGACGTCTCGGCGGCCTTGTACTTATCGCCCCAGCTGCCGTCTTCATTCTGCCGGGCGGCCAGGTAGTTTAGTCCGCGCGTAATGGCCGCGTCGGCATCGGGACCAAGTTCGGCCACGCCCACGCGCTTGACATCAGCGCCCGCGGCCATGGCGGGCGAATGAGGCATCAGCCCCAGCCCGCAGGCCGCCGCCATAACCCATCGCATCATCGATCGCTTCATGGATCCGGTCTTTCTGCCTACTTGGCCAGGGATTCGTAGTATTCCTTGAGAAGAGCCCGATATTCCACGGGCAGTTCGCGGGCGTAGTTCTCCATGAGCTGGTCGCGTTCGCGATTGGCCAGGGCCTTGATCTGCGACTTGCCGGCGGTCGAGTTCGGTGCCTTGACCTCATTGGAGCTGGCGAACAGGCGCTCACCCTCGAGATTGATCGGCGTGATCTGGGTCGGAGGTTCGAGCTTGGGGCCGGGTTGCGGCGGCGGAAGCACCGCCGTCTTCTCGCCGGGCTGGTGCGGCTCGGGCGGTCCCTGTTCCGGCTGATTGGCCTGCTGATCCTGTTGCTGGGCATCCTCAGCCGCCTTGGCCAATTCCTTGGCCGCCTCTTCGGCCTGTTTCTGAGCATCCTGCTGCTCGTTCTTCTCCATGTGCTGCTCGGCCTTGGCCATGTCCTGCTGCGCGTTCTGCAGGTTCTGGCTCTGCATGGCCTTCTGCAACTCCTGGGTCTGCTTGCGCAACTGCACCTGCTGGTTCTGAAGATCGGGTGCCTGCTGCTGGAACTGTTGCGGGTTGGCCTGTTCGATCTGCTGGGCCAACTGCCGTTCGGCCTGCGCCAGGTTCTGCAGTTCGCGGATCTGCTCCAGTGACAACGACTGCTGATTGGCCTGATCGCTTTCCAGGAGGATCTTGAGCACCTCATTGAGAACGGCCAGCGTCTTGTCCTGTCCGTCGATGGCGCCGACGGGCTTGGCATTCTCGATCTCCGTGGCCGCCGCGGTCGCCAGGTCTGTCGGCTTCTTGTCGGCCATCACGTTCTTGGCGCGAGTCAGGCGTTCCTTCATCTGGGCGGCTGTCTCGGCGTCGGCCGCCCCCGCGAGCCGGACGCCAAATTCCTTGATGCGCTCCGCCAGTTCCTTCTCATTTCGCGACAGTTCCCCGCCGCGGGCCTCGATGTCGGCCACCTTGTTCACGACCTGCTGGCCCCATTCGGCCGTGATCGCACGCACGGTCGTCTGCCGCTGGATGATGACTTTGAGCGCCGCGATAAGCTCGTCCATGATGGCGCTGCGATCCAGCAACGCCTGGAGCCGCTTGATGGCGACGCCGATTTCCTTGTCCGCCCCGGTCAGGTTCTGGCCAAGATTCGCCATCTCTTCGCGAGCGGTCTTGAGGTATCGCGTGGCTTCGGGCACGTTCTGGGTATTGACGTCGGTCAGCGTCTTGCCGACCAGGACAAATCGGTCACCGCGGGTTTCCTTGAAGAGATTGTTGGACTTGAGGTCGTCGACAAGCTCGGCGGCCCGCTTCGCGGAACCGTCCAGTTGCTGCCCGACCTCCATTTGCCGCTGCTCTTCACCGATGAGGCGCTGCGCCGTATCGAGAACGGTGGGCGCCGCGTCGGGCTGGGGAGCCGCGTTCTCACCGGGAGTCTGGGCTGACAGCAATCGCGGCCATGTGATCATGGCAATACTCAGCACGATTAAGGCGATTCGATGCATCATGGCCGAGTCTCCGGTTGTTTCTGGCCGTTGCCGCGCGGGGCCGGCTGATCTTTGATGTCCTTCACTTCGCCGGACGAGTCCAGTTCGCTCTTGTGAGCGTCCTTGACCTCCTGCATGAGGAGGCCCAGCTGCTCGAAGATATACTGTTGATACTCTGCGACGCTGACGATGTTCACGGTGCGTTCGCTCGATCGGGCCCGGTGCGGACCCTCGCTGCCGGGATAGTTATCTTCGACCTCCACCGCATAGGTGACGGAATCGCCCTCCTTGAGATCTGGGATCGACTCGCGGAGCACCCAGGTGATGCGCTGGTCCCCCTGTGGGAACAAGGCCCTGCCCGGTGCGGTCGTGGGCATGGTGGTGGGAGGCGGCGTCAGCGGATAGCGAACTTCCTTGCCATTGTTGATCGAATAGGCCACGTACACTTTGGCCAGGCCGTAATCGTCGCGGGCGGAATAGGTGATATCGAGCTTCTTACGCAGGGTGGCCTTCTGGTCGCCGGTCGGCAGGATGATCTCCACCTCGGGCGGACCATCGGGCAGAACCTGCACGCCGTGACGGACTTCGTCGGTGTAGGTGAAGGCATGCTCGCGCTCGACCCACACAAACTGATAAGTAAACGGCTTGTTCGCGGGCTGAATCACCTGGATTCCCTGGCCGTCCGGGTCAAGCTTCATCTGCACGGTCTGGGTCACTTCGTCGTCGGCGCCCTGCGGGGATGCGCCGCCCGGGCGGGTCGTACTCAGCGCCGTCGCTGGCGCCGGCTCGGGCTGCACAGGTTTCACATGCACCAGGAGTTGCGCCGAAGCCAGGGGACGATCGATACGCAGGTTCCAGCGAAGTTCGGTTCCCTCGGGAACTTCCACGCTCAGGTCATTGCTCTGACGATCAGGCAGGCCGGTGTACTGGGGATAGTGTAAGGTCAGGGCGGCGCGTTCCAGCCGCGGCGGCTGCACGACGATGATCTTTGCCTGATTGGAAACGGCATCGCCAACCTTCGCATAACAGACACAGTTACGGTACGCATCCTGGATGGCGTAAACGAAGGTGCCGTCGGTCGAGCGTTTCAGGGGGAGTTTCTGCCAGTCACCCTTCTCGGCCTGGAGCATCAAGGTGCCGTCGGCCGGCACGACTCCGCCGGCTCGGATGACAACCTGAGCCGTCTCGCCCTGGCGTACGACCACATCTCGTAGCGGTTCGATGCGCGTACGGGTCGGGTAGCTCAGATTTGAATTCGGGTTGAGCATGCGGGCCAGGAACGTTCGCACGTGGTCTTTCCACGCCAGACTGACCAAACCCGACAGCAGCAGAATGCACGCCGAGGCGATGAAGATACGCCGAAGCTCGGCGTAACTGAGAATCTCACGGAAATCGAGTTTGCGGGTGAATTCCACGGCCTGGTTGCGCATGGCCTGCAACAGGTGCCGCGAGACGGTGTCGTCGTCCTTTGGGTCCTTGAGCTGGACGTAGGAAACCAGGAGACTCTGCAGGCCGGGATGGCGCTTCTCCACCTGAAGGGCCATGCGCACCGGATCGTAGCGGCGAAGATAGCGCAGCCAGAGCGGCCAGATCACCCAGAGAAGAACCACGCCTTCGATCACCAGCACGGCAATACGCCCCGTGCCGGGGAGTTGGAACAGCCAGTCCACGAGGAAATTGACCAGGGCAAACGCGATCAGCCACATCAGCAGGAGGCAGATTCCGCGGATGTGGAAATAGCGATGTTCCTTGCGCCAGGCGCGTCGAAGCTTCGCCTCGATCTCCATTGAGTTTGGCGCTGTAATTACGCTCATAACAGATTACTCCTGCGCCGCACGTACCATTCGATGCCGGCCAGCAACACCACGAAGCAGTAGAGCAGCGGCTGGTCCCACAGGTCCATTTCACGGCGCTCGATCGCCACGCGCGGCGGCGTGCCCACCGCCGTTGCCAGCGACCGCAGATCGCGGATCGAAATGTATTTGCCATCGGACAGCTCGGCCATTTTCCGCAACAGCGCCTCCTGCATGGCCGGCTCGCGGAATTCCTGGGATACGGCCTGCACCTCGAAGTCGGCAATGTTGGCCGCGGACTGGTTCTGGGCGTCGGGACGAATGAGGAATTGCCCCTCCTTGTCAGGAATGATGACGCCCTGGAAGAGGCCGGGTACGTCGGGCACGGCTTGAAGCTTGATCTGCGTTACCTCGGCGCTGCTGTCTTTGCGGGCGACATTGAGCGTGTAGTCCAGAGCACGCACCGGCTCATAGGCAGTGTTGAGCACGCTGGCGTAGACCTGCACGCGATCACCGACATTGTAGGCCTTGCGATCGGTCTCGATGGTGATGCGCTTGTTGCCGGCGATCAGTTGCGACAGCGTCAGGAACTGAATTGATTGGCCCCAGAAGCGGGCGTGGTATTTGTCGCCCTGCTCAAAGCGCAGGCGCCACAGTTGATCCGTGCCGACGTACATGACCTTGCCCTGGCCATACCGTTGCCAGCAGATCAGCGGGTATTTCTCCTTGGCGCCCGGCATCGCTGCGGACAGCTCCGCCAGCACGGTGGCGCCCTGTTTCGCTCCAACCAAGGCCGGCACGCGCACGAGCGGTTTGACCGTGGACCAGAGTTTCTGGGTGAGCGGCTGCGATGCCTCCAGGGCCACGGAGGATGATGACAATCCCGCCTCCGTCGGTATGGGATAGACCGTGGGATCAAGCGGCATGGCCGCGTCGGTAGCGATGCGAACGGGCAGCATGTCGGCGATGGGCGGCTTGGTGTAAGTCGCCGGGGCGTAGCGGTGGCCCGCCAGCATCAGCAGCGATCCGCCGCGGTCGCGCACCCACATCTCGATCCGCTGCAGTTGGGCGGTGGTGAAGTACGTGGCCGGCACGTCGCCGATGATCACCAGGTTAAATTTGGACGTCTCCGCCGCTTCGTCGGGAAAACGGTCGATGTACATGTCCGGCGAAAACCGGGCCAGGTCCCTGTCGCCCTGAGTCATCAGGAACTTGACCTCCAGCCGCCGGTCGCGAAGCAGCACGGCGCGCAGGTACCGATACTCCCAGCGCGGCTTGCCTTCGACGTAGAGGACCTTGATCTTCTCGTCGATAACCTTGACGTTCTTCTGTATGGCGTTGTTGGTGGTGACGGTCTCCTCGGCGAGCGGCTTCACCGCGGCCACCAGTTTCACATCACCCGATTTGCGCTCGGGAGTGAACATGAACTCCTCGAACTGCACGCCGCCCGTGAGCGTGATGGCCTTGTGCTCGATTTCCTTGCCGTCCAGCGACAGCACGAGTTGAGCGGGCTGGTGATTGAAGCCGTTGGACTGGATCTGCACGCGGACGGGGATTTTCTCCTGGCTGAAGACCGTGTCCTGCACGACGACATCCTTGACCGCGACGTCGGAGGGGTCCGAAAGCCCGATGCCGATGGGGAAGATCTGGATGCTTTGCGACTTCATGCGCCGGGCAACTTCCAGCGGATCGACACCTTCATTCGAGCCGCCATCGGTCAACAGCACGACTGCCGAGATGGGCTGGCCGCTGTAGCGGGAGACGGCTTCTTCGATCGCCGATCCCAGACTTGTCGATTTGTCGGAGGCGGTGATGCCCTTGAGCGCGTCGGCAGAGAGTTCGCCCTCGCCCGAGACGGGGTTGAGGCGCTGGCCGAACGCGAAGTAGCGGATGGGATGATCCTGGCCGATCTTCTCAAACGGCCGAACCTCGGGCTGGCCGAGGATTCCCTTGGCCATGTCCAACCGGGTGGAGCGATCGATTTCGGTGCGATACGGTTCGAGTACGGCCGTGTCAGCCTGATCGTAGCGGATCTTGCCCAGGGCCAGCGCCGCCTCGGCCTGCTGTTGCGGGAGCGTGCGTTTGTCCTGGATGGTCATGCTCTGCGAGCGGTCCACGAGTACGAGCACGTTGCCCTGGATGCGCCGGGTGATCTCGGCGGAGAAGCCGGGCTGAAACAACATGAGCAGCAGTGTGGCGCAGACGATCAGCCGCAGCGTGCCCAGCACCCAGCGGCGTACGATCCCCAGCGTCCGCTCGCGCGAATAGAGGAAGACCACGTACGCCAGGGCCATGGCAAGCAATAGGACCAGCACCCACCTCGGCCAGACCTGGCGGAGGTACCACTCGAAGTAATTGACGCTGACGGCGTCCTTGATGCCAAACAATTTCGGAATCATGTCCGTCCTGTCACCGATTCGTGCCGCGAATCTCAAATTCGCGACACGGACTGAAAATCTAAACTACGCCGCGGCCTTATCGGCCAGCAGTGTTTCACGGTCGCTCTTGAGCAGTTCGCCGCTCGATCGTCCCGCCATGCGCTTTGAGAAGCGCCAGGCGAGGAAACTCTCCAACAGCAGGATCCCGATTCCCAGGCTCAGCAGCCATTGCCACAGTTCGATGCCGCGCCGGGTCCGCACGATGCTGGCCGCGAGATCTTCACCGGCTGTCGGCACACGCACCGGCAGGCCACTGAATGCCATCTCCATCGCGGCCGGAGCCAGGCATTCCACGTTCGATTCGGCCGTATCGACGTTCACAGCCACGGTCATCGGCGGTCGATTGGGCGCCTGCATTTCGTAGAACCCGGGCATATCGTCGCCGGTGTATTCCACGACGGACTGGCCTTCGCGCTGCACCACCTTGACGGCCGACTCGGCGCCGGCCGGGTTCTTCACGGTCAGGTTGCCGGCGAGGCTCTCGCCACCCAGTACGAGGCTCAGCGGCGCACCCACCATGACGGGCCGTTCAAATTCCTCCTGCGTCAGACTGGTGACTGCTTCGTGCAGAAGGATTGGGAAAAGCGGGTGAATGGGCAGCTCGGCCCATTCGCGATTAGCACTGGTGGTCCAAAGCAACACCTTTCCCCGGCCGATCTGTTTCTCCGCCAGCAGCGGAAGATCAGGCCCTACAACCTGCAGCACGGTCCGCGCGCCAGGCGTCAATTTGATCTTGAAGAACCGATTCACACGCGCCGTGGCGACCACCTCTTCACGCAGCGACCGCACAAGTTCGATGATCGGGTGCGATCCGTTGGCCGGTCCCAGCGACCAGCCTGCGGTCCGGTCGGCTGGTTGTTTGATGACTTCCTCCAACTCGCCGGGCGATAACCAATCCTCGCCGACTTTCATGCGCGCGTTGAATATCTGTGGACTTACGCGGCCGCCGAGGAACATGACGAGCCCCCCCCCCTGCTTCACATAGGCGTACATGCCTCTGACCTGTTCGGTGGGCAGATCGCCCACGTTGGCCAGCACGACCACGTCGTAGTCCGCCAGCTTTCGCGCGGGAAGATCGGTCCAGGGAATGCGGTCCACGGAGAGTGCCCGGACCACGCCGGCCCGCTTGGGCAGGAGCGCTTTGAGCAGATACGTCGTGGCCGCGCGCGTGGGAACCTCAGAGGGCTCGCCATCCACACACAGCACCTTCACCTGATCGCGCACATGGGCGACGGCATAGCGGGAGTTGTCGGCCATGACGCTGTCGCGGCCGAGGCGTGCGGTCAGGCGCACGTTGCCAGGGGCGTCGCAGCGCAGGAAGAACGGCACGGCCGCCTTCTCGTGCGGGGCGATCGACGGGATCACCTGTTGTTCGATGGGGTTCTTCTGATCGTTGAAATACAGGCTCACGATCACGTTTTGTTGCACCGACGCGCCGAAGTTCTCCACCTCGGCAACGTAGCGGGCGGACATCCCCTTGCGCAGGGCGCCCGACGCCAGTTCGAAGCGGCTGATGCCCACATTCTCGGCACTAGGGCTGCTTGTGGGCAGATAGAACAGGCTGCGGTCCTGCGATCCCAATGCCCGCAGGGATCCCTTGCTCTTGTCAGAGAGGACCTTCCATGTGGTCACCTGGGCATCGGAAACCAGGAAGCACTCCTTCACGGGAGACTTGAGTTCCTGCATCAGTGTTTCGCATTCTTCCAGGCAGCGTTCGAGGCTCAGCCCTTCGGAAAGCGTCGCGGCATCGTCGAGGACCTTCGCAAATCGCTGCGGCTCGTAGGGTACATTTCGCAACAGGATGTGCGGGCGCTGGCCCATCAGCATGATCGTCACGGGATCGCCGGGATCGAGCGTCTTGAGCACTTCACGCACACGCTGCGTCGCCTGCTCGAATCGCGAGGTCGCATCGCGCTGGCTCATGCTGTACGAGGCATCGATGGCGATGACCACCCCGACCTGCTGCTTGCCAAGACCGCGCGCGGCCGACCCCATCAGGCTCGGGCGTGCCAGCGCCAGGGCGATCAGCGCCGCGGCCAGGCAGCGGAGGATCAACAGGATGATGTCCTCCATGCGCACCTGGCGAGAGCGCACCACCAGCGCCTTGCGCAGCAGTTCCATCGCGCCCCAGTCAACCTGCTTGTGCCGGTAACGGTTGAGCAGGTGGATGATGATCGGGACGCTGATGCCCGCCAGCGCCAGACCGCCCCACAGCAAAATGGAATTCAGGAACGCCATATCACCTGCTTCTTAACATTCGCTCCTACTTACGGATCAACACCGGATCCAGCCACGCCACCCCACATGGGAAGCGTGGTGCCGATGCGAAGTCCACCTCGACAATCAACTCTTTCGCCGCACCGAGTTCAAGCGTAACCACGCTGGGAACATCGGCCGGGGTTACTTTCTGTTCGAGCAGCACCTTCTCCCCGGCGCGCACACGGACCAGCGTCTCGCCGCGCGCGCCGGCAATACTCTGCTGGGTCAGGCGAAGCACGCCGGCCGGTTGCGGCAATGAATAACGCACCGTCGTCCGCGGTTGCAGCGTGATCTGGTGCATGCAGCCAGCCACCTCGGAAGCGGCCAATGCCGGCGCTGCGGAGGGACCTGTCACGCCCACGGTCTGCATCTGTTCGCCGGCAAAGCCCGTGATGAACGCGACTGCTGGCGTCGCACGGATCAGGCTGCGCACAGCGGCCGCGGGAATCACCAGTTTGCCCATGGTTGCGTGTTGCAGTTCGATGCGGTCTGCGCCCAGCGTCGCGCGGCCCCGGAACGTGCTTCCGTCGATCAGACCAATTTCGTCGTCATCACTGCCGGCAGGCTGAGTCGTGGGCGCCGCAGTGTTCACGTACCTTAATGAGCCTTCTCGCGGAAGCGTCAGGATGCCCAGGGTGCTGTCGGCCGAAACGCGGGTGGCGTCGATCCACATAAGCGTGCAGGGCACGGGCTCGGCACCCTCGCGATACAGCATGCCTAGCGCGTTTCCCGCCCGGCCGCCGACATCCGGAACCAGATCAAGCATTCGCACCGCCGCCAGATCCACATCGCGTTCGCCCAGCATTGGCGAGATTACTTTGAGCTTCTTGCCCGTGAGCCGCTGCAGATTGACATGCCAGACTTCGCCGCCGGACATGTAGAGTGTCTGAGGCGCCGCCACCGACGGGCTCGCCTCCTGCCGCAGGACAAACACGAGGTCGTCCCAGGCAACAGTACGTTCACCCACTTTCACGGCCTTCTCACTAAACACGACGCGGCCGAAGAACCGGCCTTGCTTGCTTTCCACGACATCCGCGCAGGCGACAGTCGCCCACGCCGTCAGCATGAGCAGTAGGAGTGCAAAGCACCCCAAGAACGGCGACCAGGCGATTGGTGTGGGAGACTCCAGGCGGGCTATCTGCGGCCTGAAGGGCCGAGAGATTCCAGCCCAGGGTTTGCGTACTCGCATACCCTGGGTATTGGAGAGCGAATCACAGCCCGCCCTGAAGGGGCGAAGGAAGCGTTCCTCCACCCTTTCAGGGTGGAACATTTTGCTGCTTGCTGACCCAGGGTAGGGCTTCGCCCAACCCTGGGCTGAATTCTCAGACCCCGTTGGGGTCTTCTGCCGCCCGCCGCAGGGGTCATGGAACAGGTCATGACCACCGGCGGACTCACGCCCGAGGAAGGCCAGCGAGGACGCTGGCCCTGCTTCAGCGGCCGTGCCTGCGAGACAATTACCAGCGAGCGTATTCATTGCGTTGCTATCGCGCCCCCGTGTGCATGCGGTGAATAAGGAACCCGGTCAGCACTTCGGCCACGGGCTTGGAGGTGTCGGCCAGCACGTAATCCACCTCGGCTCGCTCGCAGGCCACCTTGATCTGGCGCAGGAACTTGCCAAGTTCCTCGAGATAGGCGGCCCGGATTCGCCTGGGCTGGGTGACGATGTCCCCTTCGTTTTCCAAGCCGCGGAAGCGGCAGGTGCCGTCGAACGGGAAATCCAGCTCGGCCGGATCCAGCGTGTGGAAGACCACCACGTTGTGTCCCTTGAAGCGCAGATGCTCGATCCCTTTGATGAACTCCTCGACGTGGTCGAAGAGGTCGGAGAAAAGCATGACCACGCCCCGGCGGGGAATGCGCTGGGCAAACTCGTGCAGGATGCCCGCGACGTCCGTGCGTGGTTCCGGATCCACGCGCGAGAGTTCCTCGTCGATGGTGCGGATCACGCCCATCGTACCCTTGGGCGGCACGTAGTTGCGGAGTTTGCTGTCGAAGACACCCAGGCCGACCGAGTCGTGCTGGTTGATGGTCAGATAGGCCAGACTGGCCGCCATGCGTTTCACATACTCGAGCTTATTGGTCGTGTGCGAGCCGAAGTGCATCGAGCGACTGCCGTCCACCAGCAGCGTGGCCGTGAAGTTCGTCTCGGCTTCATAGAGTTTAACGTAATAGCGGGACGAGCGGCCATACACGCGCCAGTCGATGTGCTTCAGCTCATCGCCATGCACGTAGGGGCGGTGTTGCGCGAACTCGGTGCTGAAACCGCGCAGCGGGCTCTTGTGGTGCCCGACGCGCATGCCCTCGACCACCTGGCGGGCGATGAGTTCCAGCGGCGCGAGTTTCTGTAGCGTTGCGGGATCGAGATACCGCAGCCGTTGCTTGCTATCGCTTGCCATCGGTGGACTTCTCGTAAAGCTTTTCGTCGGTGGGGACCGCCGCCAGCAGTTTCTTGACGATGTCGTCGGAGGTCAGACCCTCCGACTGGGCAGCGAAGTTCGGGATGATGCGATGTCGCAACACCGGCAGCGCGTTCGCCTGGATGTCCTCGATGGCCACGTGATACCGGCCGCGAAGCATGGCCCGCGCCTTGCCGGCCAGGATCAGGTTCAGGCTGGCTCGCGGGCCGGCGCCGAAGGAAACCCAGTCCTTGATGAACTGCGGGGCGAGCACGTCGTCTTTGCGCGTCGAGCGCACAAGCCGGGCCACATAATGGAAAATATGGTCCGCGACCGGAAGTCGCCGCACCAGCTCCTGCAGCCGCAGGATCTCATCGCGCTGCAGCACGGCGTGCTTGATCTGTTCCTCGCTGCCGGTGACGCGCTTCATGATGCCGATTTCTTCATCGTAATCCGGGTAATCGACCAGGATGTTGAAGAGGAAGCGGTCGAGCTGCGCCTCGGGCAACGGATACGTGCCTTCCTGTTCGATGGGGTTCTGAGTGGCCAGCACGAAGAACGGTTCTTCAAGCTTGTACTCATCGCCGCCCACGGAGACCTTCTTCTCCTGCATCGACTCCAGCAGCGCGGCCTGCGTCTTGGGCGGCGTGCGGTTGATTTCGTCGGCCAGCAGCACATGCGTGAAGACAGGTCCCTTGAGGAATTTGAACTTGCGCTGACCCGTGACTTCGTCGTCGGCAAGGATTTCCGTGCCGGTGATGTCCGAGGGCATCAGGTCCGGCGTGAACTGGATGCGCTTGAACGACAGCGACAGCGTCCGCGCCAGCGTGCTGACAAGCAGCGTCTTGGCCAGGCCCGGCACGCCCACGAGCAGCGCATGGCCGCGGGCGAAGATGGCGATCAACATCTCGTCGATCACCCGCTCCTGGCCCACAATCACCTTGCGAACCTCGCCCAGTATTTGCTGGTAGGCCTTCCCGAGCAGCGCCACTGCCTGCTCGTCGGAAATGGATTTATCACTTACCGCCACGGCTTTCTCTGCGATCGGCGTATTCATGCCGCGATCCTCCGGATACGAAGAGTGCGGGCGACGTGCCGTGACGAAATCACAGCCAACCCGCGCGCACCGGCATCTATTACACGAGTTGCGCGCAATTGTTACGTGGAAACCGTGAATGCCCTGACAATGAGGTGAACAGCAAGACGCCGGCTCTTCGCGGCCGTCTGCCTACGGACGATCCTGGGCCTTGGGCTTGCGAAGGCCTTCGAGTTCGGCCTGGAAGACGCCTTGCACAGGCACCAGCACCGGCGCCGCCTTCTCATCGCGGCCGCCGAACATGATGAACGTCCCCTGGATTTCGACCTGCACATCGCGCCCGGCGCGGGAGAACTGCACATGCACATCATGCGGCTGCAGTTGGTGACGGTCGCCTTCAAGGAAGATGCCGTCGGGGGTGTCGAGCCGTTCCATGCTGGCGGCCTTGATCACGCAATCGGTGTTGAACAACTTGGCCGGATCAGAGATGTCCAGCCGGAATTGCAGGTGATAGCGGTTGCCCTTGTAGTCGCTGGCGAGCGTCGCGCGGGCGTCGTCGCTGAAAAGGAGCACGACCAGCGTCGGCTCCGCCTGCTCCAGCAGCAACCGGGCGGCCGGGAAGACGTAGTCGCGATCGGAGATGGTCATGCGCGACGTGGTCGGGCGACTCGTGGGAGCCATGGCCGTCGTGTCCACAGATTCCTCCGTGCGCACCGTCGTCGCCTGGGTCGGCTGATTCTTTGGCTGGCCACGGTCGCATCCGATAACGGCGGCAAGCACTACCAATACAAGTAGACGGTCCTTCGTCATACATCCTCGCCGGTGGTTTGTGTCCGCGCGAAACGTCCGCACGGGCAACTCCGGTAGTTTACCATAGAATACGGGTCGGATAGAGTCCAGAACCAAATTCATATGAATCGATCGGCCGAAATCCCCTTTTCTGACGCCCTGCTGTGCGAAGCATGTGGATACAACCTCACCGGCGTGCCCCGCGAAGGCCGCTGCCCGGAGTGCGGGGCCGCGATCGCCGACAGCCTGCCGTCACTGCGGCGCGTGCCTGATTGGGAGTCTACCGACCGACCCGCGTATCGACAGTTGCTGGCGATGTCGGCCGCGGTCATCTTCCACCCCAGCCGCTTTTTCCGCCAACTGACCCCGCGCGGCGACCTGACGCGATCGAAACGCTTCGCCCGATGGCACGAGATGGCGGTGGGCATTCTCTTCGGGCTCTGTCTCGCGCTGCAACTGCGATGGATGCTCATCCTCTCGAGCCGGTACAGCCTGGGCAATGCGGTCGCGTTGATGATCGCAGCATCGGCGCTGGTCCCGCTGATCCTCGCGACCCTCGGCGTGATGCGTCTGGCGACCCGGCTGGCCGTGCGGGCAACGCAATGGGAGGCGGGCTATCGCGGCCTGCGTCTGCCCCTGCCTGTCGTGCAACGGGCCATGCACTATCACGCCGCCCACTATATTCCCGTGGCGATTGTGGCGACACTGACCGTAGCCGGCTATCACGGGCTGGTGGCGCTCGATGTGCTTTCTGAGCTCCAGGGGCCGCTGTTCCTGTATGTCCTCTCAGCCGAGGTGCTGCTTGGCGCCGCCTACCTCTTTGAAACGTACTGGATTGCCATGCGGAAGCTGATGTGGGCGAACTGACGCTGCCATCCTCTCGCGGAGTACCGAGAGAGGATGGGAAGTAGCGAAGATTGACTAGCGCCACTGAGAACGGTTGTGTTCATTCCGCCAGGCGTGCCACTTCCTCCGCATAATACGAAATGATCAGGTCGGCACCGGCGCGCTTGATCGCGATCAGCGATTCCATGATGGCCCGGTCGCGGTCGAGCCAGCCATTGCGGAACGCGGCCTCGAGCATCGAGTATTCGCCGCTGACCTGATACGCCACGACGGGGACGGTCACACGCTGCCGGACGGCCGAGATGATGTCGAGATACGGCCCGGCCGGTTTGACCATGACCATGTCGGCCCCCTGCTGCACGTCCAGCGTGGCTTCAAGCACGGCTTCGTCGGTCCCGCGGGCCGGGTCCATCTGATAGCTGCGGCGATCGCCGAACGCCGGCGCCGAGTCGGCCGCATCGCGGAACGGGCCATAGAACGCCGAGGCATACTTGACTGAATACGCGAGGATGGCCGCATCGGTAAAGCCCGCCGCATCGAGACCCCGCCGCAGCCCGGCAACCGTCCCATCCATCATGCCGCTGGGGGCAATCACATCGGCCCCCGCGCGCGCATGATTGACAGCCTGTTGCACCAGGCGGGCCACTGTCGGATCGTTGGCGACGGTCGATTTATCGTCCGTCATCGGTCCACAATGCCCGTGGTCGGTGTATTCGCAGAAGCAGAGGTCGGTGATGCCGACCATGGCCAGCTTTCGTTTTTTTGCCGAGCGGAGCATCTGGCAGACAATGTTGTTCTCATCCAGGGCGGGCGAGCCAACGGAATCCTTCTTATGCCGGTCGATCACACCGAAGACGAGGTAGGCCTTGAAGCCTTCCGCCGCGCGCTGGGCGAGATAGTCGGTGGCGACATCGACCGACATCTGGAAAACGCCCGGCATCGACGCAACCTCGCGCTTCTGGCCGGTCCCCTCGATGGCGAAGATTGGAACGATGATGTCGCTGCGGCGGATCGTCACGCGCTTGAGCATGTCGCGCAATTCCGATCGCAAACGCAACCGCCGGGGACGGACAGTGATGTCGAGGTTGTCTTGCATGGTGGGGTATTATAGTGGCCGAAGAATTAAACACGAAGGCACGAAGACACGAAGCGGGTTCTGGTTCTTGGAAGCCAATTGAGTGGATTGTGCCGTGCTGAATCCAAGAATAGGCAGCCAGAACACTGAACGCATCGCAAGTTGTCCCCGACCACCAAACCCCGCTTCGTGTCTTCGTGCCTTCGTGTTAAGTCTGCTGCATTGTTCGGGTATGATGGTCCATAGGAGTAGAACATGATCATCCGCACGACCATCGTGACATCCCTCCTGGCCATCCTTGCCGGCTTGAACACGCTCGCGGCCGGGCCATCGCTGGAGGTGAAGCTGCCTGCCGGTACGAAGATCAAGAGCGGCGTGGCCGCGTGTCCCGACCTCAAACTCGAGACCCAAGGCGCGGTCGGCAGCGGGACGATCAAGTTTGACAATCTCCTGCCGCTCACGAAATACGACGTGATCATCACGCTCGAAGACGGCACGATCCTCCGCGGCGTGGACATGGGCTGGTATCTGACCGAGAAGAACCCCAAGCCAGCCGAACCGCTCGATGACGAGGACAAGACGGCCTTGCGCGAGCTCTTTGATGGAATCAAGGCCTTCGAGAACAAGCGGAACATGCTCCTGTTCAACGGGAACCAGGACCGCGTGACTGTGCTGGCCGAACTGATCCGCGACAACAGCTTCCATTCGGCCGAGGGCAGCGAGATCATCTGGCGCATCGAGCTCTGGTACTTCAAGAACCAGCACGGCGGCTGGGAGAAAGTACAGCAGCAGAACCAGGTGCTCTACCGCGAGCGTTTCAAGAGCCGCCAGATCTACGAGAGCACCGTGAAGAAATATCGATACCTCCCCGAACTGGGCGGCCTGCGCTTCACGAAGGACGAGCCCCTGCGAACGATTGAAGTCGACCCCGCGAAGAAGAGCCCGATGGCGAACGTGCCGCCGCCGGGAAAGAAGGAGTGAAAGAGCACACCTCTGACGGTGGATACGCGCCGCATTCTTCGGCCCCGGCGGGGCCAACGATTGTAGCCACGGGTGAAGCGATGCCTCCTGGGCGTCGCGGAACCCGTGGAAAATAGTCACATACTGCTTTCGCCCCGGAGGGGCGAAGGAAGGTCCATGCGTTGAAGAGAGGTCAACGATGCCCGGCACGTACTCCCAGATTCTGTTTCACATCGTCTTCAGCACCAAACACCGGGAGCCATGGATTGCTACCGACGTCGCCGATCGCCTCTATCCATACATGGGCGGAATCATTCGGGCCGAGAAAGGTGTACTGTATGACATCGGTGGTGTGGAAGACCACGTCCACATGTACCTTCGGTGGCGGGCCGATGGGTCGGTATCGGACTTGATGCGCATGGTGAAGGCCCGTTCGTCGAAGTGGATCCATGACACGTTCCCGTCGTTGGGTGCGTTCGCGTGGCAGGAGGGATATAGCGTGTTCTCCGTGAGCAAATCGCAAGAGGCAGCCGTGAAGCAATACATCGCCGGACAGGTGGAGCATCACAAGCAGGGCGATTTCAAGCGGGAGTTGCTACGGTTACTTGCCGCTCATGGCGTCGAATTCGACGCGCAATATGTCTTTGATTGATCGTTCACATTCAACCGCACTTCCTCCGCCCCGTCGGGGCGGGAATCTCAGCTGGACTGTTGCCCACGGGTTGCGCTCCGCCCGCCTGTCGGCGGGCTGCGCTTCACCCGTGGCTACAAACCGCGGCCCCGCTGGGGCCGAGAAGCACGGTCGCGGAGAATGCCTTACGCGCGGGCCAAACCAGACCTGCACACAACAGAGCCCGTGACATCCGCTCGAAATTTACTATGATTCCCGCCCTATGTCAGCATTAACCCAATCACCAGCGTACAAAGCCCTCGCGGCTCATCGGCAACAATTGGACGGCGTTCAGATGCGCGACTTGTTCGAGAAGGACCCGACACGCTTCGGGACTTTCAGCGTTCAGGTCGGCGATATCCTTCTGGATTACTCCAAGAACCGCATCAACTCCGACACCCTGCGGCTGCTGCTGGACCTGGTAAAACAGGAACAACTCGGTGCGTTCATCGAGAAGATGTTTACCGGCGAGAAGATCAACATCACCGAAAACCGCGCCGTGCTGCACACGGCCCTGCGCAACCGGTCGAACAAGCCGGTCATGGTCGACGGCAAGGACGTCATGCCGGATGTCAACGAAGTCCTGCGCCGTATGGGCGACTTTGTGGGTCGCGTGCGCTCCGGAGCGTGGAAAGGCCAGACCGGCAAGGCCATCACCGACATCGTGAACATCGGCATCGGCGGCTCCGACCTCGGGCCGGTCATGGTCACCGAAGCCCTCAAGCCGTACGGCGATGACAAGAAACTCCGCGTCCATTTTGTCTCCAACGTGGACGGGACGCACATCTCCGAAGTGCTCAAGAAAGTGTCGGCCGAGACGGTCATGTTCCTCGTGGCGTCCAAGACGTTCACCACGCAGGAAACCATGTCCAACGCCAACACGGCCAAGGACTGGCTGCTCAGGCAACTCGACGGCAACCCGGCCGCCGTCGCCAAGCATTTCGTGGCGCTCTCCACCAACGCCGCCGACGTCGCCAAGTTCGGCATCAACACCGACAACATGTTCGGATTCTGGGACTGGGTTGGCGGCCGCTATTCGCTCTGGTCGGCCATCGGAATGCCCATCGCCCTCTACGTCGGCTTCGACAACTTCATCGAACTGCTGGCCGGTGCGCACGACATGGACAACCATTTCCGCACCACGCCATTTGAGAAGAACCTCCCCGTGATTCTCGCCGTACTCGGCGTCTGGTACAATAATTTCTGGAACGCCCAGAGCCAGGCCATCCTCCCCTACGACCAGTACCTGCATCGTTTCGCGGCCTACTTCCAGCAGGGCGACATGGAGTCCAACGGCA
>JANYKD010000046.1 GCA_025361735.1 Phycisphaerales bacterium
CGGCCGGAATGTGGTTTTGCAGAAATCGTTCGGAAGCCCCCGCATCACCAAGGACGGCGTCACCGTCTCCAAGGAGATCGAGCTGCCGCAGCCCTTTGAGAACATGGGCGCCAAGCTCGTGAACATGGTCGCCAGCAAGACCGGCGACGTGGCCGGCGACGGCACCACCACCGCGGTTGTCCTGGCCGAGGCCATCTTCCGCGAGGGCCTCAAGTACACCACCGCCGGCTGCAACCCGATCTTGGTGCAGCGCGGCATCATGGCGGCCGCTGAAGTCGCGTCGAACGCCATCACGGCGATCTCCAAGAAGGTCAAAGGCCGTGATGACTACGAGCATGTCGCCACCATCTCCGCCAACGGCGACACGCACATCGGCAAACTGATGGCCGACGCCATGGAGAAGGTCGGCAAGGAAGGCGTGATCACGATCGACGAGGGCAAGGGCACCGAAACCGTGCTCGAATACACCGAAGGCATGCAGTTCGACAAGGGCTACCTCTCGCCCTACTTCATGTCCAACCCCAACTCGCTCGAGTGCGAGATCGAGGATGCCTACATCCTCATCCACGAAAAGAAGATCAGCAATCTCGCCGAGTTGCTTCCCCTGCTCAACAAGATTGTCACCAGCAGCAAGCCGCTGCTGATCATTGCTGAAGACGTCGAGAACGAAGCACTGGCGGCCCTCGTCGTCAACAAGCTCCGCGGCGTTCTGAACATCTGCGCGGTCAAAGCCCCCGGCTTTGGCGATCGCCGCAAGGCTTTGATGGGCGACATCGCCATCCTCACGGGCGGCACGTTCATCAGCGAAGACCTGGGCCTCAAACTCGAGAACGTCGAGATCGAACAACTCGGCCAGGCCAAGCGGATCAGCGTCAACAAGGACCGCACGCTGATCATCGAAGGCGCCGGCAAGAAGAAGGAAATCGCTGCCCGCTCCGAGCAGATCCGCAAGCAGATCGAATCCACCACCAGCGACTATGACCGCGAGAAGCTCCAGGAGCGTCTGGCGAAGATCGTCGGCGGCGTGGCTGTCATCAAGGCCGGTGCCACCACCGAAACCGAGATGAAGGAACGCAAGGATCTCATCGACGATGCCCTGCACGCCACCAAGGCGGCGGCCGAAGAAGGCATCGTTCCCGGCGGCGGCGTGGCATTCCTGCGAGCCATCGAGGCTGTGGATGCCGCCAAGAGCAAGGCCCGTGGCGACGAGAAGATCGGCTATGACATCGTCTCCGCGGCCCTGCAATCGCCTGCCCGCCAGATCGCCGACAACGCCGGCGAAGACGGCGAAGTGGTTGTGGCCCAGATCCTGGAAAACAAGAACCCGGCCTACGGCTACGACGCCGCGACCGGCGAATACGGCGACCTGTTCAAGCTCGGCATCATCGACCCGACCAAGGTCGCACGCACCGCACTGTTGAACGCGGCCAGCGCCATCGGCCTGGCTCTGACGACCGACGTGCTGATCACCGAACTGAAGGACGCCAAGAAAGGCGAAGAAGTGAAGCCCGTGGCGGGCGCGGTGATTTGACGTCGCGGATTGACGCGAAAGATACGCCAAAGCCCAGGGATCTCGATCTCTGGGCTTTGCGCGTGTAGGGTTCGCGGCGCGAACCCACATGCGTTGGATGTGCGTAGGGTGTGCTTCAGCACACCATGAATGGTTTCGACAATCCGGTGTGCTGAAGCGCACCCTACAGGAAGTAACCGTGGCTGCTTCAAAGCGCGACTACTACGAAGTCCTGGGCGTGGCCAAGTCGGCCGACGCGGATGAGATCAAGCGCGCGTATCGCAAGCTTGCCATGAAGCACCATCCCGACCGCGCTGAAGGCAACAAAGGCGACGCCGAAAGCAAGTTCAAGGAAGCGGCCGAAGCCTACGAAATCCTCGGCGACCCGCAGAAACGCCAGCGTTACGACCAGTACGGCCACGCGGGCGTCGGCGGCCAGCACGATTTCCAGCACATGGACGTCGAGGATATCGCCTCCATGTTCGGCGATCTCTTTGGCGCGGCGTTCGGTGGCGGCGGCGGCCGACGCGGCCATCCCGGAGGCGCGCAGCGCGGCTACGACCTGGAAACCCAGGTTGAACTGACGCTCGAAGAAGTCGCCAACGGCAGCCAGAAGACCATCGAATTCGATCGCGAAGACCTCTGTGGCGAGTGCCGCGGCAGCGGCGCCAAGCCAGGCTCAGCGCCGGTCGCCTGCCCCACTTGCGGCGGCCAGGGACGCGTCGCCCAGCAGGGATTCGGCGGCATGTTCCGCATGGTCACCGCCTGCCCCAGTTGCCGCGGTGCCGGCAGGGTTGTGCGCGATCCCTGTGGCGCCTGTCGCGGCTCGGGGCGAAAGCGCAAGAAGCATGTCGTCGAGGTGCATATCCCCGCCGGCGCCCGAGAAGGCCAGTCTGTCGTCCTCGGCGGCGAAGGCGAACCCGGCGCCAATGGCGGCCCGGCCGGCGACCTGCACGCCACCATCGTCATCGAACAGCATGAGCTGTTCCAGCGGCACAACAACGACCTGGTCTGCCAGATCCCCATCAGTTTCACGCAGGCGGCGCTTGGCGCCAAAGTCGATGTGCCGACCCTCTTCGGCAAAGAGGAAATGGATGTCCCGGCCGGCACGCAGCATGGTGAGGTATTCAAGATCCGCGGCAAGGGCCTGCCCGACATCCGCAGCCAGCGCAAGGGCGACCAACTCGTGCAGGTGCTCATCGAAGTGCCGCGGAAGCTGACCGACAAGCAGAAACATCTCCTGCGCGAGTTCGCCGGCATGGATGATGTGTCCGCCAGCCCGCAGCGAAAGAGCTTTCTGGATAAGATCAAAGAGAAACTGACGGGAGAGTCGAAATCGTAGGGTCCGCTTCAGCGGACGCGTTTCGACGTCTTCCGGCACAACCGCGTCCGCTGAAGCGGACACTAAAAAAGAAGCCATGAACGAAAACGAATCCAAAAAACCCGGAAACGATGGCGACGAGGATATCCTCAGTGGCGCGGCCTCCGACTTTGGCGCGCAGATCGACGCCGACATCGAGAAGCTCCAGGCCGAGCGCGAGTCACTCTTCAACCAGCTCGCCCGCGTTCAGGCGGATTTCAAGAACGCCCAGAAGCGGCTGGAGGCGGAGAAGATTCAGGCGATCCAGTTCGCCAATGCCAAACTGATCCAGAGCCTGATCCCGGCCTTCGATAATTTCGACCGGGCTCTGGAGACCGACGTGTCCAAGACCGACGCGGCGGCCGTGCTCAAGGGCATGCAGATGGTCCACGATCACATTCTCAAGACCCTGTCGGAGAACAGCGTCGAGATCATCGCGCCCCAACCGGGCACGCTGTTCGATCCCAACCTGCACCAGGCGCTCATGCAACAGCCGGACGATCGCTACGAGCAGGCGACGGTGATACAGGTGTATCAGCGGGGTTACTCAGTTCATGGCCGCATCCTGCGGCCGGCGCAGGTGGTCGTCGGCAAGAAGGCGTGAGTCACTAGTTGTTAGTTGTTAGTTGCCAGTTGATAGTAGGTGTTACATGCCAACATATGAGTACATCTGCGATGCCTGTCACGAGGCATTCGAAAAATTTCAGCCAATGACGGCCAAACCGATCAAGATTTGTCCGGCCTGCGGGAAGAAGAAGGTTCGCCGGCTGATCAGCGCCGGCGCTGGGCTGATCTTCAAAGGCAGCGGCTTCTACATCACGGACTATCGTTCCAAGTCCTACAGCGACGCCGCCAAAGCCGATTCATCCGGCGGTGAGAAGAAGACAGAAACCAAAACCGAAGCAAAGTCCGAGACAAAATCGGAAACCAAGTCGGTAGCCAAATCCGAATCGACCACTCCCGCAGCGACCAGCGAAAGCAAGACGATGGCTGCGTCAGCGAAGAAGTAACTGTGGAGTCCTGGACACGATCTGCCTCCCGGACGCCGGATTTGAAGTCTGGAATTTGAGATTTCAAATCTTAAATTTCAAATTCAAACTCGTTTGTCCCACACTGCGATGAAATGCCCCACCTGCAAACGCGAAGTCGATCCGGCCACGGCCGGGCAGAAAGGCAGCTTCTTCCCGTTCTGCTCCGATCGCTGCAAACTGGTCGATCTTGGCCGCTGGCTCGACGCCAAGTATCAGATTCCGGCCGAGATCTCGGAGGATGACCAGCCCGCGCCGGACGACGTCCCCCGACAGTAATCCCGGCTATACGCCAAAACGCCAGGACGCGACGGGTTTCCGTCGCGTCCTGGCGTTTGGCGATCCGGCACTGCAGATCAGGCGATCTGCTTGCCATTGACATAGAACTTGCCCGTGCCGGTCTTGTTGCCGACCTTGTGCGGGCCAATGCTGACGGAGGCCTTGATGTTGCCGTCCATCCGGCCGCCGATGGTCACTTTCTTGATCGAGCCGTTGGCTCCGATGGCCTCGATGACATCCGTGCGGCTGGCCGGATCGATGGTGTAGTTGCCGCCGATGCTGAGTGTGCTGAACAAGCCCGCCACGTGGATGTTCGGACTGTGGAGGTCCTTGCCGACTGAAAGCAGATCAAGCCGGCCGGTGGTGATCTGCGGATCGATCATACTCTCGGCAACCTGCACGGTCTTGATCGAGTTGGAGAAGTGCAGGCTCGTCGGGATATAGGCCCCCAGTTGGGTAGAGAAGGTGGTTCGCCAGGCCTGGAGCAGCGTGAGATCGCGGTTGGCGAAGATTTGCGCCCCCGCGATGACGCCGGATCGCGTGATGCCCGCACGGTTGTTGTCGTTGGCGATGATCGGGCTGGCGGCCGTGGTGCCAAGATAACGGTGCAGATCGGTCGCGTAATTGGGCTGAAAATGGGTGTATGGATCGCTGTCCATGGTCTCGCTCTTGCGGAGCGATGCCGAGAATCCCGTCGAGGGAATCTGTTGTCCATTGCCGGTGACAATCACCTTGCCGACAATCGTTCCGTTGCCAAAAGTGACGTCGCGCAATCCATACCCATCGCTGGAAATCGTGTTGATCGTACCGTTCTGGCTGGCAACCGCCAGGACGCTGTCGATGATGCCGAAACCGCGCGTCACCTGTATCGTGCCAATGGCACCGGCTGCGAACACGCAACCGATGATTCCGCCGGTCTTGGGCGCCGGCTTCCCACGCAGCGCCATGGCGCCTTGCACGGAAATAGTGCCCATCGTGAAACGGGTGCGATCCGTGATCGGATTTGGAACATTCACAACCGCATCTGTCCCGCTATTCTTCTGCATTCCGTTCAACGTGGTCGGAACGCCGATGTCAGACCAGATCAGCGAGCCGTTGTTGCGGACGTTGATCGTGCCAATACTGGTCGTGCTGACAATGTCGCCGTAAATATCGGCTGCGTCGGCGGTCACATTCCTGATCGGACCGTTGGAATAGAGCCCGCCCCATGAGAAGGACGGAGAATTGCCGCTGGTGGTCATGCCGCGGCCAACGACGACGTTGTTGAGCCCTCCGGCGGAAACCACGGGTCCGACAATTCCTTCGAGGGGCGCCCGAACGAGTCCGGTGAGCGCGCCGGGCGTGGTCTTGTTGTCGGAGTCGGCGGTGATCTGTCCGATGGTGCCGCTGGAACTGATATTGCCCAGAGCACCCAGGGTTGTGATGTAGCCAATATTGCCCGCCAGAACGCCGTTGGTCTGGCCCAAAAATGGGAACGCATTCAGTCGCGCGACCTCGCCGATAATCGGCTGATTGGTGGACTGCTTGGCCACGCCGATATTGGCGGCGGTGAGGTTGTAGATGGAACCGGCCGTGATATTGACAATCTCGCCATAGGCAACAGCGTTGCGTTTGCTGTCCACCGCCTTGGAGTTGTTCTGGATCTGGTAGAAGTTGCCGCCTCGAAGATCATAAACGTCCACCGGAGCGGTACCGCCAATGTTCACGCTCAGCCGCGGGAAAGCCGCCGGGGGGGCGACAAACGTGCCGGCGGCATTGGGTCCGACGGCCGTGCCCGCGCCGTTGACGATAATCTGGCCGATCTCGACGCTGGCGAGCGGAGAGATGCCCTGGGCCGAAATGGTGACGGAGTCAGTCGAACTGATGCTGACCACTGCGCTGCCGCCGCTGCCGCGGATGCCGTAGGCGCGCAGGGTGATCGAAGGCAATCCGCCCGGCACGGTTGCCACGGGTTGGATCAACATCGGCGTACCACTGTCATCGTTGAACGGAATTGACTCGCCGGGACCATACAAGGTCGCGTCGTCGGTCTCATTCCCACCGCCGAAGGCCAAATAATCCCGATGCAGATTGCCGCCGACATGCATGTAACGGACGTTGCCACCAGGGCCGGTGATGATGGGAGATCCGCCGCCTAACGGCGTGCCGAAGTCTCCGGTCGTGTCGATCAGGTCGATGGTCCCGTCACGGCCGATCTCGTCAGCGTTGACCACGAAGAAGCCGGTTGGTTCGGTGTCCAGACCACCGACCGTGGCGCCAGTAATGACGCCGATGCCGCGGTTGGCCATCAACTGGGCCGCGATATTGCCGGTCGCCTGGACACGCTGGTAGTCGCCGCCGATCGCCGCCTGCCGAGCGGTCCCGACCAGATCCTGGTCGTTGGAACGAGGAATGGCGAAACTGCTGTTGAACACAAGGTCGCCGCCGGTGGCGCTGAGTAATCCGACCGAACCGGCGAAGGCATCCGTGCAGGTAACGCCAACCGCAGCACCCTGGACCGTGCGCAGATTCCCCAAAGTCACGTTGATCGCAGCGCCGATGAGGGCATTCTGCGGCGGCTGGCCGCTGGCCTCGTACGTATCCTCATCCAGCAGGACGTCGGGAGCCAAGGCAGGAACGGAAGTTACTGCTAGCGTGGCACCGGAAACCAGCGCTCCTATGTCGCCGTTGCGTGCGTAAAACGACGTGCCCCCGCCGCCGCCAGCGCCGTCGAAGATATTGCCCGTCATGTGGACGGCGCCGAGGGCGATATTCATGCCATACGTGTCCATCGGGGCCGAAGTCATAAGAATGTTGTACGGGAGCGGAAGCGGATGGTTTGGAACCACGATTGCCCCGGCGGCATTAAACGTATACGGCGCTGCCACATGGATGCGCCACAGGCCGGGCCGATCCGTGGTCCACTGCATCGTAGCGGTCGCAATGGGAGCCGTGCCGCTGACATTGGTGCTCACCACGCGCCCATCGGGATCGATCAGTTCGAGAATCAACCCGCCGTTGTCTATCGACAGACGGACGACCTGCCCCGCCATCAGCGAGACGGCATAATAATCGTTGTCGTCCTTCGTCGTCGGCTTCGGCTGGATCGTCCCGGCGATGTCGATGACGTTGTTGCCGCGCACCGTGTTCACCGCGCCCACATACTGCGCGGTGGCAAACGTCTCGTTAAAGAACGCCGGCTGGGCCTGATTGCCAGCGACAAAGGCGGCGTTTATGTTGTTCGCTGCCCCGTTTGTCTGGAATTCCACTTCGTTGATCTGCTGCGTCAGCGGCATCGCTGTTGCGATGTTCGGCGTGTTGGCGACATCCACCGTACCAACGAGGTCTTCGCGGCCGTCAATCTCACCGAGCCTCCCGCCGATCTGGAACTTGCCGCGCGTGAGGTAGGTGATGGTGTTAAGAGACGTGTAGCCTCCAACGCTGTTGATGGTGTCGAGCGTGACCAAGTTCCGCAGATCGCCGCCCGTGACGAAATCGCCAGCATGGTCTGTGTTGGAGTAGGGCTGGTATCCGGCCGGCAACCCGGCCACAGCGCCGCCCTTGGAGTTCCCATTAAATGACGGAGTGTTGGGGTCGCCGGTGAGCAGCCAGCCGGTGTAGAAGTAGTCAACCGAGCCGCTGATGTTCACCTGGCCGGTGAGTGCACCGGAGAACAGGAAACGTCCGAAGTTTTGCGGGGCGCCCGTCCCGGTCAGGCCAACCCTCATCCCGGAAATGATCTGTCCATTGCCCAGCGGAACCAGTCCGAAGCCAATCGCGGAAGGCGTGACGCCATCGGCGTCAAGCAACGTCGTGCCTGTGACCGGCCAGAGATCATCGTATGGATTCCTGGGGTCAAGATCGCGCGTGCGCGCGCCCATGTACATTTGGCCTGTGCCGCCATTGGGCGTTACGGTAATCGGGTTGCCACCCTGTGCCGGCACGACGCGGATCGCACCCACATCGCCGTTGTACGGAATGGGCAGCTGAGGCGCCGGAGGAAGCTGAACCTCGTAAACGGACTGCATGCTGGCGGAGTCCGAGGTGGAAAAATAGTCCTGGAAAATATTGCATTCGTTGGGCCGGTAGCGCGGATCGATGTTGAAGATGGTGTCTCGTTGCTGGGACCCGCTGTTGACGATCCCGGGATTGGTGGCGATCAGAGATCCCAACTGCAGAGTGACGGGGTCGATCCTGTTGGCGTCAAACGTGAGGCCGCCGACTTCGATGTCAGGGTCCACGGCGCCCCAGGGGATGGCTGTCGCTGGATTCGTGGTGAGGTCAATACGGACAAGCTGGACATGCCCGTTGACCGGGGTCGTGGTCCAGGCAAATGTTTCGACAGCAGCGGGATCTTCGGCCGCGATGCCCGCAATCAGTCCACCACGGCTGATGACACCACCGCCTATGAACACCAGACCGGCGGCCTTGCCCATGTTGGCGCCCAGTATTTGCGGGATAATGCCGCTGAAACCGGGGCGGGCAAGCGTAATCGTGTTCTGGCCGGCAAGGACATTGACTCCACCCGAAACGTTGCCGTTGTTGCCGTTGATGGCGTGAAGCACGGCCGTAACCGGATCGGTCTGGTCAAAGGCAATGCCCGCGACATGCACGTCCTGATTCTTGCCGTCTTTCCCCGCAAAAGCTCCGCCGACAAGGAGCCCGTTCTGAATGTCCGTAGAGTTATGGAAGGTCGGGTCATCAAAAAGGGCCGGATCCAGATCGATCGAACACAGAAGCTGAGCAGCGGTGCCACCACCGCCTCCGCCGCCAGTGACAGCACCCAGCGTCGGGACAAAATAGAGCCGATTGGCATCCACGGGGTTGAATGCCGCACCTTCCACGAGCGAAACCTGTGAGCGACCTGTATCCGGGGCGACCGGCAGGCAAATGGAAGACCCGCGGACAACCTGATCGCCGTCGTAGCCGTACAGGAATGGACGAGTGACGGGTCCAACCCGGTTCGTGCTTACGGGCCAGCTCGCCAGCCCGGTGCCCAGGATGACCGTGCCGGGGCGACCCAGAGCGGCGCTGGCGCTGGCATTCAGCGGCAGGAACCTGCCGTTCCCGGAAAGCGTCGCCACCTGGACAATTTGACCGAGCTTGGCGCCGACAGTCTGCGGTATCTGCAGCATGGCGGTGAGAATGATGTTGTTTCGCGCGTCTCTCGCGAGTGCAAGCCCGTGGACCTCAATGCCGCTCCCGGCAGTACCACCAGTGCCGCCGCCGCCACCCGCACCAGATGCCAAGCCAATCGCACCGAAGTCCGTGTACGGCGACAAATTGCCGGCCGCGAGCGGAAGGGCGTAAATATCCCACGGTGGCGCCTGGGAGCCCGTGCCGGTGCCGGTCGAATCAGGATTCTGGAAGGAGACGATGAACTCGCCGTTGGCGCCGTTATCAAACGGGTCCCAGGTCATGGCATTAAACCCGTCAAGCGGCCGTTTGAACTGATCGGCAGCACTGACAATGTTGCTCAATCCAGGATCACCGGCACCATTGGATTTCGGCCACTGGCCGAAAGTGACCGGATCGAGGATGTCATCAATGTTGATCCTGACCAACGCCGGGTCGTAGTTGGGGTTGACCGTCGTGGTGCCCGATGCCGCCGGCGTTCCAATTCCATTGGCGTCCTTGGTGTTGTTTCCGTCGTAGTCCGGCGTGAAGATCCACAGTTCGCGGCCGGCTCCGACCGTCCGGAAGGCCATCGCATTCGATCCGCTCAGTCGAGCCGCCATCCCCGGGACGGCCGGGTCGGAAGCCAACTGGCTCTGAGCCAGCACCGTATTGGTGTCGACGTCGACGACCGTCAGTGTATTGAAGCCGCCCGCATCCGTACCCAGCACGTACATGATCGGGGCAGCCGGATCCGGATCCATCGCGACGTCGGTGACCGAAGCCGGGGCGGTCATGCCGGCCGGGTAGACGAGGGTCGTGAGACGGTCATCGTTAAGAGTGGCCTCGTTGATGCGCACCTGCACTGGTGCCGCTACGTTTCCCTTGCCATCGGCGACCAGGGTCGGAAAGTTCATGACCTCGACGCGACCGTTGGCAGTCACGTTAACGCTCGCGAGCGTGCCGTTGGGCGAGGCCGCAACATTGGACACGGTGTTGTTTTGCGTGGTCAGGGTTGCGCCAGCAGGGTCGGTGCCAATGGTCCCATTCTGAGTGCCGTTCGCACTGGGGAACGGATCGGTTATGTTGATCGCGCCGATCAGTGTGCCACCGTTGTAACCGCCGATCCCGCCCAGCACGTCCACGCCGTTGAGCTGCCCTGGAATATCTGTGAGAATGATATTGTTGGTTGAGTCGATCGTGGCACCGACGAGTTCGGAGATGGTGTTGCCGGTCTGCGTGACCTGTCCCCATACCCGCGCCGGGCGTGAACCGAATTCGGCCGGATCAGGCGACTGCTGGAACGTGAAGGTAGCCGGCACGTTGACGGTGGAAGTGATCACCGTCAACATTCGGCGGTCTTCCAGCATCTCGACAACTGCCGCCGTGACCGCCTGGTTTTGCCGGCGGATTGAACGCCCACGACTAAAAAATCCTCGAAGGTGTCGCTTCATCTGATGTTCCTCGTGCTTACAGAAACTATCCGCGCGACCGGGGTTGGGCGCTCAGATGCGTTCTGACCGATGATTGCCGCGATGGAGCCCGTTCAAACCAACTGGGCACTCATCCACTATCGCAACGCTGGTGCGAACGGCTCGCCGAGCCATCCACCTTTCAACCAACCCAACACTCACGCACTATCGCAACCCACACAGAATACACCCATACCGATGGGTGTCAACGCAGGCTGCCGTCAAGAATTAAAGTCGTTGCCACCACCTCTGTCGTTGCAAAAAAACGGCCCGTATATCCGCGTACGCAAATCATAGCGCGCCAAGCGGCGACAACTTCCAGGACAACCGCCCTTTCACGAGTTGCGGTTCACGGCCGCCGCCGATAATTATATAATAACCGGCCGCCACGCGCAAGACCCGGCCATCGCTTGTCCTCACGTCTGCTTGCCCGTCGGCCACCTCAACCGTGGTCTGGCCCTTGTCCACCGCAACCGCCACCTGCGCTTGATTGACAACCACCGCCCCGTTGGATGTCCTGACGATCACATGTCCCGGAGAAGGCGAGTCCAGACGGGTCACGAACAGGATGCCCTTGGCCAAGGCAATCTCGTGCTCGCCCTCGACGCGCGACGGTGACAACTCGGCCTCGGAGTTTCGCTCCAGGTCCACCGTCACTCCATCCGCCAGTCGCAACGCCGCCGCTCCCCACGGGCAGGTCCACAGTGAACGCCCGACTGGCACGGGCGAACCAGCCAGCACCGGCGTCTCGCTGCTGGCCCCGCGATCAAGAGCCAGCACCAGCCCGCGCGTCTGAACCACACGGTCGGCGCGGCCACCTGCCACCAAAGGTGGCGATGCCAATCTCGCTAATTCATCCACTCTCTTGATCGCGGTTTCGTACTCCTTGCACTTGACGCGATACCGACCGGAGACAACCAGCGCTGCCCCCCATCCGGCAATGGCGATCGCAAACACCGCAGCATACTTGAGCCACCTTTGCCAACCAATTCGGGCAATTCGGCCTCCTCCGGCCGAGTGCTCCCCAGCCGAGTTGCCGTCAGCCTTTGCCAGAAGTTGACGCAGATTCACCTCCATCGCCGCCGCCCCGAACACGGCACGCCTCGCCACAGGATCTTGCTGGATTAGATCGTCCACCCGCCGAATTTCCTGGTCGGATGCCAGACCGCCAACGTAGCGATCGATCAATTCCTGCATCTCGGGGGTCATGCGACCTCCACATTCGTATGCGACATCTTCCGTTCAACACAGTCACGCAAGTCCCTGCGCACACGCACCAGCATCATCTCGATTGCCACCACGCTCTTCCCGACCAGCGCCGCGATCTCCGCGATCCTGCAACCATCCCCGTACTTCATCTGAACGACCCGGCGGCCGGTGCCACCCAAGGCCCCCAAGCACTCGGCCAGGAATGAATAGCGATCATCGGCCTCCGCTGCATCCTCATCTTCGGCTGCCGTTTCGCTCAGCAGTTGCATTGACTTCTCGGAGATTACTTCCCTGGACCGGCTCGCCTGCTGTCGCCACTTGCACACTTCCAGTTTCGCCACCCCCGTTGCCCATGCCCCAAACGGCCGGGCCTCGTCGTACTCACCCAGTTTCTCCAGAAGAATCCGCGCGATCGACTGCAACAAGTCTTCTGCCGCATGCACATCGCCCGTGGCGCTCAACAGGTACGCCATGAGCCTTCGCTGTTCTCGCAGAAAATAACTCAGGAACTCGCGATGATCCGCCACGGTCAATACTCCCGGGGAAGCCACCGGCTTCTCCTCTGGTATATACTCCGCAATGGCGGCCAAAACCCAACAGAAAGTCGCTGGAATGATGGGCATCTTGAAACTCAGGTAACACTTTACGAGCACCACCCGGTCACCCAATCATTGTGTTTCCTGAACCCTGAACCCCGAACCCTGCCTCACGGCAACTTCAAATCCCGAAACTCAAAGGGCAACCCCAGTTCTTTCATCTCCATCGGCACATCGACCACCAGCTTGACCGGCGGCCCGATCTGCTCGCCCCCAAACGTCTGCTGCATATAGGTCAGACTGGCCTTAGTTTGACCTTCGGAAAAGGTGCTGCTCTCCTCGTATCGCTGGCGCATGAGGATCGCCCCCTTGGCATCCATCAGTTGCACGAGCCGCCCCAGATCGAACCTCGCCGGGGAATCCGCCTTGCCACGCTGCCGGAGGGAAATGTCCACTTGATACGCCTTGGGCACCTGCCCCGGCCGCTTGTCCTTGACCCCGATCAGCTCCACGGTCCAGGACCCTATATCCTGCTTAAACTCTTTCTTGGCAACGGGTTCCGGAATTTCCAGTACCTGTGACTTGAGCACGACCACGGCCGGCAAATACCCCTTTAGCTCGGCCACGGTGCCACCGACGCGCGTGACGGGGTTGAGCGTCACGACCTGAGTAATCTGCCAGGCGCTGACATCGTTATACCGATCGACAGTGGCTCCCGCCGTTACGGCGCCGCTCAGGTCATTGCCCTTCTCATCTCGAGCCGATGTCACGCAAATCGGCTTCCACGCGAGCAACCTCACACGCGGATCGACATATATCAACAGGTTCAGCGTGCAGGTCCGGCGGATTTCGCCGCTCTGCAAGTCGGCCATGTGTGACCGGTAGATCCGCTGCGCCAGCGTCATCACGGGGCCGCAGTCGCTCACGGGCCCGTCGCCCGTCAGCCCAAACCGGCCGGCACCGGCCATCAGCACGACCTCCCTGTCCCAGCCGTTGACCACGAGCCCCGTTGCACGACATATCTCCTTCAACGCACGCCAATAAGATGCGTTCTTGACGTCGATATCAGCAAGCTGTCCCGGGCGTGTCTGCCAGAGATTCGGCGGATTCACGCGGATCTTGATCCCCGACTGCCGGGTGAGTTCGTCGAGCATCGCCTGCGGGCTCTTCTGGCTCAGTTGAAGATTGATCGGCGCGGTATCCGTAAGCGGACCCAGCATTGCCGGGACCGCCGGCCGCGACGTCGGCTCGGCCGCCTGGGCTGGCACACCGAGCGACACTGCCGCGAGCAAGACCGCGAGCCGCCGGATCGTATGCCACCTAGTCAATGGGCCAGGGAATTGACGCATAATCGATTCCTCAAGGCATCGGCAAATCCGTGAACTCGAATGGAACTGTCATTTCTTTCATTTCCGTGGGAATCTCCACCATCAGTTTGGCCGGATCTGCGACCTTTTCCATCCCGGCGGCCGCCTGGCGGCCGAAGCTGAATACCATCTCCATCATGTTGTCTTGCGTAAAACTGGTGGAGACACCGGGTATCCGGACCATCGCCCGGCCATCAACATCCATAAGCCGGACCGTCGAACCGTTGGGATCCTGGAGCGCTCCCATGTCCGCATTGCCCCAGGTCGCCCTGGAAAAACTCAGTCTGATCTGCCACATCTCCCCCTGCTTCTTCAACTCCTTCACGACGAACGACCGGCCGCCGACCTGCTGCGGACGGTCCTTTGCCTCGGCCAGATTAGCAATCTCTGTCTTCTCGCTGCGTGTCTGAATCCAGTACCGACCCATCCCGCGAACGCGGGCGATGCGCTCGCCAAGCGGATCGCCCAGCTTCAGCGTCGCCTGGAGATTCCAGCACAGGCCGGTCAGACGCTGCACGCCCTCGGCCTGCTGCGCGTTGGCCACCAGCAGCGAAGTTCCATTCTCGTCCACCGCCTCTTCGAGTCGCGCCAGGTACGAACCCTGCAGCACCCGCATCTTCGGCTCGGCAAGCACCACAAGTTGCAGCGCGCAGTAGTGATTGCCCGCGTTCTGGTTCATGTTCAGGTCCGCCCATTGGCTGCGCGACACGCTCTGGGCAATCACCATGAACGGACCATGCGCCACCCACGGCGCCTTGCCAAACAGCCGATACTGCGAACCGCGATCGACAATCGTCAGATCGCGATCCCCGACATTCTGCACCTGCACATCGTACGCCTTGCAGAGGCTGCGGAGTGCCGCCCAGTATGGCTGAGCGTCGATCTCCACATCGACCGGCGGAAATGCGCGACTATCCCAGAGGTTGTCCGGTACCACCCGCAACGATGACCCGGACTGTCGGAAGAACTCCTCAAACGCCTGCCGCGGCGATGCGCCCTTGAGCCGCAGCGTCACCATCGTCGGGCCAGTGGCCGCCCTTTCGGACAGCTGTCGAAGGATCGACTCGATCCGTGTGCGTGCTTCCGCGTCGGCGGTCCGCCCGAGCGTTTCGGCCAAGGCTGGCCGAATCGCCATCCCCATCGCCGCAAGTTCGTCCTCGGCCGCCTGCCGCTCGCGCCACCCTTCGGCGCCCAGTCCCGCGATCAGTTTCTCCACGCGCCCCGAATCGGCCGGCCGCGTGGCCGGCCCATCCGCCCGCGCAGACCACGTGCCGGCCAGAAGGATGGCGAGAACGAGAGTGTAATTCAGGGACTGTTTGCTCATCTCTAACGGTATTAGTCGCCATGCATACCTTAGTTGCATGACCTTTTCCTCGCTCGGTGCTGCGGACGGCTCGCCACGCGGTCCGTCCATGCGGTGTCCATGCAGAACATGACCCAGCCACGAGCGTTTGATCGTGCTCGGAGAGTTGACGGGATCGGGCGTGACCAGATTCGCGGGGCAAGTCGCAAACTGTTGGTCACCCGACGGTTGTCAGTGGCCAAGACGAAAATCGCGCTTCGTTGTCCGCCGGTTGATATAATGGTCCGCTCATGTTCTACCGCCTCAAGCGACATCCCTTTCCCGTCGAGGCGCACTTTGATCATTGCCTCGTGCTCGCCTTTGCCTTCCCTCGCCATGTGCTCGCGCCCCTGCTGCCGTCGGCCATGCAGCTCGACACATTCGCAGACCTTGGTTTCGTCGCCGTGGCGATCGTTCAAACGCGCGACCTGCGCCCCGCCGGCTGGCCGCGCTGGCTGGGGCAGGATTTTCTGCTCACCGGATACCGGATCTTCGCCCGATATCGCACCAACTCGGGCCGCACTCTGCGCGGCCTGCGTATCCTCCGCAGCGACACCGATCGCCGTCGCATGGCGTTCGGCGGCAACCTGCTCACCCACTACAACTACAAACACTGCGAGGCCGACCTGCGCGTCTCCGCTGCGTCCCTGGAACTGCGCCTGCGTTCTGACGATGGCCGCGCCAACGTGGATGTCGCCGCCGATTTGTCGCCGGAGTCGTCACTCGCCCCTGTCCGGCTGCCCGAAGGATCTCCGTTCACCCAGCCGACCGACGCGCGACGCTTCGCCGGGCCACTTCCCTGGACGTTTGACTACGAGCCGCAGACGCATTCCGTGATCAGGATACGAGGTGTGCGCCAGCACTGGGATCCCAGGTTGATCCGCGCCGAGGTGCGCGATGTCAGCTTCCTCCACGATCCGATGTTTCAGAACGCCAAGCCCATTCTCGCGAGTGTCTTCTATACCGGGGGCATCGACTATCGCTGGGAACGCGGCATTGTGGAGCCGCAACAGGACAGGGAATCGGCCGCCACCGCCCAAGCGGGTGCTTCATGAACACCACCTCAGACACCGGTCTTCCGCAGCGCGGCCCCTGCGACGGCATGCTCAAGATCATGCGATACAACTGGCCGCAATACGCCATCGGTGCCGTGGCGGTCCTGGTGGGGGCGACGCTGGCAGTTGCAGCGCCGCTGCCCATCCAGCTCAAGTCCGTGCTCTGGATTGGCAGTTCGTGCGCCGCATTCTGGCTCATCGCCTCGCTGGCGGTATCGTATTATGTATACGACCTGTCGCCGCTCTACCACTGGAGCTGGCTTGCCGATTTTCTCCCGCAGCGCCCGCACCAGTGGATGAATATCCATGTCGGCCTCGACGATTCCACCCCGGCGTTGCGCCGCCTGTTTCCCGATGCGACCGGCCGGGTGCTCGATGTCTTTGACGACCGCGAAATGGGTGAGCCTTCGATCCGCCGGGCGCGGCGCGACGCCGCCTCGGGGCAAGGGGAACCAGCCGAGTGGGCCGACTTCGCTGCCCTGCCCCTCGCGGATGGCTCCTGCGATACGGTCTTTCTCTTGTTCTGCGCCCACGAACTCCGCAGCCCGCAATCGCGCAGACGATTCTTCGGAGAGCTTCACAGGACTCTGGTCCCGGGCGGAACCGTGGTGCTTGTGGAACACCTTCGCGATGCCTGGAACTTCGCCGCGTTCGGCCCGGGTTTCATGCACTTCTTTGCCCGCCGCACCTGGCGCGAGCTCGCACGCGACAGCGGATTCACCATCAACCGCGAAATACCCGTGACACCGTTCGTTGTCGCATTCCTGCTGCGGAGAGAAGCATGAATCTTGCGCTTCACCTCAAGATCACCGGCCTGCTCCTGATCGCCCTGGCGGCGGCACACGGACACTTCCCTCGTCGCTTCGCCTGGCGCACGGAGTTGTCCAGGCTCTCGCTGATTAACCGCCAGATCTTCATCGTACACTGCCTGTTCATTGTCCTTACCTTGATCCTCATGGGCCTGCTGTCACTTGTGTACACCACGGCGCTCATCGAGCCGACACCGCTGGCCAGGCCCGTATTGGCCGGCCTGACAGTATTCTGGTTGGCGCGCCTGCTGGCGCAGTTCTTCATCTACGACGCGAATCTCTGGCGCGGCAACCGCGTTAACACCCTCGTGCATGTGCTCGCGACACTGCTCTGGTCGTATTTCGTTCTGGTGTTCGGCTGCGCCTGGTGGCCGCAAATGCGGCCGGCATGACTTGCCGCGGAGGACTCACGGCGTTGCGCCTCTTGCAAGACCACGAAGTCGCCGCGTGTGACATGACCACGAAACCGCCGGGAAAAGTCAGGAAGTGTACGCGGACTCGTTTGGGTATCGATTCAGGGGCTCCGACGGCGTGCTCTACCACGACATCATGAGTTACGACCCGGGGCATACAATCCCGTATTTCTCAAACCACCATGTGCGCTACAAGGGTGTCCCCACCGGGCGCTCGGGCTACGCGAATGCGGCCGCCACCATCAACGCCACCGCGCCAATCGTCGAGAACTATCGACGCAACACGCAGCCCTATGGAGCGGCCACGCGGATCTCGGTATCCACCGGTGATGCGACTGTAATGCTGGACGAGCCGGTGACACTGACGGCAAATGTGACTTGCGTTGCCGGTGCGGCGTACACTCCAGACACCGGATCGGTCGTGTTCCTTGACGGCGACACCATTCTCGGCGTGGAGCAGATATGCGACACCGGAACGGCGATTTGGTCGGGCACATTGGCCGACAGCGATATCCATCACATCCGCGCGATGTTCCAAAGCGAGGGCTGGCTGGGCGATTCGACGTCAGCGGTTCTTACGATGAATCCGCCGCGGATGACGGTACGGGAGACCGCTCGGGCCGGGACCGCCGTGGGGAATGTGCCCAGGGCCGCGGATGTCAGTGATGCCGGCATGATTTTCTCGATAACGGATGGGAACCAGGACGGCGTCTTTGCGATTAATGCTCGGACGGGCGGCATCAGCGTGGCCGATCCGAGTCGACTCGACTATGAAACCAAGCGGCAGTTCTGCCTGACGGTGCAGGCGACCGACCCAGAAGGCGACTTTGACTACTGCATGCGCGTGAGAGTAAACGTCAAGGATATTGCTGAATCGCCCACCGACCTGAGGCTTTCGAGGACAACTGTAGCCGAGAACCGGGCGGCTGGGGCCGTGGTCGGCAAACTGCTGGCCACCGATCCGGATGCATCAGAGCGGTTCACCTTCGCCCTTGTTGCTGGCGAGGACTCAACTGATAACTGCAAGTTCCAGGTGATTGGCGACACGTTGCGGACGCGTGCGCCGTTCGACTTTGAAAAACGCGGCAGCTACGCCATCCGCTTGCGGGTGACGGACAAGGATGGCCTGACATACGAAAAGGAATTCACAATCGCTGTCCAGGATGTCGCCGAGGCCCTGGGATCCAGAAGAACTGTCTGAGGCTGCCGGAGTCTGTTCTCGCCTGCCGCGCACGATCCCACCGCACATCGACATCCGCGAGGCGATTCGCGCGGAACAACCGTTGAAGCGACGTTATCCTCACAACGCGACTATATACCATTCGTTAATTTCCCCTATTCCTATCGTATTTATAGCTTGACGTTGACGACGCACCAATAATGCGTACAATCCGGCCCTCTTCGGGGTCGTCGGAAAGGATCGAACATGATGAAAACCGTGGGTCTCACTCTCTCGCTGGCGATATTGCTCACCCTGGCCGGCTGCGATCGATCACCCAAAACTCCTGCGCCCGGCGCCAGCCAAGGACCCGCCGAGGTCCGCCTTGGGTATTTCGCCAACGTCACCCATGCCCAGGCCGTTCTGGGCGTCGCCAGCGGCGAGTTTGCCGACGCCGTCAAGCCGGCCAAGGTCACCACGCGCGTCTTCAATGCCGGGCCATCGCTCATCGAGGCCCTCTTCGCCGGCGAGATCGACATCGGCTATGTCGGACCCGGGCCAGCCCTGTCGGCGCAGGTCAAGTCCAAGGGCCAAGGCATCCGCCTCGTCGCCGGAGCGGCCGCCAATGGCGTGCTCATCGTCGCCCGTAAAGACAGCGGCATCGAGAAACTCGCCGACCTCAAGGGCCGCAAACTGGCCACGCCACAACTGGGCAACACGCAGGACATCGCAGCCCGACACTACGTCGTCTCCGTCCTGAAACAGGCCGATGCCAGCAACGTGGTGCCCGTTGTCAACGGCGAGCAGGCTTCGCTAATGGCCCGCGGCCAGATCGACGCCGCCTGGGCGCCCGAGCCCTGGGGCTCGCGACTTATCGCCGAGGCCGGCGCCAAACTCATCGGCAAGGAAGAAGACCTCTGGCCCAACAAAGAAGTGAATCTGACTGTCGTTGTCACGACCCCGGAATTCCTGGCGAAGTACCCACAGGTCGTTGAAAAGATGCTGCGCGTGCATCGCAACTGGACCCAACGCCTGACTTCGGAACCGCAGAAGCACGCCGTCGCGTTGAACGATGCGCTGGGTGGGCTGACAGGAAAAAAGCTCGCCCTCGGCATCGTCGAGTCGTCACTCAAGAACGTGAAGTTCACCGACGACCCACTCGATGAGACGCTGGCCACGATGGGGCAGTGGGCGTTTGAACTGGGCTTCCTCGTGAAGCAACCCGAACTCAAAGGATTTGCGGACCTGACGCTCTTGCGTAGACTGCAGGCCGAGAAATGATGTGGCAGGTTGACACAACATCAGTCGGCGGCCTGGCGTCCGAAGGTGCGAACGGCTCGGCCGGCCGCGGGCATGTGGTCGTGCGCGGCGTTGAAAAACGCTTTGCGGGCGCGCTGGCGCTGACCGAGATTGACCTGGAGTGCCAGCCCGGCGAATTCGTGGTCGTAGTCGGTCCCAGCGGCTGCGGCAAAAGCACGCTGCTCAACATCGTCGCCGGCATGGCCCGCGCCGATTCGGGCACGGTCACGCTCGACGGCCACGCCATCACCGCGCCAGGGCCGGAGCGAGCGATGGTCTTTCAGGACCACGGGCTCTTCCCCTGGCTCAGTGCCCGCGCCAACGTGGATTTCGGGCTGAAGATGCGGGGAATGCCCGCGTCCGAGCGGCAGGATCGCGTGGAAGATGCGCTGCGCATGGTTCACCTGGCGCACGCGGGACACAAGCTGGTCCACGAACTGTCGGGCGGCATGCGGCAGCGCGTGGCCATCGCCCGGGCACTCGTGCTCGACCCGGCCGTGCTGCTCATGGACGAACCGTTTGCGTCACTGGATGCACAGACGCGAACGCTGCTGCACTTCCAGGTGCAGGAACTCTGGCTGGCGGCGAAAAAGACGATCCTGTTCGTGACCCACTCGGTCGGCGAGGCCGTGCGATTGGCGGATCGGATCATCGTGCTGGCGGCCAACCCGGGACGCATCCGCCGCGTGATCAACGTGGACCTGTCACATCCGCGGAACTTCGACAGTCCGCTGATTTCCGAAGTCGTGCGACAGGTCCGCCATGAAATCGAAGACGAGGTCAATCGTGTCAACGAGCAAATGGGCGACGATCGCTGGCAGCCTTCGACGGCTGCTGATCTGGATATTGATACTATCGACCTGGGAGGCGGCATATAGGGCGATCGGCTGGAAACAGTACATTTTCCCTGCGCCAAGCCACATCCTCGATGCGATGTTGTCCATGCTCGGACACCAGACCGAATTCGGCGCCCCAATCGGAAAAGGCTGGCCATGGGGCGACGCCCCGGCCGCCGGCGCGTTTCATCAGGCCCCGCTGATCATGGCCAATCTCGTCAGCCTGTGGCGGCTGCTACAGGGATTTGTCATCAGCCTGCTCCTGGGCATCGTGCTGGGTCTGCTCATGTGGCGCAGCGAGGAACTGGACAAGTTGCTCGGGCCGCTCTTCCTCGGCCTGCAAACGCTGCCAAGTGTCTGCTGGGTGCCGCTGTCCGTGCTGGTCTTCGGACTGGAAGAACGCGGCGTGTTGTTCGTGCTGGTGATGGGCAGTTTCTTTGCGATCGCCATCGCCCTGCGCGACGGCCTGCGCACCATCCCACCGCTGTACCAGCGAGCCGGCTTGATGCTCGGCGCCCGCGGCTGGCGGATGTACCGCTACGTGCTGCTCCCCGCGAGCCTGCCGGCCATGGCCAGCAGCCTGCGGCAGGGCTTTTCCTTCGCCTGGCGCTCGCTCATGGGCGCCGAACTGATCTTCGCCACCCGCAGTGAAGGCCTCGGCCGTCTGCTGCAACTGGCCCGCGAAGTCCACGGCGACGTGGCCCGCGTGCTGGCGGTGATGCTGGTCATGATCCTGATCGGCATGGCGGCGGACCGCTTCGTCTTCGCCCCGTTGCAGGTGCGCGTGCAGAGGCGGTTTGGGTTGCATTGATCCAAGTAGGGGCCGCTTCAGCGAACGCGGTTGGCGTGGTCACGGTTTTCCGCTTCCCCTGAAGCGGCCCTTACTTTTCTGGGGGAATTGCCCCGCCACGGCGATCGCTTTCAATGCCGGTGCGGCTGAGCGCGGATATTGCGACGGCGCGGACACCGGCAGGAAGCGTTAACTCGTGCGACTCCGACGGCAATAGTCTCATGTCCCAAGTTTCGCTGGTCAGCATGTAGACGCACCAGAATCGCACGTTCTCCCCGGCCGCATCCCACGAGAGCGTCCAAGCCCCCTGCTTCTCGCACAGGGAGAACATTGGCGCGGCCGGAACATTGGAATCGAGCCACGGGAACGCCGGCACGATCGCCGGGCTGCTGTAGGTGCTGGTGCGAAGCGCCTCCGCGACGCCGCCATTGTTCTGGAGCAGGGCCTTGGCGCTGAAATGGACGTGCCCCGGCAACGGCATGCGCGTCCGGCTGGTGTTGACCTGCGCCACAATCTCGCCGGCCGGCCAGTTGAGTTTCGGATCGGCCACGCGCGAGGTGTACAGCCCGGGCCAGATGTATCGTGCCTGCGTATTCTCGCCAAGCCACCATTGCAGCAGTCCGTCGAATGGCTGCTGGCGAGCTTCGTGCTTCCAGTACAACTGTGGTACGAAGTAGTCACACCACCCCTGCTGGAGCCACAACTTCGAGTCGGCGTAGATGGCGCTGTACGCGTCAAAGCCATGTACGCCCGGCGGGTTGGCGGGCCGCCAGATGCCGAAGGGACTGATGCCGACCTTCACCTGCGGCTTCTCCGATTTGACACCGGCGTAGAGAGCCTGAACAAAGGTATTGATGTTCTGCCGCCGCCAGTCGCCGCGTGGCAGCAGGCCACCACCGCGAAGATATTTCTGCCAGGGCGCGTTGTCCGGGAAATCCACGCCGCCCTGCGGATAGGGATAGAAGTAGTCGTCGATATGGACGCCGTCAATGTCGTAGCGGCGCACGACGTCGAAGATGACCCTGACACTGTAGTCGCGAGCCTCGCTCTCGCCGGGGTCAAGCCAGAGGAAGTCGCCGTAGCTGCGCACCAGATCGCGGCGGGTATTGGCGATATGGTTGCCCGCCAGCGGCAACTTCGTGCCCGTGCCCCGAGCACGAAACGGATTGAACCAGGCGTGCAATTCGATGCCGCGCCGGTGGGCCGCCAGGATCCACTCGGCCAGCGGGTCGTATGCGGGTTCGGGCGGGCGTCCCTGCTTGCCGGTGAGATATTCCGACCAGGGTTCGATAGTCGAGGGATAGAACGCATCGCACGCCGGCCGAACCTGAAGAATGATGGCATTGAGCCGCAGATTGGCGGCCAGATCGACATACGCCAGCATCTCCTCCTGCTGCTGGGCGGCCGGGAGTCCGGGCTTGCTCGGCCAGTCGATGTTGTTGACCACCGCAACCCACATCGCGCGGAATTCGCGCGGAGCCGCCGGGGGTTCGAACGTGGGCAACGGTGTGGCCGTGGAATTGCGGATCGGGCACCTGGAACAGTCGCTGATAAGCGGAAGCAGAAGCAGCACGACGAACGAAATGCGGAACCGGAAACCGAAGATCCGGGATCTGACATTTGAAATCTGAGATTTGAAATCTGGAATCCGGGCTTTGAAATCGGAAATCCGGGCCTTGAACTTTGTAATCTTGAATCTCATCATCACGACCGCCACTCATCGCGCTGCGACAATACATCGGCTACTTCCGATAATTACCATCGAGAACAAACGTGATCCCCTTAACCTCGCCCCGTCGTGCAACGACGGGCCGTTCATCACACGTCCGATAATATGATGATCCCCGAATATCAGGATTGCCACGCCCGACCGCCGATGTGCTTCCATTTTTGTATTTATCTCGTACGCGTGTTTGGCCGACAATAGTGTAGTCGTGGGAGTTGCTCCTCTTGGTCGGGGACACTCGCCCGCGGCCGAATTTGTATCTGCAGTTCCCAAGGGAACTGCCAGAGGAGCACGTCATGGAATCCCCCAGTGCGGTCATTGTCGCCCCCGTTGCCGCTGCGCAGACCGAGCATCTTAGTTACAAGTTTCAGCGTTTGCGCGAGCGACTGCGCCAGGCCGTCGTCAGTGGCGAACTGTCCGGCAAACTGCCCGGCGAGCGCGGACTGGCCAAGGTGTTTCGGGCAAACCCCAAGACACTCAGCAAAGCCCTGACGGATCTCGCGGCCGAAGGACTGCTCGAACGGTCCATCGGGCGCGGAACCTATGTCAAAGGCACGCCCACCCAGCAGGTTGAAATCGGACAATGGCTGGTCCTCACCGATGCATCGGCGGAATCCCAACCGCTGGTCGACGCCCTGCGACAGCGGAACTCCGCCATCGAATGCGTCTCCGCGACCGCCCCCCAGCGGCCGAGTTTCCTGGATCACTTCAAAAGTGTTGTCGATCTCTCGGCCGCCACCTCGGAGACGATTCTGCGCAGCCTCATCGTGCGTGGCATGGACATCGTCCGCATCGGCATGGAGCCCGGATCGGTCCGGACGCACGCCGTGCTGCTGGACACCGCCCACGCCGCGAGCGGGCTGGCGCGACAGATGATGCTGGCCGGACACCGGCACATTCTCGTCATCGAGCCAACCGAGCAACAGACCGTGTCCAACGCCGCGCGACTCGCCGTACAGCGATTTGCGCCGTCGGTCACTGTGTCGACGATGCCGACAGGCGATCTCGGCAACGTACTCCAGTCGGGCGCCACGGCCGTGCTCTGCGCCAGCGAGTCGGCTGCGCGGCTGCTGATCCAGGCGGCCGAGAGCAACCCCCAGTTCGCGAGCCTGTCGGTCGCGGCCGTCGGTCTGTGCGACGGCCAGCCGTGCTGCACGGGAATCTACGTTACCTCCGCCGAACTTGCGGAAGCCACGGCCGGATTGCTCGCCGACGGCTCGATCCACCGCCCAACGACCCTGTGGCTGAGTGGACAGTTGACTGACCGTGCAACGGTCAAGGCGGTTTCCGATCCGATCTTGGCCGCGCAAGCCGCATGACCGTCAATGCGGTTCAGAACCGAAACACGAACTTCATCACGCTCGTTTTGAGCGTATCGCTGATCGTGCCAGAGCCGGATGCGTTGGCATAGGCGCCCGTGCCGCCGGTGATGCGATACGAAAGCGTCGTCGGCATCGGCCCGAACGCAGGTTCCGTTGGCCCGGTCACCGATAACTTCAGTGTCCCGTGGCTGTTCTTCATGACGAAGCTCCCGTGAGCTTGCCCGCTGGCCAGGTTCCCCGGCGTCTGCACCGAACCTGAGAGCTGCATCCCGCCAAAGCCCGGCGGTTTGCACGATCCCTTGAAGAAGTAAGTCTTGGCAGCATCTGGGTTTACCATAGGCAGGGAATACGTCCCCGTCACCGTGAACGCCCCCGTGAAATGCGGCCGTGTCGCGACGCGGATCACCGCTGCCGCCGACACGAGCGGCGCGGCCGCCACGTCAGCGGCGGTGCAACCCGACAGCAACATCCGCGATTCCAGATTCTGAAGCACAAACGCCGGGGTTTCAGCATATCGCATCAAATACCTCCTATATATATCAAGCAAATCCTATGCAGTAACCGCCGCGAACGGTCCAGAGGTGACATGAAATCAAAATGACGGCGTGGCTCTACGGGAGGATCGGCGCGGTTTTCACGGGTTGTTTGGCGGTGGACTGCTGCAGCTTGGCACGAAGTTCCAAGCGAAGCTTGGCGTATTCTTCCCGCTCGGAGCGGACATCCGCAAGCCGTTCCTGTGAGCGTTTCCAGGCTTTATCTGCATCGTCCTGCTTGTCGAGGCGATACAGCGCATCACCCAGGTGATCCAGCACGACGGCGTCGGGGAAATCCATCAGGTCCACGGATTTCTGCAGATACTGGCGGGCCTCCTCGAATCGGCCACGCTTGTAGAGCACCCAGCCGAGCGAGTCGAGGTAGGCCGAGTTGTCCGGCTCGACTTCCAGCGCCTGGCGGATGAGTTTCTCGGACTCCTCCATATGCACGCCGCGATCGGCCCACATGTAACCGAGATCATTCGCGGCCGGCGCGTGCTTGGGGTCGATCTTGAGCACGTCGCCTAGGACTTTCTCCGTCTGCTCGGGCTGGTTGATCCATTCGTACATGTGCGCCGCGGAGTACAACTCGTCGGGGTCGGTGGCAATCGCTTTGGCCAGTTCATCCAGCACGCGGCGAGCCTCCGAAATCCGCTTCTGCCCGCGGTAAATTTCAACCAGGGCGCCGGCGATGGCGCGATTGCCGGGCCGCCGCGATTGCTCGTCTTCCAACTTGCGATACAGATCGGGCATGCGGCTGACCCGCGAGTAGAACTGCACGAGCCCCTGGAGCACGGCCGGGTTCTCAGGTTCCTCCTGGAAGAGACCGGTGAGCGTGGTCTCGGCCCGGTCGAGCCGATTGCTGGCGATATCCCACTGCACCTGCAACAGCCTCGCGTTGACATTGAATGGGTCTGTCGCCCGCCAGGTGACGAGCACCTTTTCCGCCTGACGCAATCCCTCGGCGCCGCGCTGGCGAAGGTAGATGTTAAAGAGTGTCAGGTACGCTGATTCAAATCCCGGGGAGTCCGACGTGAGCTGCCAGAGCACCTGCTCGGCCGCCAGCGTCTTGCCTTCGCCCATCATCGCCATCGCCAGCCCGAACTGCATCCGCGGTGAACGGCTGCCCAGGCGCACGGCCTCTTCAAACAACTTCGTCGCCTCGGCAGCGCGGTTGTCGTGCATGGCCAGCCGGCCACGCATTTCCGCGGCCAGATCGTTGCGGCCGGCGCGGATCACGCGCTCCGCCAGCCGGTCCACGAGCTGGCTCTTCTGGGCGCCGCTCAGATCCTTGCGCGTACCGATGTCGTCTGTCAGGGCGCGATATGCCGGGGCGAACGGCGGTTCAATCTGCACGGCCTTTTCCAGGCTGGCCCGTTCGAGCGACGAGCGGTTCCAGACGTCGGCCAAGCGTGCGATCCAGTACAACTTGGACGCCTCGGCCGCCGGCTCAACCGTAAGAGCCTGCAACGAGGGGATCCGCACGCGCACGCCGGCGCTGACTCGCAGAAGCTTGAGCCACAGCCGCTCGAATTCCTCGAGCGCCTCCGGCCGGCGGGCCAGCGCATCCACGATCAACCTGGCCGCGTCAAGGTTCTGTTGCCGGGCGATGTAGAAGTCGAACAGGCGCGAGACGACGATGGCGTCGCCCTTGCTGTCGGCGACGGCCTTGCGCATGATCCGCTCGGCCTCGGGAACCTGCCCCGCGGCCGCAAGTTGCTCGGCGACGGCAAAAACAATGAACCGGTCCTCCGGCCGCTCGCGCAGGATCGCCTGCAACTCGATCAGTAAATCCTTCTCATTGCCGCGAGCCTTGCACGCCTGCCTGAGCAACTCGATCGCCTGCGGGTTGGCCCGATGCTCGACAACCATGTCGGCGGCCGTGCGGATCGCCTCGTCGAACTTGCCCACGCGAATCAGCAACCGCACGCCATAGGACTTGTAGTCGAGGCTGTTGGGCTCACGCTCAATCGCTTGATGATAAAGCGCCGCCGCCCTGTCGAAGTGGTTGTGTTTTTCGTTGAGCTGCCCCGCCTGGATATACAGCGTCTCCGGCCGGGCCAGCAGATAGTAAAGCTCCGGATCCAGCCGCGGATTCAGCCGCGTTTCCATGCGGTTGAACAGCTTGTTGTACTGATCGATGGCCGCCGTGTCATACCCCTTCTGTTGCAGTGCTCTGGCCAGGAACAGATTGGCCTTGGCGGCGGACTCGATGCGGCGGCGATACTCCCGCGTCTGCAGCGCCAGCCGCAGATGCTCGATCGCCTTGTCCAGTTCGTTCTTCGCC
>JANYKD010000085.1 GCA_025361735.1 Phycisphaerales bacterium
GTCCATGCCACCCATGCCACCCATTCCGCCCATGCCACCCATTCCGCCGCCGCCGTGGCCATGATCGCCACCGCCTTCGGGCTTGGCCTGGGGCTTGTCGACGATGATGCAGTCGGTGGTCATGAGGAGGGTCGCCACTTCGGCCGCGTTCTGCAGGGCCGTGCGTTCAACCTTGGTCGGCGTGAGGATGCCGGCCTTGAACACATCGACGTATTCGCCGGTGAGGGCGTTCCAGCCGTTGTTGTCTTTGCTGTCCATGACGCGGCGGACGACCACGCTGCCGCTGGTGCCGGCATTGTCGGCGATCGTGCGGAGCGGAACCGTCAGTGCCGTGCGGACGATTTTCACGCCGATCGCCTCGTCGCCTTCGCACTTGAGGTCAGTGCTAAGGGAACGCAGGGCACGAATCATGGCGACGCCGCCGCCGGCGACGATGCCTTCGGCGACCGCAGCGCGGGTCGCATGCAACGCGTCTTCGATGCGGGCTTTCTTTTCCTTGAGCTCGGCTTCGGTGGCCGCGCCGACGTTGATCTGCGCCACGCCGCCGGCCAGCTTGGCCAGACGTTCCTGGAGCTTCTCTTTGTCGTAATCGCTGGTGGTGATGTCAATTTCGCGGCGGATCTGGGCGATGCGGCCTTGGATGGCCGAGCTGTCGCCAGCGCCTTCGATGAGCGTGGTGTTGTCGTTGTCGACACGGACGAGCTTGGCCTGGCCGAGCTGGTGGAGCTCAACCTTGTCGAGCTCGATACCCAGGTCCTTCATGATCGGCTCGCCGCCGGTGAGGATGGCGAGGTCTTCGAGCATGGCCTTGCGGCGGTCGCCGTAACCCGGCGCCTTGACCGCGCACACATTGAGGATGCCGCGGAGCTTGTTGACGACGAGAATGGCGAGCGCCTCGCCTTCGATATCCTCGGCGATGATGAACAGAGGCTTCTTGGCCTTCTGAATCTTTTCGAGCAGGGGGATGAGCTTGTTGGCCGCGCTGATCTTGTCCTCATAGACGAGGATGAGCGGCTTTTCGAGCTCGACCGTCATGTCATCGGTGTTGGTGACGAAATTGGGCGAGAGGAACCCGCGGTCGAACTGCATGCCTTCGACCACATCGACGTATGTGTCCAGGCCCTTGCCCTCTTCGACGGTGATGACGCCGTCCTTGCCGACCTTGTCGAACGCGTCGGCCATGAACTTGCCGATTTCGCGGTCGTTGTTGGCGGAGATGCTGGCGACGTTCTCAATATCACCCTTGCCGGAAACCGGCTTGGATTGCTTCTTGAGATCGGCGACAACGGCGTCGACGGCCTTGCGCACGCCGCGGGCAACGGCCATCGCGTCGGCGCCGCTGGTGATGGCGCGGAAGCCTTCCTTGAAGATGGCTTCGGCGAGAACCGTGGCGGTGGTGGTACCATCGCCGGCGGTGTCGGATGTCTTGCTGGCGGCCTCGCGGACGAGCCGCGCGCCGATGTTCTCGTATTTATCCTTGAGTTCGATTTCCTCGGCGACGCTGACGCCGTCCTTGGTGATGTTCGGGGCGCCCCAGCCCTTGTCGATCACGGCGTTGCGGCCACGCGGGCCGAGCGTCGCTTTGACGGCTCGGGCGAGCTTGGTGACGCCTTCCAGAAGTGCCTTGCGTGCTTCGCTATCGAAGGCCAACATCTTCGCGGCCATGTCACGTCTCCTTCTATAAAGACTTGGATTCAACTCAAACACAGATGACAGTCACAGCCGACGGACGTACCGCCGACCTCAAGCCCCCATACAAACCGGGTGCCGGGATGAATGACGGGCGGGATATTGGGTGTAAGTGCTTGTTAAATATGGATTTGAAATTTAGAATTTGAGATTTCAAATCTCCTCTCCCGCCCTGTCAGGCTGGCAGACGGCGATTGGGAGGGGAGTCGGGATTGCCAATGTGGCAGGAGGGCAAGCGACTGCGCTGATGGGCGGGACGACGCCCGATCCGGGCAAAAACCAATAGACTCCCGTTTTGGTTGAAGGCTCTGGTTTTGCCCGGAATTGCGGCCGTGACGTGAATCGGCCCGGCCTGTTTCGCGACCACCCCAATGTCCGCCGCACCGTGTGGGTAATCTGGGCGCCATCATCTATTCACAGTAGACTGGTTTATTATGTAATGGGATTGTCCGATCCTCTCTGTACGGGTAGGCTTGGCGCGTGGCATTAGTTCAGGGTTGGATCGCCGCGGCAGAAGTATTGATGCGGGATTGTAGCCACGTTGTGGGGTTGTTCACGCTGCTAACCCGCACCACAAGGCCGCTGCGATGGGTCACGTTGGACAGGGTAATCCCACCACTCTGTCTGCGGAATGGAGTGGCAGAATGCGGGTTTCCGGTTTCTCACCGTGGCAGGGCGATCCATCGCACACATCGGCCAATGGTTCCAGTTTCGTCAAGCGACCCCGTGGGGTTCTGTGGCGGCTGCGGGTCGCGGCGGTTGCAGTCTTCCTGCTGCCGGCGTCGGCGAGCCTGAGTGGTCCGGTCAGTTGGGTGACGGACGCCGATAGCTACTGGGAAATCGTCCCAAACTGGAGCAGTAATCCGCTGCTGCCGGGGGCGCTGGATGATGTCACGATCGGCGTCGGTGGGGCGACGGTGCGAACGATCACGCATTGGACCGGCACGGATACGATCAACAGCCTGAGCTGCAACGAGAATATCGCGCTCTCCGGCGGAAGTTTGTCGATTTCTCAGGCATCGAGCATCGGCGGCCAATTGCTCTTGTCGTCTGGAACATTCACGGGAGCCGGTGACCTGACCGTGACCGGTGGCATCAACTGGACGGACGGCACAATGTCCGGCACTGGCCGCACGGTGATCGCCCCAGGTGGCGTGCTAAGCCTGAGCCCGTCTTCAACGAACCCCCTGACGCTCAGCCGTGCGATCGAGAACAACGGCGCAGCCAACTGGACCTGGGCCTCTACCACAAACGCAACATGCTCGCTAAACCTCAGTAACGGCGCAGTATTCAACAATACCGGGGTCTTCAGTGCCAGTAACGTCAGTGGCTTCACACTGATGTCGGGCAGCGGTGGTAGTAGCTTCAATAATGCCGGCACGTTCAACCGGAGCGGTTCCGGCAGCACCACTATTTCCATGCCGTTTAACAATACAGGAACTGTCAATGTGCAGGGTGGTACGCTTGCCCTGAGTGGCGGTGGCGCCAGCAGCGGAACCTTTACTGTCGATGTGGCCGGGACTCTGCAATTGCTCGGCAGTTCCAGCTACGCGTTCAACGCCGGCTCAGTGATCTCCGGCTCCGGCGCGCTTGCCCTCAAAGGGGGCACCTTGACGGGAACCGGCGACCTGACCGTGACTGGCGGTATCAACTGGAGGGGCGGCACCATGTCCGGTCCCGGCCGAACCGTGATCGCCCCTGACGGCGTGCTGATCCTGAACACGGCCACAGCCGACTTGACGCTCAGCCGTGCAGTCGAGAACAACGGCACAACCACCTGGGCGATCGGCACCAAGTTCATTTACCTCAGGGGCGGGACTTTCAACAACACCGCCACGGGCGTCTTCAATGTCAGCGCGGCCGCAACGATGAATGCCTACAGTGGGATTGGAACCGGCGACTTTAGCAACGCCGGCACGTTTAACCGTAGCGGGACTGGCACCACCACCATCGCCGTCCCGTTCAACAACACGGGGACGGTCAACGTGCAGAGCGGGACGCTCTTCTTGAACGGCGGCGGGGCCAGCAGCGGGACATTCAATATTGACGCGGCCGGGGTTTTTCCGTTGTATGACGGCTACCCCTACTCGTTCAACGCGGGTGCCGTGATCTCCGGTTCCGGGGCGCTTGCTCTCAATGGTGGCACGTTGGCGGGAACCGGCGACCTGACCGTGACGGGTGGCATCAATTGGACGGGCGGGGGCATGACCGGCTCCGGCCGCACGGTGATCGCTGCCGGGGGCGTGCTGACCGTGAACACGGCCTCGACTTCCCTGTGGCTAAGCCGTGTGGTGGAGAACAACGGAGCGACCACGTGGGCCACCGGCACCAACACCTTCTACCTCAGCGGCGGAACTTTCAACAACAACGCCACGGGCGTCTTCAACGTCAGCGCGGCCGCAACGATGTATGCCAACGGTGGAAGTGGAACCAGCGCCTTCAACAATGCCGGCACGTTCAACCGCAGCGGGCCCGGCACCACCACCATCGACACCCCGTTCAACAACGCGGGAACGGTCAACGTGCATGGCGGCACGCTCTTGTTGCGCGGCGGGGCCAGCAGCGGGATATTCAATATTGACGCGGGCGGAACCCTGTTCTGGCCCGGTGGCTACAGCTACTCGCTCAACGCCGGCTCCTCAATCTCCGGCTCCGGTACGCTCGCCCTCAACGGGGGAACGTTGACCGGGACTGGCGACCTGACCGTAACCGGCGGCATCAATTGGACGGGCGGCACCATGTCCGGCACCGGTCGCACCGTGATCGCCGCCGGGGGCGTGCTGACTCTGAACACGGCATCGACCAGTTTGGCGCTCAGCCGTGTGGTAGAGAACAACGGCACGACCACTTGGGTCACCGGCCCCAAGTTCTTGTACCTCAGCGGCGGAACTTTCAACAACAATGCCACCGGCGTTTTCAACACCAGCGCGGCCGCAACGATGTACCCCAACGGTGGCACCAATGCCTTCAACAACGCCGGCACGTTCAATCGCAGCGGGACCGGTACCACCGAAATCAGGGTTCCCTTCAACAATACAGGGGCGGTCAACGTGCAGGGCGGAACGCTCTTGCTGAGTGGCGGCGGCACCAGTAGCGGCACGCTGTCTATTGCCTCCGAGGCCACACTCACCAGCAACGGCGCTTTCTCCCATACCGCGGGCCTGTTCGGTGGCGAGGGCAAGTTCCGGGTGGCCGGCCGTATGGCGACCATCTCCGGCCCGCAGCAGTGGGCGGCGGGCGCGCAAGTCGAGGTGACCGCTGGCACCCTGATCCTTAACACCGACGCCGGCTCGTCTGCGGCTCGTTCACTTTCGATTGTGGCGACAGGCGGGCAGATCCAGTTCCATTCTCCGCAGCACTTGGCCGGACTTTCGATCGACCATGCTGCTGCCGCCATCGCTGCCGGCGGGATGAACACGCTGGTACTCGACAGCCTGCATCTCGGCGCCGGGGCCTCGCTGGACATGGCCGACAACAACGCCATTCTCCACTACACCGGTGACTCCCCAGCCGACGCAATACAGGCTTGGCTTCACGCCGGCGCGATTTTCAGCAGCGTCAAGCCGACGCCGGATGCGATCATGGCCGTGGGCACGGCCGACAACGCGATGCTGCATCTACAGAACTGGAACGGCGAGTCGCTCACGGCCGGGCTCGATTTCAAAGAGATTCTGCTGGTGTATACCTACCTTGGCGACACCAATCTCGACGGCAAGGTGGACGACGGAGACTACCTGAACATCATCGCGAACATGGGTCGGACTGGCGTGACCTGGTTTGAGGGGGACTTGAATCACGACGGAACAGTAGACGCATCCGACTACAACGTTGTGGCCGACCACCTCGGTGCCGGTGTCACGCCAGAGTTTCAAATGCCGGCAATCTTCGGTCTCGCGACCGCTGTACCCGAGCCCGGCGTATTGGCGCTTCTGGCTGGCGGTGCTGCCATGCTGGTCCAGCGACGAAGACGACAAGGGTAAAGATTATTTACAAATCCATCCACATTTTCGTTGACTATAAAATGAAGATTTCGCTATAACTATATTCAACATTCCTGAGGCTCGCCGACGTCGGGCTGATCAAGTCTGCCTGATGTAGTTTGGCCTCCAGCGGTTTCCCTTGTCTGCCGTATCAGGCGCAAGCCGGGGAAGCCCGAAAATGCCGGCAGTGGTGCTCGACCAGCGGAAGTCTGTGTTTTGGCTCGCGACGATCGAGTTGGGCTGTCGGTTGATTGTTCCCTGAGATCACTACGAGAGTTTAGATTGCGATAACACGCTTCTGTTGAAGCATGCTCTTTTACATAGGATTAATCCCCCAAGCGGGCCGGCTTGCTTTGGCTGGGACGCATGTGACGGTCGCGGCGGCGAACAGACCATCTGTCCGCCGGCGAGAGAGTAGACGCCCAGCCCCAACAACGTGAATCGGTCGCAGGGTCTTGGCCTTGGTGGGTCGGCCCCGCCTCTGGGGATAGCTCGGATTTCGGTGTTCAGGCGGTTGGTGCATTTGCACTACGGCATTCAGGTGGCGTGCGGTATTTTTCCGGGAATTACCTGGTTTTGCACTTGCCCAAACCGACCTTTGCACGGCATAATCAGAATAGTGGGCGAATTTTGAAATTCGGCCGCACTCATCGTGGCGACGGTGCGTAGGAAATTATGACGATGGCCTTATAAGAGGTCCTCGTATTACACATACGACTTCCTTCATAGAGGATTAGCGGCAACGCAAAACTCAGACAACATGCGACGGACGGGGTCATTCCCGCCGGATGCAAGCTGGGGATGCGGGCTACAGATCGACGACGAGCGGATCACCGGTGACAGAGACGATAATTCCGGCCGGCTTCGCAAGTCCAAGACCTTCCGCATCTCACTCCCGACAGATTCCGAATTGCAGCGAGATCGGCTCCAGCTTTCGGATTCGGGGAGCGGATATAAGCCCGCGACATTGTAATGTTCGCGGAGGAAGGACACCCCAATGTCCATGCAGTCGCCCCCGGTTCCGCCGGCACCGAAGAAAGCACCGGCACCGCCTCCTCCACCCGGATCTGCCCCGCCTCAGGCAGGTGCCGCCAAAGCCGGGCCTCCCGGTATCCCGGCAGCACCTCCCGCCGTGGCCGCGGTGGACCCGAATGCAACTGAGCTTGGGCCGGTCGTGCAAGTCGGATTCTGGCAGTTACCTTTCGTTCAAGACGTTCTCCCCTTCATCACCTCACTGGTTCTTCACCTCAGCCTCATCGTGATCGGTCTGGTTACGATGAAGACCCTCCAGATCGTCACCCAGGTCGTCAACCGCGAGCAGGTCATCATTCCGGATTCGGAGATGGCCGAAGACGGCCCCCCAGGCGGTATCCCGCATCCGGGTCTTGGCGGCGATCCCACGCGTGACGCGGCCCAGGACAAGTTCCCCGATGTCCCCAAGGATTCCAAGGGCATTGCCGAAAAACCCGGACCCAACCTGCAGGTTTCGCTGATGGGCGGCGGCAGCGGCAATCAGGAAGGCTCGGCCCTGATCGGCATTGGGCCCGGCGGCGGTGTCGGCGCGGGTCTCGGCTCGGGCAAGGGCACCGGCTTTGGCCATGGTGATGGCGACGGCACGGGTGTGCTCGCCCCGTTCGGCATTCCCGGCGGCGGCGGTGGCATCGGCCCCAAGAGCAACTTCATCGGCCTCGGCGGCAACGCCCGGCGCATCGCCTATGTCTGCGACGCCTCCGGCTCGATGCTCAACATGTTCGACAGCCTGCGCGTCGAAATCCGCAAGTCGGTCGACAACCTCAAGCCCGTGCAGTCGTTCAACCTGATCTTCTTCCAGGAAGAGGGTTTGCAGGCGGCCGAGAAGGTGTCGTTGATGCCGGCCAACCCGGACAGCAAGCGCCGGGCCTTTGACTTCCTGGACAAGATGTACGTCAAGGGTGAAACCAACCCGATTCCGGCGCTGGACCTGGCATTCAAGCAGGCTCCGGAACTGATCTACCTCCTGACCGACGGCGACTTCAATGGCCCGGGCAACGACGCCGTGGTCAAGTACTGCGCCGACCGGACCAAGGACGGCAAGACGAAGATCAACACCATCGCCTTCATCAGCAAGGATTCAAAGGACAATCCTCAGGACATGGAGTTCGTCAAAGCACTCCAGACCATCGCCAAGAACAGTGGCGGCAAGTTCAGACACGTGACCGACGATGACTTGGGCAGGTAGCCCGGGGCCTTACCGGCTCCGCGCGGCTCATGCGCCACCGGCTTCGGCCGGAATATGCGCATCCGCGTGGCCGGGCGCCTCGTGCTACCCAGTTTCCCTGTCGTCGTTACCCGCACAATTGCAGTATTTGCGGAAAAGGAGCACGTCATGCTGAACGAGAATCATCAGCCGCAGGAAGAATACAGACCCGGTTTCTGGCAACATCCGTTCATTCAGAATACGTTGCCGTTTATCACCTCGCTCGTGTTGCATCTCAGCCTGATCGCCCTGGGCCTGGCGACGATGCACGTGGTGAAAATCGTCGTGTATGACCCAAACCGCAATGTGGAGATCATCCTCGGCACTCCCGAGTCTCCGGCCGATCCCAATTTGAAGCCGCTGCCGTTGCCGCCAGGATTCGACCACGAAGACCGTGCGGCGGCGCAGAGCAAGATACCCTGGGTGCCGCTGGACAAGACGGGTTTTGACGATCACATGGGGAAGATTCCCAAGGCCCTCATTCCTGGCGGATCGATTGGCTCAGAAGTGACCGAGTTGACGGGCATGGTCATCGGCCCCGGCGCATCGGTTGGCCCGGGTCGTGGCGGCCTCGGCACTGGCCGTGGCGCTGGTGTGGGCAGCGGCGAAGGCGACGGATTGCTCGCGCCATTCGGTGTCCCAAGTCGTGGCGGCGTGCCTGACGGATCGATTTTCCGTCCACAGCCCGCTCGGCGAATCGCCTATATCTGCGACGCCTCCGGCTCGATGCTGAACATGTTTGACTCGTTGCGGGGGGAAATTCGCAAGTCCGTCGAAGCGCTTCGCCCGTATCAGTCATTCAATCTCTACTTCTTTCAGGCGCAGGGCGTAAAGGTGGTCGATGCCGCCAGCCTGATGCCGGCCGTTCCGTCGAACAAGCAGAAGGCGTTCGACTTCATGGACCGAATGTCCGCGGCCTCGGAGACCAATCCGATTCCCGCAATCGAACTGGCGTTCAAGCAGGGGGCTGATTTCATCTACCTGCTGACCGATGGCGACTTCAACGGCCCGGGCAACGACGCCGTCGTGAAGTATTGCGCTGAACGTACGAAGGACGGCAAGAAGCGGATCGACACGATCGCCTACATCGGCAAGGAGTCGAAAGACAACCAGCAGGATGCCGAGTTCGTGAAGGCCCTCAAGGCCATCGCGAAAGACTCCGGCGGGAGTTTTCGGTTCGTCAGGGACGAGGATATGGGACGGTGATTCCGTAGGGTCCGCTTCAGCGGACGCGGTTATGGATGAATGAAAAGTGCAAGATGCAAAGTGCAAAATGAAGAGCGACGCTGAGATGAACATGCCGAATGCCGAGCGCCTGCGTCCGCTGAAGCGGACCCTACGCGGCGGCGCTTTGTTTGCCGTGATTGTGACGGCGACTGTGGCGTTGTCCGCGGGCGCTGCAGTTCCAGAGGCGGCACAGACCGAGGCACCCAATTGCACGTTCATCGGCGTGGCGGACACGGGAAAGCGCATCGCATATATTTGTGATAGTTCAGGGTCGATGCTGACCATCTTCGATGTGCTCCGAGTGGAGATAGTCAAGTCGGTTGATGCGCTCAATCCAGAGCAGTCGTTCAACGTGATGTTCTTTCAGTCCGACGGTCTCCGAGCGGTGGACGGGAAAGCCATGCTTCCCGTCACGCCACAGAACAAGCGGCGGCTACGCGATTTCTTGGACTACGGGATTTACGTCAAAGGCGAAACGGACCCGATGCCCGCCCTCAAGTTCGCGTTCCAACAGGAATTGGATGTGATCTACCTCCTGACAGACGGCGACTTCAATGGTCCGGGCAATGATGCAGTTGTGAAGTTCTGCAAGGAGAATATCAAGGCCGGAAAGCCCCGGATCAACACCCTGGCGTTCATCATCAAGGATTCGAAGGACAAACCCGACGGCATGGAGTTCGTGAAGGCCCTCAAGGCCATCGCGAAGGACTCCGGCGGGACGTTTAAGGTCGTCACGGAGGACGATATGGGCAAGTAGGGTGCGATTTATCGCACCACGGAGCGGTGGGCTGTGCCCACGCTACGGAGATTAACAATTAGTGTATTCGGGTCTGTGGAAACACGACTCGCATGAACACCGCCGGCGACAGCGACATGATTCCGGCCGGCAGGACGTGCAAAATCGCCACAGGCTCACTCCCGACAGAAACGCGTTAGCAGCGAGATCGGCTCCAGCGGCGCGGTTTCGGGGAATAGGTTCCAGGTATCTCCCAATGTGGGAGAAAGGATGTTTGTCATGCGGAAGTTCTTCAATCTCAAGTTCGTGGTGTTTGCAGCACTGCTTGCTGTGACCGTATGCGCCACAGTCAGCGGTCTGGCCCAGGGCGCGGCGCCTGCGGGGGGCGCGGCTCCGGCTGCACCGACCCACAAGGTCAACCCGTTCGCCATCGTGTTCGAGAACATCGACTTTGTGTTCATCATCATCGCACTGTGCTCCGTGCTCGGCGTCACCTTCATCATCCAGGGATTCATCAAGGCCCGTGCCGTTGTCATGTTCCCCGAGTCCTCCACCAACCACATCCGCGAACTCATCGCCCAGAAGCAGTTCAAGGAACTCATCGAGTTCACCGAGAGTGATCCGTCGTTCGTCTCCAAGGCACTCAACCCCGCGCTCAAGCGCGCCCCCAGTTTCGCGGCCATGAAGGAAGCCATGGAAACCTCCATCGGCGAACAGACGGCCGAGCAGTTCCGTCGCATCGAATATCTCAACATCCTGGGCAACCTTGGCCCGCTGCTTGGCCTGCTCGGCACCGTGCTCGGTATGATCGAGTCGTTCCAGCAGATGAAGCTCTCCGGTGGCCAGGCCGACCCCTCCAAACTCGCAGGCGGCATCTCCCAGGCATTGTGCCACACCATGCTGGGTCTGATTCTGGCTCTGCCGTGTCTCGCGGCGTTCGGCGTGCTGCGTACGTTTGTCGATCGGCTCACCGTGCAAGGCGCGTTGATCGCCGAAGAACTGCTGCTGATGGTCAAGCCGCAGGAAGCCAAGCCCGCGGCCGGCGCCGCTGTTGCGGCCCACAAGCCTGTGGTGCCTGCCGCTCCCGCACCGGCAGTCCGCAAGGCCCCGGCTCCCGGTCCGAATCCGGCCCCGCAGCAGGGCTGATGTGTGGTTTCGGAGATTTGAAATTTGGGATTTGAAATATCAGATCTGAGATTTGAGATGTCCAATTTGAGATTTGAAATCTGATTTTTGAAATTTGAAACATCGAATTTGAAATCCCAAATTCGAAAGGAGTAAAGCCATGAAATCCATGAAGATGCCGGCGTCTCACGACATGCATCCAAACGTGACGCCGCTCATCGATATCGTGATGTGTCTCATCATCTTTTACATGCTGGTTGCCAAGATCGGCGTCAACACGGGCGAAGACAAGAGCATCCAACTGCCGATCAGCCTGCTCGGGATTGAGCTCAAGGACCTGGGCAACACCGTTGCTCTCAACGTGCTCAAGCCCGTCGCGGGCGACACGCCCACGGTGACGACGCTCAACCCGACGACGGGCGATCTGGAGCGCATCGAGGTCGACCAGGCCAATGGCAGTCGGCCTCTGACGGTGTTCCTCAAGCGGCTCAAGGGACAGAACACGGAGTTCAAGATCATCATCCGTGCTGATGAAAATCTCGACTACCGCTATCTGCAGCCCGTGCTGATGTGCGGCACCGAAGCCCAGGCGAAGAACATCAATTTCGCCACGCGCAAACAGGCCAACGTGGTCACGGTGAAAGGCGAGTAGGGTTCGCGTAGGGTCCGCTTCAGCGCTTATCTTTCCCCACATCTTTTTGAGTTTCGGCAGTCGTTTGGCGGATATTTAGAAGACCAAACGGAAGGAACTCTTGAAAGCAATGGATTGCGAGGCATGGGCAGAGCGTAATTTCGGGGA
>JANYKD010000178.1 GCA_025361735.1 Phycisphaerales bacterium
CGGCCGCGCCCGCCAGCAGATCCATCCGCAACGCCAGGATGGCACGCGGGTTGATCGCCGCCACCTTCGCCGCCAGCGCCTCCATGTCGCCCGACCCGGCCAGTTCAACCATGCGTACTTGCGAGATGGCCTGTCGGCAGAGTTCCAGCGTTCTCTCGTCCGTGATCAACGGAACGACGCGGGCAAGCTGTTCAGCGGGAATATCGGCAACATGGCCGGCGGGAATGACCGCCAGCGTATGCAACTTGTGGGCGGACGCGGCGCGCGCCAGCGACAGCATGTTCCCCGGCATCGACCGCGGCGACACGTCCAGGATGGCCGGGAGTTGAATCTCCAGTAGCGAGGCACTCGCGCAGGTCATCCGGCCATCAGCGCCGAAGCTGAGCCGCATCGGCTTGGTCCCGATCTCCACCATCGTGCTGATGTATTCCCGTCCGTGAATGCCGTCGCGCGTGGGGCGGACGATTTCGGACATGTCCGTCCAGATCGAATCGAATCCAGGCCCGGAGAATCGCCCGCGGTAGCCGGCGCCGGAAACGGGAATGCGCCCGGTGTCGGCCTGGTTCCACGTCGTGGCAATCAGGTCGGGCTTCCAATACTCATCGCCCATATCCAGGTATTCGGGGTTCACACCGATCGCCAGCAGCCCCTTGGTACACCCTTGCACGCAGGAGAGGCAGGCCTTGCAGGCGTAGAGCGTGTGGACGGCAGCCGCCGGATCACGATTGTGCGCCGACTCATGCTTGTAGACGTCGTAGACGCAGCGGTGTTTGACGCAGTTCGTGCAGCGGGAACAATCTTCGCGCCAATCAACACTGCCGTATTTGCCCACACGGCGGAAGTGCCCCGGCGTCGCAACGGTCTGGATGTGGTACTTATCAGACATGATCTTGTCCTGATGTTCAGTTCTGGGTCAGGCCGGCCTCCTGAATCACAGCAGCCGCCGAGCCTTCGCAACCGCCACAAAGGACGTGGATTCCGCGCACGCCGGCGATCGCCCTGGCCTTGCGAGCCATCTCGGCCGCGATCGCAATGCCTTCCTTCACTGCATCTGTCGCCTTCGCGAGCCGATCGATGATGTCCTGGCCCACCGGACCGTACGTTTTCTTCGCGGCCAGCCGTTTGGCCTGATCGACGCTCGTCAGCGGCAGCACGCTGGCAATAATCGCCGCCTGCTTGTCGATGCCGGCGGCCCGCACGGCGTCCATCCATTCGCTGAAACCGGCCACATCGAAGATCGCCTGCGTCATGAAGAAGGCCGCCCCCGCACGGATCTTCTTGCGAAGTCGCAGCAGATTGAGTTCCATCGGCCGCAGGTACGGGTGGGCCGCAGCGCCCACAAAGAGTTCCGGCGTGGAGGCCAGCTTGCCTCCGGCAAAGCCCGCGCCCGTTTCGCACAGCGACTTGATACCCGCCATGAGCTGCACCGAGTCGATGTCGTATGCCCCAGCCACCTGCGGACCAGCGCCCAGCGATTGGTGCCCGCCGCTGAGGCACAGCACGCTGCCGATGCCCAGGGCGGCGGCCCCGAGCACGTCGGATTCCAGCGCGATCCGGTTGCGGTCGCGCGTGATCATCGACAGCACGGGCTGGATCTTCTCACCGGCGAAGATGGCCGCACACGCCAGCGCCGAGCCGCGTACCTCGTCGGGGTTGTCCGCGACGACCACCGCGTCGAGCCGTGCCGGGAAGCACGCGGCCAGCCTGCGGATTGCCGCCGCATCTGCGCCGCGCGTGGGCAGGCATTCAGCGGTGACGGCCAGCCGGCCGCCATTTAACGTCTGGGCCAGGTTAGTCTTCATTTTCCTCTTCCTCTTCCACTTCCGAGATCTCGTGCTCGGGCTCCTTGGGTTTGTGCATGGGGTCTGGCGGAAGCGACCGGAGGCGATCGGCAACCTGCTCGGCGATTCTCTGGATTCGTTCGGCGAGTTCCACATCCGATGTCATTGCCCCACGGCGAAGCGCTGCAGCCCCATCGCCGTTTGCCCCCACCGCCATATCCTCCCGCGCCGAACCCGGCAGATGCATAAGCATGAGCCGATCCGCGCTCAGCCCGATCTCATTCAGCAGACCCTGAACATATTGGACACGGCGGGCAGCCCGGCACGAACCTTCCAGGTTGTGGCAGTTGTCCTGCTCGCAGGCGATGACGCACAACAAATCCGTGCCGGACTCAAATGCCCTGAGCAGATGCTCCGGCTGAAGCCGGCCCGCGCAGGGGACGATGACCTCCTCGACCGGTGTCGACCAGGGAAATGCCGGCGTTGCCGGTTGGCGAAAACGGGCAACCGGTTCCACGCCCGGGCGGGCGCAGTTGCTACAAACGAACACAGTGACTCTTTTGTCCGTGCCGGCAGGGCCGGAGATTCTCGGTGTACCCAGTTGCTGGACTGCCACACTGCCCGTCCTCTCGGCTGCCGTTCCCAGATAGGTGCCGTCCCAACGGCTATCTGGGACGGTTCAATCCCATTGTCACGCTTTCATTTGATCTTTCAAGTCGGCGGGAGCGAGAATGCGCGATTCAGAAAAGAAGACTCGGGATTGGACCCACCGCGAAGCCGGCTGGGGCGCGCAGGTCATGGAGCAACCGGACCTGTCCGTAGCCTGGGCATGACGCAGCAGGATTGCAGGCCACGGCGGCCGCGCAGAGCCGACTGCCGTCCTACTCCTTGAACCAGTATTCCAGCAGGCGGCCGATGATCTGACAGCCACGGCTGTTGGCATGCACGGAGTCGCCCATGAACCAGCCATAGGTCTTACCACTCTCCTGGATGTACGTCCACCAGGGACCGGTCATATCGAAGAAGGCGCACTTCTCCTGGGCCGCCACCTTCTGCATGTTGAAGCGGAAGTTGCTCGTGGTCGTGTCTATCTCCCGCGTGAACGTCCGGATGTGTTCGTCGCGGGTGGAGCCAAACACCGGCGTCAGCAACAGCATTTCCGTATCAGGTTTGCGGGCGCGGACCTGTTTGATCACCGATCGGACGGCCTCGGCATCGCCGCCGTTGGAGATGCCGCCAATGACAAGGATGTCTGGATTGTGTTTCAGGACGTAATCCTCAACACGATTCTCCTCCTGATAGTACTTGCAGCCGGTTGAGCTTCGCAGCGATGCGATCTTGACGATCTTGCACTTGGGATAGTCGCGCATGAGGAGCAACTCGAATGAAGAACCGGACGTGTTGCCCATGATGCTGTCGCCCAAGAGCACCATGCGAAGTTCTCCGCCCTCGCGCAGTTTGCTCATCGTTTTGGGAATGTTCGCGAAGCGGCCGGGCGCTGGCCGAAAGACGATTGGATCCATGGCCGCGTAGATCGCATCGATCCGCTCCAGCGTGCTCAGGCCGGCAAAGGCGTCGGCCACACTGCCGTTGAGCAGGAACCCGCCCACTCGTGCGGTTCCTGGCGAAGCAACCTTCAACACCAACTCGTGCTCGACCTTCCGGTCCAGCCCTTTGGCCAGTGAAACCGGACGCATGGTTGGGCCGGTCAGGTCTTTCGGCCCGGCGAGCTTGCGGAAGGGCGCCCCGTCAACGGAGTATTCGTAGTCCGCGCTGTCCTTGTCGACCACGTCGAGAATGCCGATTTCCGAGCCTTTGAACTTCAGGGTCAGCGCCGCGCCGGCCTGGTCGGATACGAGCAGATGGCGAAACGGGGCGATCGGACTCGCCTGCCCGGGTTTCCAACTGCCCGTCCGGTTGATTGGCTGATCTTCGTAGGCGACGATCTGGCCGTTGTCATTTGTTCCCGCGAACAGGGGCGCGGGCAGCGTGCGCCTTTGCGGCTTGTCGGGAACAGGATTGGCGGTCAGTAACGCGTCGACGAATTTGGCGACCGCGTCCGCGTAGATGTGGGCGCCTGCGTCGGTGGGATTGATGCCGTCGGCCGAAAACGCCTCGAAGGAGAGCTCTTTGGCGATGATCTTCCCGGCCGCATATTGGGCGAGATTCAGACTGGGGATGCCATAGTGCTCGGCGATCTGCTCGCAGACCCGGATGTACTCCGGCGTCTTCCCCGCCTGATACGCCTGAAGCATCTCGGGAGTCAGCGTGTACAGGAGAATCTGACTGTGCGTGGCGCGGTAGAGGGTGATCTGGCGGACCAGCCCTTCGAGTGAGGTCTTGACCTGCTCGATGTCGGCGTTGCGATCATCGGCCGCGAAATCGAGGATCGCCAGATGTCCGCTGGCGATCACTTCGCCAAAGACCGGCTGGCCGCGGCTGCAGCGAAACTGCCCGAACCAACTGCCGCCCGGCTGCATGTGCCGCGTCTCGGACATGGTCGCGTCCGGAAAGTGCTTCTTGAAACCCCTGGCCATCTGCGCGGAGTAGCGCAGATTCGCATCCTTCAGGCCCGTGCCGGCGAGCACGGAGTCGCCGATGAAGAACAGGTACTGGTTCCCGACGGTGTTCGCTTTGAAATAGTATTGACTGTTGGGAATGCCGCCGCGAACCTGATAGAAGTCGGCCGCCTGCGCCATGCATGACGCACAGGCGACGAGGAGCGCACAGAGCAGCACTGCCTTGAATGCAGACGTAATCATAATCACCGGGTCCTTGTCGTTACTCATCAGATGGTACCAGATACGCATGTCGGCGGCTTCGCGTTGTCGACGACATCGCGGCGCGCAACGGGTGCGCTTTCGGTCCGGGCTGCATGCACGTGATCGATCGGATCTCTATTGCCGGAAATCGTAGGATACCTGCACGATCAGGTTCAGACCCGCCTGTCCCGGTGTGGAACTGACAGCTTCGTCCGAATCCTCGCTCCCGCCGCCGTAGCGCATCATGTAGGCACGTCGCTGATACGCATATTGATCGGTTTCATCGGCATCGGGGCTGCTCTGGTTGCTCAGCGAGCGGATGGCACCCAGTTGTCCACCGGCGGCTTTGGCCAGGCGTTCGGCGTTCGTCCGGGCTTTGCCAAGGGCGTCGGCCATCGCCTTGGCGCGAACGTTTTCGGGAACGCGGGCGATGAAAGCGAACACCGGCTCTCCGGGGCGGACTGGTGTATTGCCGTCGTAGTTACCGCCGTTCTCCTCCATGGCCTCCTGCTCTTCCAGCGAGGCGCCTTTGACCTGGCCGAGATCGGCCGCGCGAATCTTCTCCTGGAGATCGTTCGCGGCCAAGAGCAGGTCATCACCAGTCTTGCCGGTCAGCGACCACTCGGCTTTGACGTTGAGCGTGACTTTCACGGGCGGCGCTTCCGTCGTCTTTTTCGGGGTCTTCTGCTGCATGCGGTTGCGCAGCATGCGTTCCATCTGTCGCTGGCGGGGATCCTCAGTGCCGACGCGGGGCTCGGAGAACTCAACGGACTTGTCGACGGGGGCAAGCGCGGCCAGTTTCTCCTGGGCTGCCGAGCGCCGGGCCTTGAGCGTCTCCAGGGCATCCTTCATGCTCTTGCCCTCGGCAGTGAGTTCGATGGTGACGCGCATCGTGTCCGCGGTGCGTTTGATGCTCGCGGTGCCGGCGCTCTGGATGACGCCTCCGTCGCCCGGTGCGGCGGCCCTTGAAGCCCGCGCCATCAGGATGATAAACAGAATAACGGTCAGGCAACGCTGGTATGACATGTGGCAACCTCCCATAAAAGTGGCGGATCAATCGGGACACCATGCCTCAACGGAGCTGGTCCATCCCGATCTCATCGCGGATCTTCTTTCTGAGCAAGAGTGCGCGCTCTCCTTTGAGCGAGCGGATCGTCCAGTAGAATTCGCGGATGTAATATTTCTCATCCTTCATCCAGGCGTACATATCCTCCAGTACGGGGACGAATTCACTGTCGCCGAGGGCGGCGACTGCGCGATAGACGCGCCGTCGCAGGTCATGGTCCTTGTGCTGTTTGTCTCGGTTCCATTGAGCCGCCAGCGCCTCGACGCCGCGGCGCTCG
>JANYKD010000183.1 GCA_025361735.1 Phycisphaerales bacterium
CGCATCCGCGAGGCGGACCTGCCCCTGATCATGCCCAAGCCCAAGATCATCCACGACGACGGCTATGTGAAATCACGCATGCCGCTGGCCAAGGCTCAGGCCAACCCTAAGCAAGTGCCGCTGCATTTCACGAACCTGCAACTGGGTCTGCGCACGGCCCGGCAGATTCTGAGCCGCAGGTCGGCCTTCAACCGCCAGATCTTCATCATCACCGACGGCCAGCCTACGGCCCACGTGGAGCCGGCGGGGGCCAAGGGCGAGGAGTCGCTGCACCTGATCTACCCGCCTTCCGAGCGGAGCAGCATGGCCACCTTGCGCGAGGCACTGCGCTGCCAGCAACAGGGCATCCGCATTGCGACCTTCGCGCTCATTGAGGATTACTGGGGCATGGACTGGGTCGGATTTGTGGAACAACTGACGCGGCTGACCAAGGGAATCTCGTTCTACACCAACAGCGAGTCGCTGGCGTCGTGCGTCATGGAGAGTTACCTTACGGGGCGCAGGAAGAAGACGTATGTCGGGTGACCGATGGGCAGCCGGCTAGCGGTTGCGGCCCCCCCAGGTGTCTTCCTTGCCGTGCGTGATCACTTCGGCTCGTTCCCCTTCGGTATTGGCCTGCGCCTCCTGGAACCCGCGCCGCTGGTCAACGGCATTGCTCGCGGCTCTTTCGTCGCGATTCTGAGCATCCTCCAGCTTGTCGGCCGTGTCGGACGACTGAACGAGGGCGTCGATCGCCGCCTGCAGCGACTTGAGCCTGGCCTGCATTTCCGTTGCCCTGACCGAAGTCTCGAGAAGTTGACGGTTCAAGTCATCAAGGGCGGTCCCGCCAGCCTGGCGCGCGGCAAGTTCCTTGCGTTCGAGTACGCGTACACGAGCCTCGACCTCGGCCGACTGCGCCCGTAGCACCTCCTGATTGCTGACAATCCCACCTTTGAACTGCTGTTTCAGGTACTCGACCTCTTTCGCCCTCGCAGCCCGAAGTTCCTCCAACTCGCGAAGGACCGGATCTCCCGTCGCCGCCTCCACAGCCTTCTTCGCGGCCGCCGCCAGCACGGCTTCCAGCGCGGTTCGGCGTGCATTGGTCGCGTCGGCCTCAAGCAACAGCTTCTGACGCTCGGCATCCAGCGACGTCAACGCTGCCCGTAACACGGACGGCGTAACGTCCGCCCGCCCGGTGGCTTTTCGGAGTTGGTCGCGCAGGCGGTTCAGGTTGTCTCTGGCCTCGGCGGCCTCCGCTTCGCTGAGCTGTGCGGCTCGTTTCGCCTTGGCCACAAATTCTTCACGCTGCCTGTCCACGTTGCGCTTGATCATATCCGTCGCCTGCTCGGCGATCCGCGCCACATACTTCTCGCGGGCCGGCGTGTCGAGTGCCTCAAGCGACGGTGATGCCGGCACAAACACCAAAGAGAGCACCGCCTGCTCTGAACTATCACGGGAATTGTTAAATGAGGCCGCAATGGAGTCGGCCGCGACCTTCTCATCGTTGATTTTGAGCATGTCCCGCGCGGTGGTAATCGTGACTTGCTTCAGCTCTTTCATGAACTGGTCATAGTCAAAGTGATATATATGGCTCACCCTTCCATTACTTCCAGGCATCCTGATCCCCAACTCCCGCAGAATCTTCGGCTTCTCCTCCTCTTGTGCCCGTGGAATTGGCGATAACAATCCCGCCAGCACCAACGCCAACGCCACCATAGCCAATCGTGTTCTCATGACTTCACCTTATCCTTCGCCAAGTTGATCCAGCCGTCGCCGGGCCAGTTCGGCGCCGCGCGAATCGGGGAATAGTTCCATCACACGGCGGTACTGGGCCCGGGCCTGTTCCTTGCAACCCTCGATCTGCTCCAGACGCTGGCCGTATTCGAGCGAGATCAGCGACGACTGCTCCAGTGCCAGCCGGACCGCGAGCATCGGGTCCGGCCGATCCGGCACGACAACCACCGCCTGTCGCCGCAACATTTCGTCCACAGCCGCCATCCGGGCGTCGGTGTCATTTCGCAGATCAGCGAGTTCCTGCGGCGACATCGCCGCCTGCCGTGGCGACAGCGGTACCGACGATGGTGCGTGAATCGGGCGCTTCCAGAACGGCCATGCGCCGGCCAGAGCGAGCGATACGACGACAAACGCCGCGAACCGGCGAGACTGCCGCCGCCGCTGCAAGCGCCGGCGAACCGACTGTGCCAGCGCCGCCGGATCAATCGGCGGACCCTGCCCAGTATCGGCGTCGAGCAGAAGTTGTCTCAGCGTATCCTCGTTCACAGGCTTGTCTCCCGCAGCAGTTCTCCCAGGCGTCGGCGCGCCCTGTGCAGCCGCACCTCGGCCGCATTGCGGCGGATTCCGAGCACCTGGGCCACGGCGTCCACGGACATCTCTTCCAGATGGTGCAACACGATCAGTTCGCGATCCGCCGCCGGCAATGATCCGACTGCCGCCCGCACGCGTTGGCGCCGTTCCTCGGCGATGGCAGCAGCATCCGCGCCGGCAACCGCCGCCAGTCGCGTTGTTCGCAGTTGCTTCATGGCCCGCCAGCGAACGCCCATGCGACGCCGCAGCGAGCGGCAACGGTTAATCGCGATCGACGTGATCCAAGTCGACAGGCTCGACTGGACGCGAAAGCGGCCAATGCGCGCCAGCACCGTCATGAAGACCTCCTGCACGACATCCTCGACATCCTCCGGCCATCCGAGCAGGCGTCGCACCAGCCGCGCCACGCGGGGCTGGTGCCGCCGGATCG
>JANYKD010000307.1 GCA_025361735.1 Phycisphaerales bacterium
CAGGCCGCGGGTCGTCAAAGGCCAGTACGAGTGAAGTGGGGCCAGCATCCTCGCTGGCCTTGCTGAAGCAGGAGCGGCCTGGCGTTCCAGGCCAGCGATGACGCTGGCCCTACTTCCCGATGCGCGACGTGGTTTGTTTCACCAGGTCATCCGTGTCGTTCTTGAGCAGATCCAGCACTTGTGGCTTGCGGAACTGCGGGTGCTTCAGCAGCACGTTGGCCACATAGAGGCGCACCCACCACTGGCGATATTGGGCCAGGCGGGCGAGCTGTTCGACGGCCGGTTGGTCGAGCTGGTCCGGCGCGATCAGGCCGGCCTGCTGGCGGAAAAGGATTTCGCTGACGACGTGCTCGCCGGCGGAGAGGCCGCGGAAATCGTCGGCGCTCATGTTGGCACCGTAGACATCGCGCATTTCCCACATGGCGGCGGCGGAGTCGTATTCGTACATCCAGAGCACGAGCTTCGCCGGCGCCGGCGAGGCGTGGGCTTCGAGATAGGGCTTAAAGTGGGAGAAATCCTTGCGGCCGCGCGGATCGGGCGGCGCGGCATAGCGAAGCAGATTTCGGCCGGCATCGGCGGCGGTGCCCTGGGCGATGTCGAGCGTGCCGGCGGCCGCGGAGACGATCTCCGGGCGGGGAATGTCGAGGTTCGTCAACATGCGGTTGTAGCGGCCGAGTTCCTCGCCGCCGGAAATCTGCGTCGAGTAGTCGATGATCGCGCCAACGAGCTGCGTCCGCGACCAGCCCAGTTCGCGGGCGCGTTCGAAGAGTTCGCCCACGCGCTTGTAGAACTGCTCTTCGCCGGCCGCGGCGAGCACGGCGGCGATCTGTTCGCGCACCTTGTTTTCGGCCTTCTCGCGCCGCTCGACTTTCGGCGGCGGAGGAAGCTCGGTTTTCTTCTGATCGTCCTTCCTGCTGCTGCCACAGCCCACGAGCATGGAACAGGCAACGGCGAGAACGAATGTGCGTCGACCCATAGTGCTTCTCCTGCGAAGAGGGCATGGTAAGGGCAAAGGCGGGAAGGGGAAAGCGTGCGAGTTCAACGGAGGCGAAGCCAGTCCAGATTCTTGGCGCCGTGTATAACGCGAAGAATGGCCAGTGGTCTCAGGGTCGGATCGTAGATGACCAGGAACCGATAAACACTGCTGACGCGCAGGTTTTCGTCGCGCAATTCTTTTCGCATATGCCCGATTCCGGGCGTGCGGGCAATCCGGCGGAACTGCTCGCGGAGTTTCAAGGCAACTTTCCTTGCATTCTGCGGACTGTCGGCCTTGATGTAATTGACGATCTCCCGCACATCCTCGACCGCCGCCTCCGTGAGGACGTATTTCATCGTCGCCGTCCCCCGGTCTTTCGGGCTGCGACGGGCGGAACGGTATCCAGTATTTCCGCCATGGCGGACTCGCCGTCAACTACGCGTCCGCGTCCCAACTGCTCGCGCGCCTGCGACACCTTGCCACGAACCTCTTCCCAGAAGGTGTCCCGGCCGGAGTCAATCTTGTCCAACAGGCGCAGGCCCTCGCATACCACCTCGCTGGCCGACTGGTTTCGGCCGCTGCGGACTCGCTGGCGCAGAATCCGAAGACACGCGGGCGTCAGAGAAAGACTGAGTGTGCTCTGTGTGGCCATGCGTAAAGCATACCATCGCATTGCGAGGCAAGTCCAATTCGATTATTCCTCTTCATCCTCACTTTGATCTCCGCAATTTGTAAGAGACGATCCCTCCGCTAAACTGAGCCCCTCACATGGCTGAACCGACCGATAAACCCACCCCCGCCGCCGCGCTTTCGCCGGCCATGCGCCAGTACCAGCAGTACAAGGCGCAATACCCGGACTACGTCCTGTTCTTTCGCATGGGCGACTTCTATGAAATGTTCTGGCAGGATGCGGAACTGGCGGCCAAGGTGCTGGGCGTCGCTCTGACGACGCGCAGCAAGGGCGGGCTCGATTCGGCCGAGTCGATCCCCATGGCCGGTGTGCCGTTTCATGCGGTCGAGTCGTACCTGAACAAGATGATCCAGGCCGGCCATCGCGTCGCCATCTGCGAACAGACGGAAACGGCGGCCGAGGCAAAAGGAGTCATCCGGCGCGAGGTCACACGATTGCTGACGCCGGGAACGCTGACGGACGATCCGCTGCTGGATGGCCGGACGGACAACTATCTCGCGGCCGTGGCATTCCACATCACGGCCAACGATGGCTACAAGGCGGCGCTGGCGTGGGTGGAGCTGTCCACCGGATCGTGCGTCGCCATGTCCGGCTCGCAGGGACAGGTCGTGGATGAAATCAGCCGCATTCGCCCGGCCGAGATTCTCGTGGCGGAATTGCCGACGGGACAGCCACACGAGATCATCAAGTCGATCAAGGCGATCGGCGGCATCGCGCTCACGACGCGGCCGGGGTGGCAGTTCACTCCGCATCACGCGAAAGAGCAAATTCACAAGCAGTGGGAAACGAGCACGGCCGGGGGATTTGGTTTCGCGGATGACGATCCGGCCGTGCTGGCGACGGCGGCGATTCTCAGCTATCTCGAAGAGACACAGAAGTCGTCGCTGGGGCACTTACGGCCACTGCGCCGGCACCTGGTCGAGGATCATCTGAGCATCGACCCGGCCTCGTGGCGCAGCCTGGAAATCGACCGCACCACGCGCTGGGGCACGACGCAGGGCTCGCTTTTGTCCGCCATCGACCGCACGCGCACGAGCATGGGTGGCCGGCTGCTGCGGCAGTGGATCCGCACGCCGTTGCGCGATGCCGAGCACATCATCGCCCGGCAGACGGCGATCGCGGCGCTGCTCGAGTCCGGGGCGGCACTGAAGGCGGTCATCGAGCATCTGGACAAGGTGTGCGACATCGAGCGCATCGTGGCCCGCGTCGCGGTGAACCGCGCCAGCCCGCGCGACCTGGCGTCGCTGGGCCGGTGCCTGGCCGCCTTGCCGGGGCTGCTTGATCAGCTTGCTGCGTTGGAACGCGCTGCCGACGTCGCGCCCGAACTGTTGCCCCTGCGGACGTTTTGCCACGAGCAGGGGTCGTATATCACCAGCGCTATCCGGCCGGATCCCGCGCCGCATCTGCGCGAAGGGGGCGTGATCGCGGAGAAGTTCGACGCCGAGCTGGATCGACTGCGAGAACTCGTGACCAACAGCCAGCAATGGCTGGCTCGCTATCAGGCGCAGCTTTCCGGCGAGTCCGCCATTCCTTCGCTGAAGGTCGGTTACAACAAGGTCTTCGGCTATTACATTGAGGTGACCGACGCCCACCGCGCCAAGGTTCCCGCGCAGTGGATTCGCAAACAGACGGTAAAGAACGCCGAGCGCTACATCACCGAGGAACTTAAGAAGTTCGAGGAAGAGGCATTGTCGGCGCAGGATCGATCGATCCTGCTCGAACAGCGGCTCTTCGAACAGGTGCGGCAGACGCTTCTGCCAAACTTGCCGAGATTCCAGGAACTGGCCGAGGGACTGGCGCGGCTGGATTGCCTCTCGGGACTGGCCACGCTGGCGCAGGAACGCCGCTATTGCCGGCCGACGATCACCGACGATCGCGTACTGGAGATCATCGACGGCCGCCATCCCGTGCTCGAGCAGTCGCTCGGTTCAGAGTTCGTCGCCAACGATGTGCGTTTCGGTGAGACCGACTACCTGGCGCTGATCACCGGGCCGAACATGGCCGGTAAATCCACCTATATTCGCCAGACGGCGCTGATCGTGCTGCTGGCTCAAATCGGCTCGTACGTCCCGGCCAAGTCGGCCACCATCGGCGTGGCCGACCGGCTCTTCGCCCGCATCGGCGCATCCGACGAAATCCACGGCGGCCAATCGACGTTCATGGTGGAGATGACCGAGACGGCGAACATCCTCAACAACGCCAGCGACCGCTCGCTGGTGATCCTCGACGAAATCGGCCGGGGAACGAGCACGCTCGACGGGCTGTCGCTGGCGTGGGCCATCGCCGAGCACATCGCCTCGGACGTGCGCTGTCGGGCGCTGTTCGCGACGCACTATCACGAACTCACAGAGTTGGCCCGCCAGTTCCGGGGCGTGAAGAATTTCAACGTGGCCGTCCGCGAGTGGCAGGACCAGGTGATCTTCCTGCACCGCATCGTCGAGGGCGGAACGGACCGGTCCTACGGCATTCACGTCGCCCGCCTGGCCGGCGTGCCCAAGCCCGTGCTGCAGCGCGCCCGCGAGTTGCTGTCGCAACTGGCCGTGCAGCATGTCGGGCAGTCGCCGCTGCGGCGTTCGAAACAAGCCGTTGACCCCAACCAGTTCGAACTGTTCACCGATCCGGCCAAAGAGCTGCTCGACGCGCTGCGCGTGGTGGACTTGGACGACCTTTCGCCGCGGGAAGCGTATGAGCTGATGAAGCGGTGGAAAGAGAAGCATAAGTGAGACGAACGGATGATGTGTTCGCCTGCTGGCCCGCGACGAGTTGGATCGTTGATCGTTTGCCGTGCATTGCGGGATGAGGAATCGGATGTCTTCAAAGGAGAAGCGGTGTGTCGACTGGAACCAGATGATTGATTTGCGCTGTGGTCGGCAGGACAATCGGTCCTGAAGGTGGAAATTCCGACCTCCCGGACAGGCTGTGCTGCCCCACGAAAAGAACCCATTCGATCAGGTATCAGGCTTTATTACCATGCCCACTTTCCGTTACATCTTCGGCTTTGAGAGCCCCCGACAGTTCCACAATAACAATCAGCACGGATGGGATGACGAGGACTCAAAGGCTCTACTCATTGATGCCGACGACGAGGCGACAGCTCTTGCTTGGGGCCAAGAGATTTCCGAGCGATTCATCCAGCTCCTCTATCGCGACGAATCCTTGTCTTGGCGCCAGGCTTCATACGCGAATTGGACGGAGGCACCTGCCGATCCGTGGCCCGACGAGCAGCGAGTGAAAGCTGGTGAGTTTCCAGATTTCGCTCCGTGGCTTCGACCGTACGATGGCGAAACGAAAGGCTGAGATGCGAGCGATACGCTGTTGCGTGTCGCATCCTCAGAAGCCGTCGGAGCCAGCCAAACGAATCTCGTTGACCTTGTCCAAGGTGCGATTCCGCGGATGCGAAGCTTCGTGGGCAGGCCGCCCCGCGTCCGCTAAGACAGCCCATTCGTGGCTTGAATCTCCGCCGAATATACTATATACTTATTATCGGTGAGAAACCCCTTCGCGAAGGCCGTGGTTCGTTGGAACGATTGGAATCTCGTCCATTGTGCGAAGCATGGCCTGGAGCCATCTGACGTGGAGTACATCATCCGCCACCCCGATGCGCAATACCCGAAGCGAATGGGTAACAGGTATCTCATCCGGGGGCGGTTGCCTGGCGGCGACAGAGTCCAGGTGGTTGTAGTAAAAGACAATACCGAATGGCTGCAGATCTACCCGATTCACGCGATGCCTGTTCACTGAGGAATACCACATGAGCAAACCAAAATTCAGCAAACTACAGCAGAAGAATTGGGAGATTCTGACTGACACAGAGAGGCAGGCGGCATTCGAGGAACTGGACTCGCTCGGCTCGCGTCTCGATGAATTGACGCGGCCGCTGACAAAGGCGGAGCGATTGCGCTTGCTGGCAGAGCCATCGAAGACTGAGTATGAGGCGAAGCGCGGCCGAGGGCGTCCGAAACTGGGCGGTGTCGGTGCCAAGAACGTGCTCGTCAGCGTGGAACCCTCACTGCTTCACCGGGCGGACCTCTGGGCGAAGAAGAACGGGCTGAGCCGCTCCGCCCTTTTCACTCGTTGCGTGGAACTGGTCGTTGGCGGACGATGACCCGTGCGAAGTAGGGCCAGCGTGTCGCTGGCCCCACTTGATTAGCCCAATCCGCACCAATCCGGGCCGCTTGTGCCAGGGCAGACTGTCCCGCGCACACGCGTCGCAGTCGCGTCATTCTGTCGCCGCGAAAACATCGCCGATTCGCTGTAATGGTCTGTTGTGGCAGATGACGGGTGGTATACTCTTTGCATTACAGGCAAATCAGGACGCGGTGGTGGCCGCGCCATTGCGGAACCTTTGGGGAGCCAGACACATGCTCGCATCACTTCGGCAACTGGATCGGATTCTTCGCGGCGAAACCACGCGCCTGTCCGCCTTGCGCGATGGCGTCATCGACCTGTCGGTGCGGCAACTTTCCGGAGCCCTGCTCGTGCTGGGCATGGTCTATGGCCTGTGCATGGGGCTTTTCTCGGTGATCGCCTCCGGCGGAACATCGTACTGGCAGATGCTGGCGACCACGGTCAAGGTGCCGGCGCTTTTCTTTCTGACCCTGCTGGTCACGTTCCCATCGCTCTATGTCTTCAATGCCCTGGTCGGATCGCGGCTCAGCCTGCTGTCGATGCTGCGCCTGCTGGTGGCGGCCATGTCGGTGATGCTGGCCGTGCTAGCATCCTTCGGCACGATCGTGGCATTCTTCTCGCTCAGTTCCAAGAGCTATTCGTTTGTCGTGCTCATGAACGTCGCGGTGTTCGCCCTGTCCGGCCTGCTGGGGCTGCTGTTCCTGCTGCGCACGCTGCATCGGCTGACGATTTCGCAGACGCCGCCGCCCCTGCCGCCCCTGCCGGCAATCCCGGTCGATCCGCAGCACGACGCACCGCCACTGGTCCTGAGTGAAAGCGCACTCGACCAACTGGATTCCCGGCCGATGGGCTCGCAAGTCCGTGTGGTCTTCCGCATCTGGATCTTGCTCTTCGGAGTCGTCGGAGCGCAGATGGGCTGGGTGCTGCGTCCGTTCATCGGTAATCCGAATGTCGCGTTCACATTCTTCCGCCCGCGCGGATCGAATTTCTTCGAGGCGGTCTTTCGCGCGCTGTTTTCCCTGATGGGCTGGTGAACCCATGAGCCGCCTGTTGAGCCATGCCGACCGCATCCTGCGCGCGGACGTCATTGCGTCGCCGACCCGCGACGGCATCGCTCTACCCGTACTGGTCGTCATCGGTGTCGCCTGCGGATTGCTCCACGGTGCAGTCATGGGTGCTTTCGGCGGCGTGACCGGCGGCCGGCTGTTGCAGGTGTTCTATTCCGCGCTGAAGGTTCCGCTCCTGCTCGGCGCGACATTCGCCATCAGCCTGCCGAGTTTCTTCGTCATCAATACGCTCTTTGGACTGCGCGATGATTTCCCTCGTGTATTGCGGGCACTGGCGGCCACGCAGGCGGCGCTGACGCTCATCCTGCTCTCGCTGTCCCCGGTCACCGCGTTCTGGTACGCCTCATCGTCCAACTATCCCGGCGCGATCC
>JANYKD010000223.1 GCA_025361735.1 Phycisphaerales bacterium
CGCGCACAGGGCTTGCAAACCTGAAAGGGTTTGCTAATATTCCGATCCCGGTAGCGCGGGCGTAGCTCAGTGGTAGAGCGTCACGTTGCCAACGTGAATGTCGAGGGTTCGAACCCCTTCGCCCGCTTTTCGCAAGGCTCGGTGCCAACAGGTGCCGAGCCTTGTCCGTTTGTGCCAGCCAATGCCGCCGCGATAGCTTGGACCAGGCGATCAATCGACCTCTGATCCGGTGTTTCGTTCGCCGACGCTGGCGACTTGTTGCCTTGCGGTGTTTCGCAATGCCCCGAATGAAGGCGGTACTCCGAACAGGCTGCCGTCGCTCCCGAAGGAATTGCCGCGCCAGAACGCAATGCTTTCAGAAGGCAACTTGCAGTTTCCGGGCTGGGCGTTTACATTACCTCTTCTGCGGCCGAGGTGCGTGCGCCTCGCCGATGCGTCGTTCATACAAGAACTGCCCGGAAGGATTTGCGAAACATGATCAAAGTGAAGCTACGCGGCAACGAGACCGCCGAACAGATGGTTCGGCGCTTCAAGAAGCTGTGCGAAAAGGAAGGCCTGACCAAGGACATCAAGCGAGTGGCCTACTACGAGAAGCCCAGCGAGAAGCGTCGCCGCCGCGTTCGCAAGGGTCCGCCGCGCCTGACCTGATCGGCCGCGGACACCAGGGGGTGTTGGAAGCATGTGAATGCCGTGTGACGCGTCTTGCCTTTAATCGCGCCTGTGGTTAGGGTCTAAGGCTCCCATGAGCTTGCCAACTGATCATGTCGTTCATACACAGCACCTGACCAAGGTCTACAAGGACTTCTGGGGCCGGCCCAAGGTCACGGCCTTGGACGACCTCAACCTGACCATCCAGAAGGGGGAGGTCTTCGGGTTGCTCGGTCCCAATGGCTCGGGCAAATCCACGACCATCAAACTGCTGCTCGGGCTGATCTTCCCCACGATGGGCGGCGCCCATGTGCTTGGGGAGCCGGCGGGTTCTTCGCGAATCAACGAGCGCATCGGGTTTCTGCCCGAAGAATCGTACCTGTATCGGTTCCTGAACGGCGAAGAGACGCTGCACTTCTACGGCCGGCTTTTCCGCATTCCACGACGGGAACTGAAGCGCCGCGTGCCCGAACTGCTGGACATCGTGGGACTGAATGAGAAGGCCCGCAAGCGGAAACTGCGGGAGTATTCCAAGGGGATGGCCCGGCGAATCGGCTTGGCCCAGGCTCTGATCAACAACCCCGATCTTATTCTGCTGGATGAGCCGACGACCGGCCTGGACCCTATCGGCACGCGAGAGATGAAGGATCTGATCCTCTCGCTGAAGAAGCAGGGTAAGACCGTGCTGCTCTGCTCCCATCTGCTGGCCGACGTTCAGGATGTCTGCGACCGGATTACCATTCTTTACGGTGGGAAGATGCAGACGCTGGGGCACGTCAAGGATCTGATCGAGCTCAAGGACGTGACCAACATCTCAACCAAGGGACTCACGGCAGAACAAGTGGTCGAGTTGCGGCAGTGGCTGGACCGCAATGGCGCCACCGAGACCGCCGTCACCCACCCGACGACAACTCTGGAAGATCTTTTCATACGTGTGGTTCGCGAAAACACCCCGGCCACCAGGGTCTGAGCCGCCATGATGCAGGGCATTTCCAATCCGATACTCGCCGAGGGGTGGCTGACGCTGGCTATCGCGTTACCGTCGCTCGTTCTGCTGGCGGGGCTGCTGCTGGGGTTCAAGGACCTAATCCGGTTCAGTCTGACGCGAGCCACGGCAATCGCCTCCGTCTGCTTCACTCAGTCCAAACGCCGGGGTGTGCTGCTGATCACCCCATTGGTGATCCTGGCCGTGATCGTCGTGTCGCATTTCCAGAAGGCCGACGACGCGCAGGATGCGATCCGGCAAACGACCAATGTCTGTCTTTTCGCGGCCGGGTTGGTGGTGACCGTGGTCATCATCATGGTGGCCTGCACGAACCTCCCGCGCGAAATCGAGAACCGCGTCATCTATACGGTGACGACCAAGCCCGTGACGCGGCTGGAGATCGTTCTGGGCAAAGTCATGGGCTTTGCCGCGGTGTCGTTCTGGATATTGCTCATCATGGGCGTATTCTCGCTCGCCTATCTGAACTGGCTCGATCACCGGGCACGAACGGTCATCCGCGCGCAGCTTGACAGCAACGACATACCTCTGACCAGCCGGGTGACAGCGGAGTATTACAGTCGCCACGGAACGTTGCATTCGCGCGTTTTCGGCACACCGCAGCGACTGTCATTTCTGGCGGCTGAGCCGACGGGACCGGATGACTGGTGGATTCCGGCCGACCCGAAACTGGGTGGCGAAGGGTCGATCGTGGTCCCCTTCCAGGTGGATGGGTCACTGATCCCGCCTCCCGTGGCGCCCGCTGCACAAGGTCCTGGCCTGGCCGCAAAAGGGTATCCGGGCGGTTTGTGGATCAAAGCGCTCATTCCCGCCCGACGCGTCACCCCCGCTACACAGCCATCGACGCAGCCGGCTGAAATCAACCCACCGCGTGCAACCATTGATCTGCGCGCAAATGGCCGGGTTCTGATGGATTTGACCGCACAGACCGATCTGCTGCAGGAGGTTCGGGTAGTGCAGTCAAACGAGCGCGGTCTCGTGGTGCTCTACCTCATCTACATTTCGCCGGAGAATCTGATTCGGTGGCTGCCTTCAGACGGGGTCAACGACGTGCAGATCGGGATCACCGGATTGAACAAGGCTTACGAGTACGGACTGGCGCCCAAGGGAATGCAACTGGAGTCGCCGGACAACAGCCTGAAACTCTCGCCGTCGCGTGGCGCCCAATATGTCGGTCCCACGGGGCAGTATGGTCCGCGGCTCCGTGGCCAGCGAGGCGGTATCCGGCGCGTTGCGATGTACGAGTTCCACGACGCTGCCGTACCGGCCGGACATCAGAACTATCAGTTCGAATTGCGGGTGTTCACGGAAATGGACCGGGAAGACTACACCGCCGAGGATCAGGCGACGGAACTGGGACTGACCTTTCGCAATCACAAGACAGGGCACATCACCCCGGAGATCCGCGTCTATCCGGAAAACAACCGTCCGCTCTATTTCGATGTTCCGGCCGCCGGTGTTGAAGGCGGCGATTTCGACGTGATCATGCGATGTACCTCGCCCAATTTCATCAGTCTTCGCCAGGGCAGGGATGCATCGCTGAAGCTGGTGGCGGCGGACCAGAGCTTTGCGCTGAACCTGCTGAAGAGCATGGCGGTACTGTGGCTGATGTCGCTCCTGGTCGTGATCGTGGCGGTATTCTGCTCGACTTTCCTGTCCTGGCCGATCGCCATCGTGCTGACGCTCTTGATCCTGGCCGGACGCTGGTGCGTGCAGGAACTGGGAGATATGGCCAAACCGGGCGTGGGCAACCAGGTTGTATCCGACCTGTTCCGCGGCGCCAGTCCCGAGGTGAGCGCAGCCGTGTCCAGGTCGGTTGACGGCCTGGCCCGCGTGACCAGCGCCGTGGCCCCCCTGCTGCCGGACCTGTCGCAGTTCTCCGCGATGGAGGAAATGAACCGTGGGGTCGCGGTGTCGATGGCGTCACTGCTTGGCGCCCTGCGGGTGACTTTCTTCCACGGCATTCCGATGCTGGTCATGGGCTGGATATTCCTCCGCTACAAGGAGGTGGCGCCATGAAGCGCGGCAGAACGCCCATCGTGATGATGCTCGCGCTGGCGCTGGCGCTCAGCGGTCTGCTCCAGAGCGTGGTTCGCGGCAGGCGCGGACAGATCGTGCAGCAACAGGCGTCGCTCTCGCGGCTTTCCGGGCTGGACAGTTTCACCATGGGGCTGATTCTCGGCGGTCTGCGCGGGCCGCTGGTCATGGCACTCTGGATCAATGTCGAAACACAGAAAGTGGATCGTGACCTTCAGAATGTCGACACCATGATCGAACTGATCCGGATGCTGCAGCCGGAGTTCGACCAGGTGCATATCTTCCAGATCTGGAACAAGGCGTACAACCTGTCCGTGCAGATGACCTCGATTCCGAACAAGTACGCGACCATCCTGGATGCGCTGGACTACGCGCACCGCGTCGATGCCGAGCGGCCGGATAACATCAACATTCTGACTTCGATCGCCGAGGTCTATTTCAATAAACTCGGCCAGAGCGCCGAAAAGCGGGTATTCACCGAACGCATGATGGAGGAAACCAAGGCGTCCAATCGCCGCTCGGTTCAGACAGCGGGATCGACCGTGATCCGGCAGCGACATGAGTCGTTGCTGACGCCTGAAGGCCGGATCAAGCCGGAACTTCTGACGCCGAGACTGGCCATTCCGCTGGGCGAGTACAGCGGCGCGGAACTTCAGTTCCTGGAGCCGTTCTCAAAGGCCGACGGTTTTCCGTACGGTGTGCCGCCGCTGGCAATGTCATACAACTACTACAGGCGCGCCGGGGCGCTGATGCGGGCAACAACTCAGCGGCATGCGCAACTCTCGGACTCGGTGCTGGACAGCCGGGCCGCCATCGCCCTGCGGTACTGGGCCGACAGCGAGAATGAAGAGGCGCTTCGACTCGAGTGTGCGGCCCTGAGTCGCAAGACCCCGGAAGCACGAGCCGGCCTCGAAGCCGTAACGGCCGATGTCGCCATCGGAACGCCGTTCCCCGGCGACGCGGCAAAGACACGGCAAAACGTCGAGCAGGCCCTCTTCGATTTCGCCCGAGCGCACGACCTTGCCAATCGATCGCTTGTCGAATACCGACGGCACATCGCCGAGGCGATGTTCGCGTCGGAGACCTCGACGTTTCAGTCGCACCTTGAGGAGATGCAGGCTCTGTCCGACATGGCGGACGGCGAACGCGACTATCTGCGACTGCTGGCGTCGGAAGCAAAGCTCATTCCGCTCAAGACCGGCGAGTCGGCGGTGGCATTGCGGCAATCGGCGAAGAAGTCCTATGAACTGGCAAGGGACCAGTTCTACCGGATCATGCTTTTCCGGTACGTGGATGACTACGTCACCGAGAAAGTCTACCCCAGGTTCACACAGGCAAAAGTTGGGAAAGTCTTGACCAAACAGCAGTTGTGGCAGGCAGACCCGGCCATCTACCCGTCGCTGGCCGCAGAGGTCGTAGCCGAATCCAAACGGATCAAGTTCCACCTCTCCGTGGATGTCGAGGAGTATCAGGCCTACCTGTCTCGTGCCGATATCCGGCTGACGCTGCTGAAATAGTGATCGGCCACGATTGAGGCGTCTGGCACCCGCGACAGCCTCCGGCCGATTGTAACTCATTCTCTGACAAGCGCTTGGAAATTCGCGCGGCGCTTTTTATCCCATATCTTGCAATTGGGACTGTTTTCCCGCATAATCGGATGGAGTTGTCCGATTAAAATACGGAAGCCGGTTCGCATACGGCGCCACATGCATGGAAGCACGCGGCACAGGACCGTCTGCAGCAGGCTGTCGGACACATTAGAGGCCCTTCTTCATCGAGGTTCGTGCTATGAGAGAGTCATCGTCAAAGTCCAACAGGTGGAGTACGAGCTTGCTCGTGCTCCTGGGTTTTCTATTCGTGGGAGGACTGCTCGGCAGATCCGCCCTCGCGGCCGACGCGCCTGTGAAAGCGGGCGAGGTCATGAAGGCGGTTGAGCCGCACAAAGCCGGTGAGGTACATCAAGCGGTCGTCTGGTTCGAGCCCTTCAACAGCGACAAGTTCAACACGATGGAGAAGACCGGCCTGATCATCGTGCTGATTCTCGCCATCGTCGGCCTGCTCTATGCGGTCTGGCTCATGAAGCTGGTGCTCGCCGCCGACCAGGGCACGAAGAAAATGCAGGAAATCGCGGCCGCCGTCCGTGAAGGCGCCAACGCCTACCTCGGCGCGCAGTTCCGCAAGATCGGCCCGTTGATCGCCATCATCACTGTCGCCCTCTACTTCACCAAGTACCAGAACCCCGCGTTCGCCTTCGGGCGCGCCGGCGCATTCCTGGTCGGTGCCGTCTTCTCCTGGTCCGTCGGTTTCGTCGGCATGCGCCTGGCGACCGCCGGCAACCTCCGCGTCGCCGCTGCCGCCCGCCACAGCTACGGCGAGGCCATGCAGCTCGGCTACCGCACCGGCACCGTCGCCGGCATGCTCACCGACGGCCTCGGCCTGCTCGGTGGCACCTGTATCTTCCTGATCTACGGCGAACAGGCCTACGAGGCCCTGCTGGGCTTCGGCTTCGGCGGCACCCTCCTCGCCCTGTTCATGCGCGTCGGTGGTGGCATCTACACCAAGGCCGCTGACGTCGGCGCCGACCTCGTCGGCAAGGTTGAAGCAGACATCCCCGAAGATGACCCGCGTAACGCCGCCACCATCGCCGACAACGTCGGTGACAACGTCGGCGACTGCGCCGGTATGGCCGCTGACATCTTCGAGTCCTATGAAGTGACGATCGTCGCCGCCATGATTCTGGGCATGGCCTCCTACGGCCACAAGGGCGTGCTCTTCCCCCTGCTCGTCCGCGGCATCGGCGTCCTCGGTTCGATCATCAGCACCTACACCGTCAAGGCCGGCCCCAATGACACCTCCGACACCGCCCTGCACAGCGTGCACCGCGGCTTCTGGATCGGCTCCGTCATCTCCGTCGTTGGCTTTGTCGTGCTTGGCTTGTTCTATCTCAAGTTCGACACCGCGTACTTCAAGAACTATCCGCAGGCTGAAGCCGGCTTCCTGGTTGATGGCAAGCTCGACATGCTGAACCACTGGTTCATCGTCGGCGGCGCTGACATCCGCCCGATCATGACCTGCTTCATCGGCATCGTGCTGGCGATCATGCTGAACAAGCTCACCAGCTACTACACCCACACCAGCTTCAACCCCGTGAAGAGCCTGGCCAAGGCCTGTCAGACCGGCCACGCCACCAACATCATCCAGGGCTTCGCTGTCGGTTACGAGTCGGCCGTCATGATGACGATCGTCCTCGCCGCCGCCATCATGCTCTCCGTGTTCTGCTTCGCAGGCACGACCGCTGTGTTCATCGCCTACGGCGTCGCCATGGCCGGCATCGGAATGCTGACCCTCACCGGCAACACCATCTCCATGGACGTGTTCGGCCCGGTCGCTGACAATGCCAACGGCATCGGCGAAATGGGTTACGACAAGGCCGAGATGGGCGAAGAGAAGTACAAGAAGGCCCGTCAGATCCTGTCCGACCTCGACGCCGTCGGTAACACCACCAAGGCCGAGACCAAGGGTATCGCCATCGGTTCCGCGGTTATCGCCGCCGTCTCCATGTTCGCTTCCTTCATCGCCACCCTGGCGATGGGTTCGGAAGAGAAGATCATGGAAATGACCGAGAAGCAGTACCAGGCCTTCGCCGCCAAGCTCACCGTCGCCGACCCCATGGTCCTCGTCGGCCTGCTCATTGGTGCGGCCGTTCCCTTCCTCTTCAGCTCCATGCTGATCCGCGCCGTCGGTCGCGCCGCGTTCTACATCATCAAGGAATGCCGCATCCAGTTCCGTGATAAGGAAATCTGGGCCGGCACCAAGAAGCCCAACTACGGCCGCGTCGTGGACATCTGCACCAGCGCTGCCCAGTCCGAACTGATCGGCCCGGCCCTCCTCGGCGTGATCTCGCCGATCCTGGTCGGCCTCCTGCTTGGCCCCTACGCCCTCGGCGGTTTCCTGGCTGGCATGGTTGCATCGGGCGTTCTGCTCGGTGTGTTCATGGCCAATGCCGGTGGCGCCTGGGACAATGCCAAGAAGATGATCGAAGACGAACCCCGTCAGCCCGAGAACAACCTCGGCAAGGGTTCCGAGCGTCACAAGGCTGCTGTCACCGGTGACACGGTCGGCGATCCCCTGAAGGACACCGCCGGCCCGGCCATCAACCCGATGGTCAAGGTCATGAACATGGTGGCGATGCTCTCGCTCGGCGTGGTGCTCAACTTCAACCTCGCCGGCATCAAGAGCAGTCTCCCGGGCGCGGCCGAGCCGAACAAGCTCATCGGCGCCGGCCTCGTCGTCGTCTGCGTCATCCTGG
>JANYKD010000243.1 GCA_025361735.1 Phycisphaerales bacterium
GGAAATCCCGCAGGCCACGCAGTTCTGGACCACCGACCGCGTCCACACGATCAACCTCCGCATCACGGCACAGCAATGGCAAATGATGCAGCCGATCCGCGTCGGACAGAACCGCCAACTCCTGGTCGCCAGCGCCATACCGCGCCCGTCCACACAGCCATCCACCGTGCCCGTACTGAACGTCGCCGTGACCTCCCCTGTCACCCAACCGACCACCCGCCCCGAAGGCGAGCGGCTCGAACCCAATTTTTACGGCATGGAATTCGCCTACGTGAAGGCATCCTTCGAGTGCGACGGCATCGCCCTCAAGGACGTTGGCTTGCGCCAGCGCGGCAACTCCTCCTACAACTGGGGTGCGAATTCCGGTTACAAGCGGCCGTTCAAAGTGAATTTCAAGCACTTCGTCGATGGCCAGAAACTTCACGGCCTGAACGGATTCTATCTGAACAACAACGCCTACGACCCCTCGTTTCTCCGCGAGACCATCGCCTACGAGGCGTTCCGCGACATGGGCGTGCCCGCGCCGCGCACCACCTTCGCGCTGGTCTATCTGACCATCGAAGGCCGCCTCGATCACGAGTACCTCGGCCTGTACACCCTGATTGAGGAACTCGACTCCAAGGCGTTCCTCAAGGAGCATTTCGACTCGGCCAAGGGCCTGATGCTCAAACCGTGGTCCATCCGCGGCCTGCCGTACCTGGGCGAGCAATGGGAGAACTACGAGACGTACTACAACTCCCGGACTGAGCCGACGCCCAAGAGCGCTCGGCGCACGATCGACTTCATCAAGCTCGTCAACTACGCCGACGACGACAGCTTCCGCAAGGAAATCGCCGACTATCTCGATGTGGACGAGTTCCTCCGCTGGATGACGGTCGAGGTCGTCTTGTCCAATCTGGATACGATCTTCTACACCGGCCACAACTTCTACCTCTACCTCAATCCTGACGACAAGCGGATCTCCTTCCTGCCGTGGGATCTGAACCTGGCCTTCGCCAACTTCACGTCGGCCGCGCCCGTGGAGCCCGCGCTGCACCTCAGCCTGATCCGTCCGCACACCGGCGAGGCGAAGATCATCGATCGCATTCTGGCGATGCCCCAGTACCGGGAACTGTACCTCAAGCATGTCCGGGATTTCCTGGCCGGCTATTTCCAGAGCGAACGGCTGTCCGCCAGGATCGACGCGCTGCAGACGGTGCTTGCCAAAGCTGACGCGGCCGCCGATGCCGCGTGGCGGGTTCGGTTCGTCAAGCCCACCACGAACCCCGCCACGCAACCCGCCATGAATATCCCACCCCGACCCGTGACCCAGTGGATGGGCTGGCAGGGTCTGCCGGCCATTCCGCTGAAGACCTTCATCACCCGGCGAACCGAGGCTGTCAGGGCTCAACTGGCCGGTGAGACGGATGGATACACGCCGGGTGGACGCCGGTCGCTGGACCTGCCCGCGGTGCCACCAGGAGGCCTGAAGGCACCGGCCGCCTTCGGCAGCCTGCCGCTCTTTGCGTCGGCCGTGATGCGCGGCGCGGACGGCAACTACGACCGAAAACTGACCCGGGCGGAAATGGACGCCGCGGTGACGACGTTCTTCGCCGCCGCCGACACGGGCAACCACCAGTGGCTCGACGAGACGCGGCTGACCCTGGCTCTGGCCCGGGCGACGCCGACGGCCGACCCGCAGCGTCGCGGAGGTGGCGGAGGTGGCATCGGAAACCTCTTCGGTGGCAACCGGACCGCGGGCACGGCCGCGCCATGGGCCGGGGCGATCCTGCGTGCCGCGGACACGGGCAAAGCTGGCCACGTCACGCTGGCCCAACTGCTCGCGACCGCCGACCAGGCGTTCGATCGTGCCGACAAGGACAAATCCGGCAAGCTGGACGAGAGCGAGTTGCTCGTATTGCTCGACACGCTCGCGACTACGCCAGCGCCGGCCACACTGCCGACCATGAAACCGACGACGAAACCCGTTCCCTGAACTCTTACGGAAGAGGCCGTTCCCATGGCATCCGACGGCTGGACTCGAGAGGGCGTCCACGAATTGTGGCGGAAATTCGTCAACCCGGACTATGTGGGGCTCCTGGAATCGTTCGATTACGGCCGCCATTTCACCTGGGCACAGGGGGCCTGGTTGCGGGATGAGGCCGGGCGGCAATACACCGATTTTCTGGCCGGCTTCGGCGTACACAATGCGAGCCACAATCACCCACGATTGATACGGCGTCTCCATGAGGCGATCGACTCGCCCCGGCCGTCGATGCTGAACATCGACGCGTCGCCCGAGGTTGCGCTGCTGGCGCAAGCACTCAACCGGGCAACGCATCCGGAACTGTGCAGGACGGTTTTCACGTCAGGCGGCGGCGAAGCCGTCGAGGCCGCCATCAAGGCGGCGCGAGCGGCCACCGGCCGAAATCCGCTGGTCGCCTGTACCGGCGCCTGGCACGGCGTCTCGACCGGCGCGCTCTCGCTGATGGGAGATACGGAACATAAACGGGGATTCGGCCCGCTGTTGGCCGACGTCATCCACGTACCCTTCGGCGACGCCACGGCATTGGAGCTGGTCTGCCGCCAACACAAACCGGCCGCGTTCTTCGTCGAACCGATCCAGGGAGAAGGCGGCATTCGCCTGCCATCCGCCGAATACTTCTCCGCTGTTCGCGATATCTGCACCAAGTCCGGTGCCCTCATGGTCGTCGATGAGATCCAGACCGGACTGGGCCGCACCGGAACCCTTTTCGCCACACCATTTGACCGCGTACTGCCGGACATCCTGCTCGTAGGCAAGGCGCTCAGTGGCGGAATGGTGCCGGTTGCCGCCTGCTTGATGACGGCCGCCGTCTGGGCCAAGGCGTTCTCCGGGCCCGCCCGGTGCAATCTCTGCACGGCCACATTCTCCGGTGGCCGCCTGGCGATGGTCACTGGGCTGGAGACACTGCGTATCGTGGAGGAAGAACAACTGCCAGCCCGTGCTCGCGACCTTGGCACGACTCTGCTCGACGGACTGCGTGGGCTCGCTGCCAGACACACCATCATCAAAGAGGTGCGCGGATGCGGGCTGCTCGCCGGCATCGAATTTCACCCCGCCGGCGGGCTCCTCGGCGCCGTCATACCCCGTTGGGCCAGAAGTCAGCTCTTTGCGCAGGTGGTGGCCGCGGTTCTCTTGCGCGATCACGGGTTCATCACGCAAACCTGCGGGCTCGCCCCGACCGTGCTGCGGATCGAACCGCCGCTGGTGATTTCCGCCAACGACATTGAGCGACTGTTGGATGCCCTGGACAAGGTGCTGACGGCCTACCCTTCCTACACCGCGGCGGCAGGCGCGGCCATCCGCAAGACCGTCCTGGGGAGGGAACTCTGATGCTCTGGCTCGATCGCCTCAGAGTCGTCCTCCGCACCATGCGCTATCGCGAAGCATGGTCCTTCCGGCCGGGTGAGTCGCTGGCGTTCCTCCGCTACCTGGCACAGACGCGGCCAACCTGGCGGCATGGCGTGGCCGACATCAACGCCTATACGCCGCCCGTGGGCGGCGAAAGCTATCGCCGCTACCTGGCGGGCCTGCGCCGAATGTCGCGTGGCGAATGGGTCCCGCTGCTGGCCCATGTGTCGGTCACCGATCGTTGTGCCTATGGCTGCACATGGTGCTCCAACATCGGCCGGCGCCCACAAGACCGACCGCTTGCCGACATGCGGAGGCTGATCGACGACCTGCGTCGCGCCGGCACGGCCCGCATCGCCCTGACCGGCGGCGAGCCGCTGCTGCGTGACGACCTGCCGCAGCTTGTCGAACACTGCGGGCCGGAAATGTCGCCCCTGCTCTTCACGTCCGGCCAAAGCATGAGCCCAGCCCGGGCACGGGAGCTTGCCTCCGCCGGCCTGGCCGCCGTCTTCGTGAGCCTCGATCACGCGTCGCCCGGCGAGCATGACCGGATTCGCTCACAGGCGGGCGCGTTCGACTGCGCCGTGAAGACAATCCGGCAGTGTCTCGACGCCGGACTCTACACCGCCGCCCAGGCGGTGGCCACACCGGGCCTGCTGCGTCCAGGCGAGATGGATCTGTACCTCCAACTGTGTCAGAGCCTCGGCGTACATGAGGTGATGCTTCTGGAACCGGTTCCGGTCGGCACTCGGCCCGGCTACGTCGCTGCCGATGGGGGCACGCGCCTGCTGCTGGCCGAGCTGCATCGGCGATCGGCCCGCGATGCGACATTTCCCAAAGTGTCCAGTATGTCCCATCTGGAAAGCCCCGGCTGCCTTGGATGCCAGGCGGGATTTTCATTTGTGTATATTTCCACCGACGGAGAGGTCTTTCCCTGTGACTTCGCCCCGGCGTCTTTCGGAAATGTATTCGAGTTGGGGATGGACGAGATTCGCCAGCGGCTCGCCCGCATTCTCAAGGGTCCGTCGCAAACCTGTCTGGCCCTGCGCCTGCGCGACCTCTGCGACCCCGCCCGCGCATACCCCCTGCCATGGGACGAGACCCAAACCCTGCTCGATGCCTATTCCCCCGGCCCGCCGCCGGAGATGTCACGATGCCTGTGTGAGGCGCGTGCCTGTGCCACCAGCGCGGCGTCGAAGCGCAGGCGGTGGTGCTGACAGCCGAGGACTCCGGGACCAGGACAGCGCCTCGCTCGGATCAAGGACCTAAAGCCATTCTACACCTGATGCCGCACACTCTACGCGCGTCCGGATGAGTCGACGACGCCCGCGCGAATACCTGGCCCGCCCGAATAGCACCCGCGTCTGTTCGTGTCAGCCTCCAGAGCGCGCCATGCGTTGGAGCCGGCCCGCCGGCCTCCCTATGATCCGGTGTCGGGTTCTGGCGACCACACAAAGGAAGATGACATGGAAATCGGTATGATTGGACTGGGTCGCATGGGCAACAACATGGTGCAGCGCCTGCTGCGGGCGGGACACCAGTGCGTCGTTTACGACCTCCATCCTCAAGCCGTCAGCGCACTGGTCAACGAGGGGGCGGTCGGCACAATATCGCTCGAGGATTTCTCGCGCAAGCTCACAAAACCGCGGGCCGTCTGGATGATGGTGCCGGCAGCCGTCGTTGAACAAACATTGAACGCCCTCGTTCCGCTCCTAGACCGCGACGACGTGGTCATCGACGGGGGCAATTCCTACTACCACGACGACATCCGACGTGACGCGGAGCTGAAACCGAAGGGCCTTCACTACCTTGATGTCGGGACCAGCGGTGGGGTCTGGGGAATGGAACGTGGTTACTGCCTGATGATCGGCGGCGACGAAGTGGCCGTGAAACGCCTCGATCCGATCTTCGCATCCCTCGCCCCGGGTATGGGGACAGCGACTCGGACACCGGGCCGGGAAAAGACCGGCGGCACGGCGGAGCATGGGTATCTGCACTGCGGTCCCGCCGGCGCCGGGCACTTCGTCAAGATGGTTCACAACGGGATCGAGTACGGCCTCATGGCCGCCTACGCCGAGGGCATGAACATTCTCCATCACGCCAACGCCGGCAAGCGGCAGCAGACCGCCGATGCGGAGACCACGCCGCTGCGCCACCCGGAGCATTACCAGTACGACCTGAATCTGGCAGATATCGCCGAGGTCTGGCGTCGGGGAAGCGTAGTTGCCTCGTGGCTTCTGGACCTGACCGCCCAGGCACTCCTGGGCAGCCCGGACCTGGCGGACTTCAAAGGCCGGGTTTCAGATTCGGGAGAGGGCCGCTGGACGGTCATGGCGGCCATTGATGAGTCGGCCCCGGCGCCGGTGATTACCGCCGCGCTCTACGATCGTTTCAGCTCGCGCGGCGAGGCCGATTTCGCGGACAAGGTGCTCTCCGCGATGCGCTACGCCTTCGGCGGGCACGTCGAAAAGGCCGCCTCGAGCGGAGGTGCCTCATGACCCCCACCCGGTCGGACGCGCTCGTGCTCTTCGGCGTCACAGGCGATCTGGCGCACAAGAAGATTTTCCCATCGCTCTATGCGCTGGCAAAACGAGGCGAGTTGAAGGTTCCGGTGGTCGGCGTCGCGGCACCCCAGTGGAGCCTGGAGCAATTGCGCGATCGCGTGAAGGATAGCATCAAGCTCGCGGGTGGAATCGACGACGAGCGTGCCTTCAGCGGCTTTCTATCCACCCTCAGTTACGTAAGCGGGGACTATAACGACGCGAGCACGTTCACCAAGATCAAACAAGCACTCGGTCAGGCCCATCGGCCGGCACACTATCTGGCCATCCCGCCGTCGCTGTTCCCGACCGTGATCAGCGGGCTCGGCGCCGCGGGTCTGGCCGATCAGGCACGCGTGATCGTCGAGAAGCCATTCGGCCGCGATCTGGCGTCGGCTCGCGAGCTCAACCTCGTGGCAATGTCGGTTTTCCCGGAGGATTCGATCTTCCGCATCGATCACTTCCTCGGCAAGGAAGCGATCATGAACATCCTCTATTTTCGCTTTGCCAATTCGTTTCTCGAGCCGATCTGGAACCGCAACTACGTGGCCAGCGTGCAGATCACGCTGTCCGAGAATTTCGGCGTGGGCAACCGCGGCGCGTTCTACGAGTCGGCTGGGTGCCTGCGCGACGTGATACAGAACCACCTGTTTCAGGTTGTCTCGCTGCTGGCCATGGAGCCGCCGGCCTACCGCGGCTACCGGGCCGTGCATGTGGAGAAAGCCAAGGTCTTCCAGGCCATGCGCCCCCTGGCGCCCGCGGACCTGGTGCGCGGCCAGTACGTGGGCTATCGGCAGGAAGCGAACGTCGCGACGAACTCCGACGTTGAGACATTTTGTGCCCTGCGGCTGTTCATCGATTCCTGGCGCTGGCAGGGTGTGCCTTGGTATCTGCGTTCCGGCAAATGCCTGGCCGACACGGCGCACGAGGTCCTGGTGGAGTTGAAGCCGCCGCCGCAGGCGCTGTTTGCCGACTCCGCGCCGGTGACCGGCCGGGCCAACTACCTGCGGTTCCGGCTCTCGCCCAGTTCCGCGGTCGCGCTGGCCGCTCGCGTCAAGCACCCGGGCAAGGAGTTCATCGGCGACCAGCGGGAACTGCACCTGATTGAGGAAGAGACGGGGGCGGAGTCGCCCTACGAACGACTACTGGGCGACGCCATGGCCGGCGATGGTGCGTTGTTCACCCGTGAGGACGCGGTTGAGGCCGCCTGGGAGGTGGTCGAGCCCGTGCTGCAAAGCCACCATCGAAGCCGGCCCTACAAGCGCGGCAGTTGGGGACCGAAAGAGGCCGACGCCCTGATCGCCGCGGATGGTCCCTGGCATAACCCCAAGCCCGAGGAGATCAAATCATGAAAGCCACACGAACACTCCACGACATGGGCCAGAGCCTCTGGCTCGACAACATCACACGCGGCCTGCTGACCAGCGGCACGCTGCGTCGTTACATCCAGGAGTTTTCGGTCACGGGGCTCACGTCCAACCCCACCATCTTCGATCACGCCATCAAGAACAGCCCCGACTATGACGATGCCATCCGCCAGAAAGTGCGCGAGGGGAAATCAGGCGAGGCGCTATTCTTCGAACTGGCGATGGAGGATCTGACGCAGGCGGCGGATCTGTTCCGGCCGATCCACGACCAGACCAACGGCGTGAATGGCTGGGTGTCGCTGGAAGTCTCGCCCCTGCTGGCCCACGACACGACGGCCACCATCGCGGCGGCCAGGGAACTTCATGCCAGGGCAAAGCGCCCCAACCTGTTCATCAAGATACCGGGCACGAAAGAGGGGCTCCCCGCCATCGAGGAAGCGATCTTTGCGGGTGTGCCCATCAACGTCACGCTCCTGTTCTCGCGCGAGCAGTACGTCGCCGCGGCCGAAGCCTATCTGCGCGGCATTGAGCGGCGTATCGCCGCCGGGCTCAACCCCGATGTTGCCTCCGTGGCTTCGTTGTTCATCAGCCGCTGGGATGTCGCCGTGATGGGCAAAGCACCGGAGGAGCTGCGTGACCAGCTCGGCATCGCCGTGGCCGGGCAGACGTACGAAACGTACCTCGCCTTGCTCAGTTCACCGCCGTGGCAGCGCATCTTCAACGCCGGCGGCCGCCCGCAGCGGTTGCTCTGGGCCAGTACCGGCAACAAGGACCCCAAGGCCGCCGACATCCTTTACATCCGCGCCCTGGCCGCTCCGCTTACGGTGAATACGATGCCGGAGGCAACGCTGAAGGCATTCGCCGATCATGGAGTGTTCGGCCCCACGCTGCCCGCGCAAGCCCACCACGGCGAAGCGGTGCTGGCTCGGTTCACGAGCGCGGGATTCGACCTCGGCGCCCTGGCCGCCCAGCTCCAGGATGAAGGGGCCACGTCGTTCGTCAAGTCTTGGAACGATCTCCTGGAATGCATCACGTCCAAAAGCACGACGCTCAAGAAAGCCGGCTCATCCAACACAACGACGAACAGACCGAATTGACGTTCGTCGCCCAAGACGCGATGCTGGTCACTCCATATTCTGATCGCATGACGTCTTGAGAGGTTCACTCATGAGATTCGCACGTGTTGTGATGGCTTTGCTCCTCCCAGTGCTCACCTTCACCGCGACCGCCGCCGAACTCTTTGTCAGCCCCGCCGGCGATGATGCCAATCCCGGCACGCGGGACAAACCGTTACGGACATTCGCCGCCGCCCAAAAGGCGGTTCGGGCAGCCAAGGCCACCGCCGCCGACAAGCCCGTTACCGTCTACTTCCGAGGTGGCACGTACTATCTTCCAGAAACCGTGATTCTCACGGCCGAGGATTCGGGGACCCGGACGGCGCCCGTGCTCTACACGAATGCGCCGGGCGAAGAGTCGATCATCAGCGGCGGCGCCAGACTCGATGTGAAATGGGAACCGTACAAGGACGGCATCGTGCAGTCCAAGGTCCCGGCGGGGACGACGTTCGATCAGTTCTTTGTCAACGGCGAGCGCCAGCACATGGCACGCTACCCGAACTTCGACCCCAGCGTGCGCCATTTCAATGGCTCGGCGGCCGATGCCATCAGCCCGCAGCGCGTGGCACGCTGGCAAGACCCGGCCGGTGGATATATCCACGCCATGCACGCGGCCGAGTGGGGCGGCATGCACTATCGCATCACCGGCAAGAATGCCAACGGCACGCTTCAATACGAAGGCGGCTGGCAGAACAATCGACCTTCCGGCATGCACAAGCAATATCGCATGGTGGAGAATATCTTCGAGGAACTCGATGCCCCGGGCGAGTGGTTTCTCAATGAGAAGGCCGCCACACTCTACTTCTACCCCCCTGCCGGCCTGGACATCGGCAAGGCCGTCATCGAGATTGTCCGACTGCGTCATCTCGTCGAATTGCGCGGTTCAGAGCAGGCGCCCGTGCGATTTGTCACCATCAAGGGACTGACCTTCCGCCACGCCGCCCGCACGTTCATGGACAACAAGGAACCGATGGTCCGCAGCGACTGGACCACCTACCGCGGCGGCACGATCTTCTTTAACGGCAGCGAAGACTGCACGCTGGAAGAGTGCTTCGTGGACCAGGTCGGCGGCAATGCCGTCTTCATCAACAACTACAACCGCCGCGTGATCGTGCGCGGCTGCCACATCGCCAGGGCCGGCGGCAACGGCGTGGCCTTCTTCGGCGATCGCGATGCCGCCCGCGTGCCGCGAGACTGGAAGGACAATTCGCAGACCCTGGCGACGCTCGACCGCACACCCGGGCCGACAACCAGCAATTACCCGGCCGACTGTCTCGTCGACGACTGCCTGATCTACCTCTCCGGCCGCGTCGAAAAACAAACCGCCCCGGTGCAAATCGAACTGTCGCAGGGCATCACCGTGCGGCATTGCTCGCTCTACGATGTACCTCGCGCAGGAATTAACATCGGCGACGGCTGCTGGGGCGGCCATCTCATCGAATTCTGCGACATCTTCGACACCGTGAAGGAAACCGGCGACCACGGCTCCTTCAACTCCTGGGGCCGCGATCGCTTCTGGGGACTTAAGGGCTTGGACCTCAACGATGACAAGACCTGGGAGGCCGAGAAGGCCGTGCCGGTGCTCGATGCGGTCAAGACCGTGGTCATGCGCAACAACCGCTGGCGCTGCGACCACGGCTGGGACATCGACCTCGACGACGGCTCGAGCAACTACCACCTCTACAACAATCTCTGTCTCAACGGCGGCATCAAGAACCGCGAAGGATTCTTCCGCGTCGTCGAGAACAACATCATGGTCAACAACGGGTTCCACCCGCATGTCTGGTACAAACACAGCGAGGACATCGTGCGGAAGAACATCATGTGCCGCGACCAATATCTCCCGGCCGGCGGCATGCCCGCCACGGCCTGGGGCAAGGAGATGGACAACAACCTCGTGCATCGCGACGGCGTGAAGGATCCGCTGCCAGCCGAGAAGATGGCAAAGCAATCCAAGCGCGACGAGCACTCAATTGTCGCCGACGCCCAGTTTGTGGACGCCGCGAAAGGTGACTTCCGGGTAAAGGAAGGCTCGCCCGCCCTGAAACTCGGCTTCGTCAATTTCCCCATGGACGAGTTCGGCGTCACGAGTCCGAAACTCAAGGCCATTGCGCGAACGCCGGAGATTCCATCGCTGAAGACAACTGGTGCCGCCGAGGCCGAAAAGAACACGGTGAAGCGACCGTCCTATCTCTGGCAGGCTCAGGTCCGCGACATCTCGGGCCTGGGTGATCGCTCCGCCTACGGCCTGCCCGGCGAATACGGCGTGCTCCTGCTGAACGTTCCCGTGGGTAGCCCCGCCGCCAGGGCCGGCCTGCAGAAGGACGATGTGATCCTCGCCTGCGATGGCAAGGAGACCAAGAGCGTCAAGGACATCCAGCAGATGCTGGACAGCGCGGCCGGCAAGAAGGTCACGCTCTCGATATCGCGTAAACAAGGACCACTGAACATCGAAGTGAGCGACTACGCGTACGTCGTCAGCGAATCTCAGGCGACGCCCGAATTCAAGTTGATCTCGCTTGTTCCCGCGTCTGCCGTCTTGCCGGCGAAGGTCACTGCGGGATCGACCACCAAGGATGAGCCGCTCTCCGTACTCACGGACGGAAAACTCGCCAGAAACTACGGCCCGATCTACGGCAACGGTGTGCAGAACGGCCTCTACAAACTCGATCTCGGCGCGTCAAAGCCGATCGCACAGATCAACACCTTCTCGTTCAATCAGGGTGGCGACCGCGGCCGCCAGCGGTTTGTGCTTTATGCCAGCACCGCCGATACCGACCCCGGTTGGAAGGTACAAGACCCGCGTATCTTCGCTCCGCTCATCGACGTCGACACCCGCAAACCGGCCGAGGCCGATTTCACCGCCACCAGTATTCGCCAGACCGATGGCAAACCACTGGGAACGTATCGCTGGCTGGTGTGGGCGGTGGCTCCCGTCACCACGAATGGCGGCGGCGAGAACACGGCGTTTCAGGAGTTTCAGGTGATCCCGGCGCCGTAAGGTGAGGACCATGATCAATACACTCCTCCAGAATATTGTCTTTGCGGTCCTGCCGTTTGCCGGCTTGAACTACCACGGCCTCACGGCATGTGCGATGGCTGCGGAGATTGTTGGGGAAAAGATCGTCTACAAGACGGTTAATGGCCGGGAATTGAGCCTGTATATCCTGAAGCCGGCCGACTGGAAGGCTGCGGATACCCGGCCGGCGATCGTGTTCTTCCACGGCGGCGGGTGGGTCGGCGGCGCGCCGTCGCAGTTCAATGAGCAATCCAAACGCCTGGCCGCGCGGGGCATGGTCTGTGTACAGGCCGAATACCGGCTCCTGAAACCAAACACCAACGATCCCCCGCTGATTTGTGTGCAGGATGCGAAGTCGGCGATGCGCTGGGTGCGTGTACACGCGCGGGACTTGGGCATCGACCCCGGCCGGATCGCGGCGGGTGGCGGATCGGCCGGTGGACACCTCGCCGCCTTTGTGGGCATGGTCGAGGGGAAGGATGACCCGCAGGATGATCTGACAGTTTCGGCAAAGGCAAATGCGCTGGTTCTGTTCAATCCGGTTTTCGACAACGGCCCGGAAAATGGCTGGGGCACCGCTCGCGTGGGAACCCGCTTCAAGGAATTCTCGCCCGCGCACAACCTCACACCTGCCGCTCCACCCGCGATTGTATTCCTGGGAACGGAGGATAAGTTGATACCTGAGACGGTATTGAAGCGGTTCAAGATAAACATGGACCGCGTTGGCGTGCGCTGCGAAGCCGTGTTCTACGACGACCAGGCACATGGCTTCTTCAACAAGGAGCCCTGGCTGACCCGAACGCTTGTGGAGGCGGACAAGTTCCTGACTTCGCTGGGCTGGCTGAAAGAGAAACCATAGGCGGCTTTACCGCCAAATCGCGGGTCGCAGGAGAGCAAATGAAAGCCGTGACACTGCTTGTCGGTCTATTCCTGCTCGCCAGCCATTGCCAGGCCGCCGACATGCCGCCGAAACCAAATATTGTCTTCATCCTCGCCGACGACCTGGGCTGGCGCGATACCTCGCTTTACGGCAGCACCTTCCATCGCACGCCGAATCTCGAACGGCTCGCCACCCGCGGCATGATGTTTACTCAGGCCTATTCGGCCAACCCCCTTTGCTCACCGACGCGAGCCAGCATTCTGACCGGGCTTTATCCGGCGCGCATCGGTATCACCGCGCCCGTGTGCCATCTTCCCGAGGAACAGCTCGAAGAATTACTCATCCAGCAAGGCCCGGCGCACCACAAGGCTATTCAAGCCCGCAGCGCCACGCGACTGAAGACAGACTACCCCACGCTGGCCAAATCGCTCAAGGAAGCGGGCTATCGCACGGGACATTTTGGCAAGTGGCACCTCGGCCTCGAACCATACGATCCGCTGCACCAGGGTTTCGACGTGGACATCCCGCACTGGCCCGGTCCCGGCCCGGCCGGCAGCTACGTCGCTCCCTGGAAATTCCCCGCCAAACTCAACTTCACAGGACAACCCGGCGAGCACATTGAAGATCGCATGTCACGCGAGGCCGTCACGTTCATTACTGAGAACAAGGACCGGCCCTTCTTCCTCAACTACTGGGCCTTCTCCGTTCATGCGCCATTTGATGCCAAGAAGCAGCTTATCGAGAAATACACCACACTCGCCGATGCGAACAATCCCCAGCGTAACCCGCTCTATGCCGCGATGGTCGAAAGCCTCGACGACGCCGTCGGGACACTGCTCAAGACACTCGACGATCTGAACCTCTCTCGCAACACCATCATCATCCTCTTCTCCGACAACGGCGGCGTTCACTGGACGGCGTTCAAGGAACACGGCGACCAGAGCCCCTACAAGGACATTCCCATCACCTCCAACGCCCCGTTGCGCGGCGGCAAAGCAACGATTTGCGAAGGCGGAACCCGCGAGCCGTGCGTCTGGGTCTGGCCGGGCGTCACCAAACCTGGTTCGAAGAACGACGCGCTTGTTTCGAGCATCGATTTCTATCCGACGCTGCTGGAAATGGTCGGCGTTAAGCCGCACGAGGGGCAGAAGTTCGACGGCATGAGCATCGTCCCGGCGCTGCGCGGTGAGCCGCTGGGCCGCAATACGGTGTTCTGTCACTTCCCGCACTACATGCCGGCTACCGGGGCCATCCCCTCAACCTACGTCCGCAAGGGCGACTGGAAACTGATCCGCTGCTACGCCGACAACGACGACCAGTCCGACCGCTTCGAACTCTACAATCTCAAGGACGACCTGGGCGAAACGACGAACCTTGCCGCGCAGATGCCGGATCGAGTCAAGGAACTCAACGCGTTGATCGACCAGTTCCTCAAGGACACACATGCAGTCATTCCCACACGAAATCCGGCCTATCGCAAGGGCGCGGAAACCCGCCCGGCGGCCGGCGCAACCGCGGTCGCTGCCGCCCGAATTGGCGGCTGGTCTGCCCGGGGCACCGCCACACTGTCGGTTGCGGATTCACAACTCGTTATCACCGCAACCGGGAAAGACCCCGGCGTCTATGTCTCGGGTTTGACGCTACCCAAAGGACCATACACGCTTGAGGTGAAGATGAAATCAGCGGGCAGGGGCGCCGGGCAGGTCTTCTGGTCGGCCACCCCGAAACTCAACTTCGCCAACGGTGGCCATGTGGATTTCAAGGTCAACCACGACAATCAATGGCACGAGTATCAGGTGAAGTTGCCGGTCGAACAGGCGGCCAACGCGTTTCGTCTTGACCCGGGCGATGCCCCCATTGAGATTCGTATCGAATGGATACGAATCAAGACGGCTGACGGCAAGACGACCAGAGAATGGCGCTTCGACCGCTGAATCGAAGACCCGCATCCGTTCACGATGACCGAGGAAATCACATGCTGAAAGAACTGCCCACGGTACTCTTCGCCTCGTTGGTGCTGATCTGTTCACTCGCGGTCGGCGCCGCGCCGGACAAGCCCAACATCCTCATCATCGTCGCCGACGACATGGGCTTCTCGGACATCGGCTGCTATGGGGGCGAGATCCAGACGCCCAACCTCGACCGGCTGGCCAGCAACGGGTTGCGGTTCACGCAGTTCTACAACACCACGCGCTGCTGGCCGTCGCGCTCCTGCCTGCTCTCGGGATATTATCCCTACCAGATCCGCCGCGATTCGCTGCCGGAGATGGACGGCGGCGCCAATGGCAAGCGCCCGGCCTGGGCACGGCTGGTGCCGGAAATGCTTCATCCGCTCGGCTATCGCTCCTATCACTCGGGAAAGTGGCATATCGACGGCAAGGTGCTCGCTGGCGGCTTTGACCGCTCGTACTGCATCAACGATCACGACCGCGACTTCTATCCCAAAAATCACACGCTGGACGACAAGCCCCTGCCCGCCGTGAAGCCCGACAGCGGCTACTACTCCACGACGGCCATTGCCCAGTACGCGATCGACATGCTGGCCGACCACCAGAAGCAGACCGCCCAGCAACCGTTCTTCATGTACCTGGCCTTCATCGCACCGCATTTTCCGCTGCAGGCGCCGGCCGAGGATATCGCTGTCTACAAGGACCGCTACACCGCGGGCTGGGATGTCATCGGCCAGGAACGCTACGAGCGTCTCCGCAGGACGGGTCTGCTCGACTGCGAACTGTCAAAACTCGAGACCAATTTCGTGCCAGACTGGAACCTCAAGGAAGCGGAATTGCAGAAGCAGATCGGCCCGGGCGAAATTGGCCGGGCCATCCCCTGGAACGACCTCACGGCCGAGCAGAAGCAGTTTCAGGCGACGAAGATGTCCATTCACGCGGCGATGATCCACCGCATGGACATCGAGATCGGCCGGGTGCTCGAGCAACTCAAGGCGATGGGCACGCTCGACAACACGGTTATCTTCTTCGTCTCGGACAACGGAGCCAGCGCCGAGCAGCTCATCCGCGGCGACATGCACGACCGCACCGCGCCGCCCGGATCGGCCAGGTCGTTCCTGTGTCTGGGCCCGGGCTGGTCCACCGCCGCCAACACGCCCTTCCGCCTGCACAAGTCGTGGACCCACGAAGGGGGCATCTCCACGCCGCTGATTATTCACTGGCCCAAGGGCATGGCCGCACGCGGCGAGTTGCGGCACGATCCCGGGCACCTCATCGACATCGCGCCGACCGTTCTCGAACTGGCCGGCGGAAAGTGGCCGGAGACATACGACGGAAAGCCCGTCCCACCAGCTCCCGGCGTGAGCCTGGTGCCGGCGCTGGCGAAGGACGATTCGTTGAAGCGCGACTATCTCTTCTGGTATCACATCGGCAACAAAGCCATCCGTGTCGGCGACTGGAAACTGGTGGCGGCCATCAAGAGCCCCTGGGAACTCTTCAACCTGAAGACAGATCGCTCGGAGACGAGAAATCTGGCCGCAGAGAATCCCGAGAAGGTCAAGGAACTTGAGGCGGCCTGGACCAAACATATGGAGGAGTTCCGCGCCCTGGGAACGAAGGATCTTCCCGCGAAAGCCGCCGGCTCGAAGCCGCGTCAAAAGGCCGAATAGCGTCAATTCCAGAGGTGTCTGATGAGGATATGGTCTCTCCTGGCAATAGCATTGGGATTCAGCTTCGCCGCCGTAGCGGTTAAATCGGCAGCCGAGCCGATTCAAGTGAAGTCTCCGGACGGCAACGTGGTGCTGCAGTTCGAATTGAAGGATCTCGGTGCGGCCAAATCCTGTCCCGTGTATCGAGTGACCTTCAAGGGAAAGGCTGTGCTGGCCGATTCGCGGCTGGGACTGGAGCTCGAGGACGGGGCGCTCAACGAAGGCCTCGGCATCGTCAGCCAATCCCGCAGCCAGCAGGATACGACGTGGAAGCCAGTCTGCGGCGAGCGGGAGACCATTCGCGATCACTACAACCAGATCGTCGTCGATCTCAAGGAAACCAAGGCGCCAAACCGCGCGCTGCAATTGACCTTCCGCGTCTACGACGAAGGCGTGGCATTCTGTCACACCCTGCCGAAGCAGGTCGCCGTCAACGATTTCACGATCGTGGCGGAGAACACCAGCTTTGCCTTCACCGCCGATCACACGACCTGGGCGGTATATGCCGCGCAGGGCAACTACGACGGTGGCGAGGTGCCGCTGAGCAAGGTCAAGCTGGGCGTCGAGCGGCCACTGACGGTGCGCATCGCGGCGGGTCTTTACGCTTCGGTGACCGAGGCCAGGCTCGTCGACTATGCTCGAATGAAGCTGCGACCGGCGAAGGACCAGCCGTGGACGATGGAAGCACTCCTCGAGGCTGACCGCGGCAAGGGCGGCAAGGTCACGGGCACGGCGCCGTTCACCTCTCCCTGGCGCGTGGTCATGGTCGCCGACAGCCCCGGCAAACTGCTCGAGCAGAACTACCTCATCCTCAACCTCAACGACGCGTGCGCGCTGACTGACACTTCCTGGATCAAGCCCGGCAAGGTGATTCGCGAGGTGACGCTGACCACGACCGGCGGCAAGGCGTGCGTGGATTTCTGCGTGCAACAGGGACTGCAGTACATCGAGTTCGACGCGGGCTGGTACGGCCACGAATACGACGCCAACTCCGACGCCCGGGATGTTCACCTCGATCCCAAGCGCAACGCCAGGCCGAACTCGCTGAACCTGCATGAAGTCATCGACTATGGCAACTCCAAGGGCATCGGGGTGATCCTCTACGTCAATCATCTGGCGTTGGAAAAGCAACTCGACGAGCTGCTCCCGCTCTATCAGAAGTGGGGAGTCAAAGGGGTCAAATACGGTTTCGTCAACGTCGGCAGTCAGAAATGGACGAGTTGGCTGCACGAGGCTATCCGCAAGGCGGACGATCACAAACTGATGGTGGACATCCACGACGAGTTCCGCAGCACCGGCTATCAGCGGACCTACCCGAATCTGATGACCGTCGAGGGCATCCTCGGCAACGAAGGATTTCCCACACCCGTTCACAACGCCACCGTGCCTTTCACGCGATTCCTCACCGGCCCGGCGGACTACACCTTCTGCTGGTACAGTGGCCGGCTCAAGAACACGCACGCTCACCAGTTGGCAATCTCCACGATCTTCTACAGCCCCTGGCAATTCCTCTACTGGTACGATCGCCCCTCGCTGTACCAGGGCGATCCGGCGCTCGAATACTGGAAGCACCTGCCCACCACCTGGGATGAGACGCGCGTGCTCAAGGGCGAGATCGGCAAGTACGCGTCCGTTGCCCGGCGCAAAGGGCAGGAGTGGTTCGTCGGCACGATCCACGCCGCCGGACGCGCCCAGTTGCAGATCCCGCTCTCATTCCTCGGACCGGGCCGGAAATACTTCGCGACGATCTACAGTGACCAGGACCCCGACAACCCGGATTCCAAGGCGGTCAAGATCGAGACACTAACCGTGGATTCCACAACCACCCTCAAAGCCGACATCCCGGCCAATGGCGGGCAAGCCGTGCGCATCGTACCCGTGGCCGGACAGTGAGGACCGACGACTTTTCGGATACCTGACGCTATGACACACCAATCCCGATGCTGCCGGATTCGCGCGATCGTCCAAGGGGTCCTGCTCCTGTCGCTGGCATTCGCGACAAGGGCCGCTGACTTGCCGCGGCCGAACATCGTGCTCATCATCGCCGACGACCTCGGCGCCGAGGACTGCGGGCCTTATGGCTGCAAGGGCGTGCGTACGCCGAACCTGGACCGCCTGGCGCGAGAGGGCATGCGCTTCACGCGGGCGTTCAATACGTGCAGTTCGTGCAGCCCCAGCCGCTGCAGCATCATCACCGGGCGATATCCGCACAGCACCGGCGCCGAGCGGCTGCATATGCCGCTGCCCAAGGCACAGGTCACCTTCGTGGAGAAGCTGAAGGCGGCCGGCTATTGGACCGCGGCTGCGGGCAAGTGGCATCTCGGACCCAACGTGAAGGATCGCTTCGACGTCGTCAAGGAAGGCGACAAGCTGGTGGACGGCGTCAAGCCGGATGGCAGCGGTTGCACACAATGGCTGTCCGCGCTCAAGGAGCGCCCGAAAGACAAGCCGTTCTTCTTCTGGCTCGCCTCGATCGATCCGCATCGGCCATACTTCGAGGGAACGCTCGCCGTGCCGCACAAGCCCGAGGATACGTGGGTGCCTCCGTTCCTGCCGGATGTGAAACCGACGCGGAAAGACCTGGCGATGTACTACGACGAAATCGGCCGGCTGGATATCTACATCGGCAAGGTGCTGGCGGAGTTGGAACGTCAGAGCGTGCTCGACCAGACGGCGATCTTCTTCATCACCGACAACGGCCGGCCATTCCCGCGCTGCAAGACCAGCGTCTACGACAGCGGCATCCAGTCGCCGCTGCTGGTCCGCTGGCCGGGGCATGTGAAGCCCGGCAGCACATGCGCAAGCCTGGTCAGTTCGGTTGACCTCGCACCGACATTCCTCGACTTGGCCTCCCTGCCGATGGAGCCGACGTTCCAGGGGAAATCGTATGCCAGGCTGCTCGCCGACCCGGCCGCGACCACCCGCGAGCACATCTTCGCCGAGCACAACTGGCACGACTACACGGCCTGCGAGCGGTCCGCGCGATCGACGCGGTTCAAGTACATCCGCAATGCCTGGCCAGACCTTCCCGGCACGCCGCCGGCCGACGCGGTCAAGAGCATCACCTTCCAGGAAATGCGCCGCCTGCGCGATCTGGGCGAATTGTCACCGGAGCAACTCACCTGCTTCGTGAAACCGCGCGCCGCCGAGGAACTCTACGACACCGAAGCCGACCCGCAGGAACTGAAGAACGTCATCGCCGATCCGAAACACGCGGACACGCTCAAAGAACTTCGGGCGGCCCTGGACCAGTGGCAGCGCGACATGGCCGACTCCGTTCCGGCCATCCGTCCGCCCGACACCTTCGACCGCGAGACAGGCGACCCGCTGGCAACACCGCGACGTTAGAACGCCTGCTGTGTGGTCACTTGTATTACTGCCCGGCCAAATGCATAATCATTGCCCGATTCAGTAATCACACAAGGTCCACGGCTATGAGTTTCAGAGACTGGTTTCGCGGGAAGACGCCGCTTCAACTTGCGTTGGATCGCGGATTCGCACCGGGAGGAGACCTTCGCTCCGAGGTCTACGCTCTGGGCGACTACAAAGTAACCGCTGGCCGCGATGCGGAAGTCATCTGCGCCGCATTGCGCGATTTGCTCAGCGCGCAGCCCTCCGGCCAAGAGAAGAGAGGGTCAGCGCTGCATACCCTGACTGGACTGTTTCAGAACGTGCCTGATGCCGAATGTGACGCATTTTCGTTGCTTCAAGACGAAGGCACCGAACTTCTGGCCCGCCTCGCCGAACGCGCGATGCAGTCCCCGGAAAGCTCGGATGACGTGCTCTTCGCATTGAAGATTCTTGCCATGTACGGGACCGCGAATGGCACCGATCTCATTATCCGCGCCGCCAGGCAGCCAATAGCGCCCGGCGATTATATGTGGTCGGTGATTCTCGCGAACTTCAGCCCGCGCCATCCGCAAACCGAGCGAATCTTCGGCGAATTGAACGAACCACTTCCGGATGCCTTTATTGCCGTGTCGTTGCTCGATGCCGCAAACAAGTGTTTCCTCGCCGATTGGCATGGCGCGCATCCATTTGATTGCAACGCCGGCGTCAGTCGTATTGCGACATGGCTCGCCGATCCCGAGCATTCCAGCTACGCCGTCAGCGGCACCGCGGCCATCCCGTTCATCCATCACCCCAGCCGCGAGCGGTTGCTCGCCCTGGCCAACCAGCACCCCGACGCCGACGTCCGGCTTGAGGCCGCGTGGGCCGCGGCCAAATTGGGTCAATCGACTGGCCTTGGAACTCTGTCTCGCATGTGTTGCGACGTTAATCTCTCATCGCGAGCGAAACAATTCCTGAAGGATCTCGGCCACGAAGACCGTATCCCGCCGGAATCCCGCGAGCTGGACTTCGAGGCGAAGGCCGAATTCGCCCAGTGGCTGGCGCACCCGAATGAACTCGGCAGGTATCCGGATGAACTCGGGATTATCGACCATCGCATATTACGCTGGCCCCCGGCCCGTGAACCCAAACCCTTCTGGCTCATCAAATACGTCGCCCAGGATACAACCGGGTTGAAAGGTGACGATGTCGGCGTTGGGCTTGTTGGCAGCATGACCTTCTGCCTTTTCTCGTATGCCTTGGAGCAAAGACCTCCAGAGGACTGTTATGCCATCTACTGCTATTGGGAGCTTTCCGGTGCCGGTCTGGTCACGGACATCGAGGTCGACGAGGGATCATCCGAGTACGATGGCATGCTGAAACAATGGGTTGGTCAGCCGCTTGTGAGTGCGCGCATGCTGGCGGTCTGCGAACTCAACCCCGAACTCAATCAACCGCAGCGAATAGTCGGGCTCGCGGCAGCAAGAATCGGTGAGTCGGAAGGTTACGCCGTACTCGATGGCCCGCGCAGCACATGGTATCCGACAGACGAAATACCGGACGACACATTGCCGAAGTTGATGCTCGAAGTACACGTTGGTCGGCAACTCCTCGGTTTCGACGGCAAACCAGATCGGAAGCAATTCCTTCATAAGCTGCGGAAACCGTCTCCCGACAGTATCGTCCGAACATACGAAGGTGTCTTGTCGCTCCTGGCTTCCGGTTCCGCAGAGGAACTCAACGAGCTGCTCGGAAGCAGCGGGCTCGTCACCCAGCATTTTGAGCAATATGTCGGCGCTCGATCTGAAGTCACCGGTGAAGCCAGAGACCAAGTGACGATTGAGGTCTACGAGAGAATCCTGCTCACTGTCACCCGTTCGGCGTTAACTCGACGCCACGATCTGCTGGACAGTTCTGGTGCTTTAGGCATGGCCTTTGAATCTTATGTCGAAGCACTTGCGCGTTCGGGCAGGCAGGCGGATATCCGGCCATTGATTGCGCTTGTGGCCCCGTATTGGCAGCACAACAGCGGTTACATCAGTTTGGGAAGCGCCTCCTTCAAGGCACAAGACTATGCCTCAGCGGAGACATTCTTCGTCAAGTTGCGAGAGGAGTACAAGGACTGCCATCGTGGCGAGGCAATGTCGATTCTCGCTGATATCTGGCACCGCCGTGGAGCAATCACCGCCGCCAAAACCTTGTTGCTTGGGTGCCTGCAGACTCTTCTTAAGGAGAGCCAAACCGCAACGGGTTCAGATCGAAAGCGATTCGAGAAGTGGTTCCAGCATCATCGCGCTACTTTTCTCCGGCTGTTTCCCGATGAAGCGGCCAACCTGTCAGAACATAGCATCCCCACCACCACTCTCGGCGGAAACGAGAGCGATTGAGATTACCTGTTTCGTTTGCGCCGATTCTCACATCTCCTTCGTCAATCCCGGCACCGGCGCGGCGTACCTACCCTCGGCATCCGACGCGATCGGGGCGGGCGTGTCGAAGGTCAGGGCATCAATGTCTTTCACATATTGGAAATCGGATTTCATGGCCGCGTCCCAGGTGACAAACGCCCCGGTGTGGGCGGCCACGCGGCCCATAATGGCCGCGAGATCGGCCTCGGCGGCACGGCGCGATTCGTTGTGCGGTTTGCCCTGGCGGATGGCATCGACCAACACCTGCCATTCCTCGACATACGGATTCGGCTCCTGTCCTTCGAATTTCCAGACGACTTCCTCCGGGACCATCTTCTGGCTTTTGTAGATCTTCGGCGCCGGATTGCCCAGGTCGGCCATGATCAGGGCCGAGCCCCTGGTGCCCTGGGCGTGGTCGGAATACGTGTTCCAGCAACGGTCCATGTGCCGCGAGAACGCGAAGAGCTTGGCACCGTCCGCGAATGTGTACTCAACACAGTAATGGTCAAAGAGATTGCCCACCTCGGCATAGCACCGCCCGCCCATGCCCTGGGCCGACACCGGCCAGGCATTCTTCACCCAGCAGGCCACGTCGATATTATGGCAGTGCCAATCGACGAAGAAGCTGCCTGACAGCCAGTTGAAACTCATCGGGTGCTGAATCTGGAACGCCACCTCGTTCTGATCCTTCGGCCGAGCGGGGCAATTATGCGGGCCATGCACGCGGTAGATTCGCAGCGTATTGATGTCGCCGATCGCCCCATCGTGAATCCGTTTGATCGTCTCCTGCCGCGCCTGGGAATGCCGCCACATGAAGCCAGCGCCCACCTTCAGATTCTTCTGCTCCGAAAGCTCGGCCGACTTCAGCATCCGCCGCACGCCGGGCGAATCCGTGGCAAAAGACTTCTCCATGAAGACATTGACGCCCTTCTGCACGGCGTATTCAAAATGGGTTGGCCGAAACGCCGCAGGAGTGGTCAGGATCACGACATCGCCCGGCGACAGCGTGTCGATCGCCTTCTTGTAGGCATCGAACCCGACAAAGCAGCGATCGGGCGTAACATCGACCTTGTCGCTAAAACGGCTCTGGAAACTCTTGAGCCGGTCCTGAAGCTTGTTCTCGAACACCTCGGCGATGGCGTGCAACTTCACCGGCCCGCCCCTGGTGCCAAACGCGTCGACAATCGCCCCGCTGCCGCGTCCGCCAATACCGACGATCGCCAGCTTGATCGTCTCATCCGCCGCCGCGTGAACCGCCGGCACGCCCACCCCGGCCAGTGCCGAGGCCGCAGCCACCTGACCGCCGATTTTGAGAAATCCCCGACGGGAATGCATGCTGGGCGCAACGTGGGAACGAGAACGGTTCATGATGATCTCCTTCATGAAAGACATACTTCTCCTCAGAGGACTACGAACAACAAAGGTAAGTGTTGTGGTCCGGTCCAGCGTGCCGATGATGCCGCCCCGACGTAGCCCGGGGCCATGGCTCAAGGTATACTCCGCACCATAGACGGGCGGCGTGCCATCGCTGCCGATCGTGGCCATTCACCCTCAGGAAAACGTCCAGAAGCGAGGTGATCCCATGAGCCCAAGAAAACAGTTGCTTCTCGGTGCTGTGCTGGCTTTGCTGGTCAGCGGCGCAATTGCAATTCTTTGCGTCATCAACCGGGATGAAGAGTCCGGCGCGGTTGTGGTCACCATCGGCGGTTTTGTATTCGCCATCCTGGTAGCGATTGGCTTGTTCGTGGGCGGCAGGCCCAAGAGTTCAGCCGAGGCGGGAGCCCAGAAGCTGCTGGAAGACGCCCAGAACTCGGCGGCCGGGATCATTGCCCGGGCAAATCAGGAAGCGACGCGGCTTCTGGCCGACGCGGCTGAGAAGGCCATGGCCCTGTCGAGCCTCGATCGCGGCAAGTGCGGGGCCTGCGGCAACCCGCGGACCGGCAAGTTCTGTCCCAAGTGCGGCCGGCCGGCATGAGCATTACTTCGCCTGCTTCAACACCAGTCGCTGAGGCGTCGCGGAGCTCCTGGAGAAATCCGCCGTAAATATCTGCGTTTGGTCACCGGCCGTGATCTTTACGGAGTACTTTCCGAGAAATCCGCGGAACCGGCTCTGGCCCTGGGCGTCGGCCTTCAGTGTCAACTCGGTCTTCCAGTCGTGGTTGATCAGTTGATCCAGCGCCCGATACGACGCCTTGGCGTCCAGCTTCTCGTCCAGGAGGCCGCCCTTGGCCTGGTTCTCACCCTTGACCGCGGTGCCGTCGCCCAGGTTCCACCAGGTGATGCCGGCCATCCTGGGAGCACTGAACCACAGTCGATAGAGGTTGCGGATGACTTCCGCCTGCACGGCCTCGCCGTCCTGTGCAGGCGTGGGGACGGTGATCTCGGTGACAAACAGCGGCAGGTTGAACTCGGCAAACGCATCGTACACATCCAGGAGTCCGGCAGGCGCGAACGCGGCTCCGCTGAGGTGCGGCTGCAAGGCCTTCTCGCTGAACATGTGGAACTGAAATCCGATGCCCTGCACCTTGGTCCCCTGCTTTTGCAGTTGCCGCACCTGTCCCAGATAGGCGTTCTTCGCCGGCGGCTGATGGCTGGCGCCGGTCACTTCGTTGATCATCAGCAGGTTCTCGGGACCAAACCGCTGATGCGCCTGCTCGAACGCCCAGGCCACATACGCGCGATCGTCCGTGTACAGCGGATAGGTCTTGGGGCAGACGAGCGACTCGTTGACCACATCCCAGATCCGCAACTGATCGCGATAGCGCGGGGCGATCTCGTCAAACCGCTTCTGATAGAGCGTCTTCAACTCGGCCGGATCCTTCGGCAGCCACGATGGATTGTACGAATGCCACAACAGCGGGTGGCCCTTAAGCGTCAGGCCGTGCTTCTTCGCCCACGGGAGAAACCGATCCGCCGGCGGCCGGCGCCACATATCGCGCGATCCTTCAGCGTAGCGCAACTCGCCCCGCGTCGGCTCGGTGCCCTCCCAGTAGAAAGGCACGGTGGCGAAGTTGAACAATTTGACGAAGGCGTCTTCGTACTTCTGATTCTTCTCGGGCGTGTCCAGTTGGCCGAGGACGAACGCGTTGCACCCGAATAGAAACGCGTGTGTTGTCTGGTGCACCTCAATTGCCGCACCGGCAACCGGACGCCCATCGGCGGTGACGACGTCGATGGCCAGGTCGCCCTTGCGGTGGCGCTCGATGTTGTCGTCAATGCGTTTGACCAGGGCCGGATCGCTCCACTGTTTGCGATAGGCCTGCTCGGCCGCGTCAATCGAAACGGCGGTGAGCAAGAGCATCACAGCGAGCACGATGGTGCGCAGATTCAGCATGATTCTCCTCTGTCATGAGCGTTGGCAACCGCGGAGAAACTGAAGGCCCTGGCGCACGAATGCATCGCCGTCGGGGCAGACATTATGGAACATCCCGCGGCTGGGGGCGAAGTCGCCGAGGGATGAGTTGTACGTCTCCAGCAGCATGTGTCCTTGGCCGGGAACCTCGTGCAACGCGGCAAAGAGCGCATCCCAGGGAACGAGGCCGCCGCCGGGCACGCCGCGGTCGTTTTCACAGGCGTGAATGCCCCAGAGTTTTGGAGAGACGACCCGCACGGCATCGGCGAAATTGCGGACCTCGGTCACCATGTGGTAGGTGTCCAGCAGCACGTAGAGGTTGGCATGATCGGCCAACTCGGTCAGGCGCATGACCTGTTGCGGAGTGTTGACCAGGTGCGTGCGGAAATGGCTCATGGGTTCGATGACCAGCTTGAGCCCGGCGCGGCGGCAGTGTTCGGCGAGAACATGCAGATTCTCGGCCGTACGCGGCAGTTCATCGGCCGGCGGAACCCGCCGCATGACCCGGCCGGGATGGGCGTAGATCGCGCCGCAGTAGGCGATGGCACCGGCTTCGCCGGCAACGTCGATCTGGCGGCAATGCCATTCGAGGCCGAGTTTGCGGTTGGCCGGGCTGTCGTCGGAGATGTCGCACTCCATGGGCCAGGCGGAACCGGGCCCCATGGTACACTCCATCCCGGCCGCCTCGGCGCGTTGGCGCGTGAGTCGCGGCGTGAAAGAGACGTCGTCGCCGATGGCGATCTCGAGGCATTGCAGGCCGAGCCCGGCCGCATGATCCAGGAGTTGCACGGTCTGATCGCTCCAGCGGTCGATCCAGAGGTAGATGTGGGCACCGAACGTAAAACGCATGGCCGAATGGTAAGGCATCGGGGGAAAATGAGGAAGTTCGAGATTGGGTTTGTGGTGATTCATGATTGGTGGCGGACTGGCATTCGTGAGGTGAATTCGCCGCGAAGACGCGACGTCGCGAAGCCGGACGCGAAGGGGATGAATTTCCTGCGTGGGGAGTTGCCAGTTGTTGGTTGGTAGTTGCCGGTGAGGATCGCGGCCGCACATTTATTCTTTTCGCGTCGAAATGCGGCCTCCGGAACGTAAGCGTAATGGATAAAGAGAGTTGCGGCTTTGAGATGGTCGCTTGAGGTCGGGAGAACCCCGTCCTTTCCACGTCCAATGCACGTCCCGTTCAGTCCCAAGGAGTAGTTGCCAGTTGTTAGTTGCCAGTGGGAGAATGAGAAAGCAGCTGATAGTTGATAGTTCAGCGTTGATGGTGGATGAGCGAATGGGGAATCATCGCTGGCAACTGGCGACTAACAACTGGCAACTCTCCGCAACATGTTAAAGAGCGCGGCCGAATACGCGGGCCGGGGAAACTCGAGCCTCCCTATATACTGTCACGGGGCGCTTCAATTCCAGCCAGCGCGGGGCGCTTCAAAACCAGCCAACAACTTCCGAACCTCTATACCACATACGTAGCTCTCAATGCAAGTCCCAACAGACTTTGATCTGCCCCGGATAGCGGGAAGGACGG
>JANYKD010000312.1 GCA_025361735.1 Phycisphaerales bacterium
CGAGTCGCCTTCCTCGATTTTCTGCCGGCACTCGTGGCCGGGAGCTTCGCCCTCACTGCGGTATTCGTCAAGGGCCCGTGGGTGGGTCTGGTGATGATTGCCGTCCTTCCCGCATCGGTCTACGTCACGCTCAAACAACTGCTTTCGCAAAAAGGGGTCCGCCTGGGCGCAATCCCATTTCGCCGACGCGTAGCGTATGGCAGTTTCGAAGAACGAACCCGTTTGAGGAGACGCGATCTGAAGCGTAGGATATCCTGCGAAATCGGAAGTTGTCCAAGGATGGCTGATTTCGCAGGGAGGCGCTGGTCATGGGAGACTATCGCATGGATGGACCCGATACGCCGTGCGTTCGATCACCGGAAGAAATGGCTGGTCGGTTTCAGGCCGAATTGATGACGGCCCTGCCAAAGTGGAAGGAACGGCTGTGGACTGATCCCACTCAGTTGGTCGAACTCGAACAGGAGGTCCACGCGGCGTTCGCTCGCGGCGCCGATCTGTTGATCGTGGGCCTGCTGGCCGTAGTGACGAAAGCACCCGAGTTCGTAAAAGCCTGTGAACACACGCGGTGTAACGCAGCCGTGCCGCTAGGTCGGGGCAGAGTGCGGCAGATTCGGGTCCGGTTGCTCGGCGGCCTGATGATGTGGATCACGTCGTTGTACTGTGCCCCACGGAAGGGGTGGTTCGGTCGAACGAATGAGAAAACACCCGGGATGTACGTCGAACTGGCGCAGTTCGGTTTCGGCAAAGGCTGCACGCCCGGATTGCAAAGCCGGGTCGCACGGCAAGCGGCACTCTGTCCCTCGTTGCAGTTCGCACAGCAGGAACTGGGCCGCAGCGGTGTGAAACTGGACGTGAAGGGCGTCCGGAGGATCACGAACCAGTGCGGAGAAGGCTTGTTGCGGCTGCGGATGCAGGAATTGCAATTGTGGCGTGCAGGGAAACTGCTGGCCGGCACGGAACTGGCGGGGAAACGGGTGTCGGTACAGATTGATGGCGGGCGCACGCGGATTCGCGGAGAATTGCGGGAGGCGGCACCGGTCTCGGAGGTGACGAACGCCGACGGTTTGCCATGCGAAAACGTCCCGGGCCGGTCGCGGAAACGGCCCCGCCGGACGTTCACCGCCGACTGGCGTGAACCAAAATTGCTCACGATCTTCGTGCATGACGAGCAGGGACGGATGGTCAAGAAATCGAAGGCGACGGTGGATGGCACGTTCCTGGGGCCGGACGCCGTGGCGGAGTTGGCCGCCATGCATCTGCATCGGTTGGGGGCGGCGCAGGCCCTGAGCATCACGTTTGTGGCGGACGGTGGTGTGTGGATTTGGGAGCGGATCGCGAGCATCATGCGGTCGGCCAAATTGACCGGCGTGCCAATTTACCAGGTGCTGGACAATTGCCATGCGACACATCATGTTTCGCTGGCGTTGGCAGCACTGGGTTATGGGGACAAGGAACGGCTGGTTCTCTATCGCGAGCATCGCACGCTGCTGCGCAACGGCCAATGGCGGCAGGTGGTGGACGAACTGACGGACCTGGCCCAAGGTGCACCGGATGACTCACAGGTCTGGACGGAGATCGCCTATCTGCGGAAGCACGGGGAAGCAGGGCGGCTGAAGTACCCGACGTTCCGCGGCTTGGGTTTGCCGCTGGGGAGTGGTGCGATCGAGAGCAACATCCGCCGAGTGGTGAACCTGCGTTTGAAAGGCAACGCCATCTACTGGTGTGAAAACAATGCGGAAGCGATGCTGCAAATTCGCGCTCAAGTGCTGACGAATCGGTGGGATGAACGAATGCGTGAATTGCGACAACTCAGATCCCGAGACGGCCGCACCTCCTGGCGCTGGACCCCTCAGGACATGAGCTCCAAAGCTGAACGCGCCACGGGCTCAACCGCATGATCCGAGAAATACAGGGAAATCTACGTCCGCGAAACAGCAATACTCCCCTTCGGGCGTTCGTATTCCAGCGTCTCCATCCGATCGTGGCCGATGATTTGCCGCTCGCCGTGTGTGGCGCAGAACCGCACGTCGGCGGGAATCGGCGCTTCGACTTCATAACGCGGCAGGTGAGCCGGCAGTTGCTCGGTCCGGGGCTTGTCGCGGTTCTTCTTGCGGCGCGTGTGGCCTTGC
>JANYKD010000424.1 GCA_025361735.1 Phycisphaerales bacterium
CGGTACTCCGAGTCGTCATGTGCGGCGTACCGCACACACGCGACGCTGGGCACGCTACCGCGTGCAAATGACCGCGATTTGCACGTACTTCGTACTAACTGGCGGTCATTTTCGGAGCAGACCTGTGCCGGCTTGGCCGAAAGCCACAGGTCTCGAAGTACCGCGACCTGTGGCACCCAGCGCTTCGGATCACCTGGAAGTGATTGACGTCCGAGTTCTTGGTCCCAAAAAAACATGGGCGGGACGCCCATGCCACCTCTTTTCCCGGCGCGGCGCGGCTCTTCCGTGGGTGGTCGCCTCAGTGGTGTTCCTCTGCTTTTTCGGCGCGAGCCTGCAACTGTGGCGGCAACATCTTCGCCAGTCGCAAAGCCGGATGTCCCGGCTCGCCGGACCGGTGGCGACCCTCGATCTGGGAAACGGGGTGAAGCTGGATCTGGTCCGCATTCAACCGGGCCGATTCATCATGGGATCTCCGAAGAGCGACCCCGATCGCGACATCAGCGAAAGCCCGGCCCATCTCGTGACGATCGCCAAGCCGTTCTATCTGGGCAAGTTTGAAGTGACGCAGGCGCAGTGGAATGTGATTCGCGGCAACCAGTCGCGCTCGAATGTCGGCGATCAATTCCCGGCGGATGGGATCAGTTGGAACGATGCGACGAACTGGTGTGCGGAGGTGTCGACCCGGCTGGGGGTGATCGTGCGATTGCCCACCGAGGCCGAGTGGGAATACGCCTGCCGGGCGGGCACGGGGACACAATTCGCGTTCGGCACTGCGCTCCTGCCGGATCACGCGAATTTCAACAGTGGAGACCGCAAAACGACACGAGGGAAAACCACCCCTGTCGGCAGTTACCAGGCCAACGCCTGGGGACTGTTCGACATGCACGGCAACGTGTGGGAGTGGTGCCGGGACACGCTGCACGATGATTATGAAAACGCGCCCGCCAATGGATCGGGATGGGTCGATCCGGCCAACCTGTACAATCGGGTGCGGCGGGGCGGATCGTGGAGCGACCCGGCCAGCGCCTGCCGATCGGCGGTGCGGTGGGGATCGCCCGGCGATGAAAAGCAGCCGGACATGCGGAACGACCAGGTGGGGTTTCGGGTGGTGGTGGAGCCGCGATCCGGGAAATAGTTTGGGCCGCTTTTGTGAACTGACAATCCCGACGACCCGCATGTCATTCTGAGGTACCCCGAAGAATCTGGCCGGTACTGCAAGTGTGCCAGATCCTTCGGAGTGCCTCAGGATGACAGTGTGACTCAAACCTATTATCGAGAATTTTGCGAACACGAAAAGCGACCCCCCGATGGAAGCAGTGAATCTTCAAAGTCCGACCCCCGTCTCCGCGATCGATGCCGATTCCGTGTTCGCCCCCGCGCCAAGCCAACCCCGCCGGATGTACTACGGCGACGCCATCCGCATCTACGGCACGATCGCCGTCGTGATCGGGCACGTGGCCGACCTGCGGCTGTTCAGCACGCAGGTGCTCGACCGGGACTGGTGGATCTGCAATCTCTGGGATTCGCTCACCCGCTGGGCCGTGCCGGTGTACATCATGCTCTCCGGCGCGCTGCTGCTCGATCCGGCCAGGGCCGAGCCCTCCCGACATTTCTATCGCAAGCGGCTTCTCCGCATCGGGGTGCCGTTGGTTTTCTGGACGGCGTTCTTCATGTGGTTCGACGTGAAGTACACCGGTTGGGGGCCCTCCTGGAAAGCAGCGTGGTTGAACCTGGCGCTCGGGAAGCCCTACATTCATCTTCACTTTATTTTCCGGATCGCGGGGCTCTATCTCTTCACACCGATGCTGAGGGTCTGGCTGCGGCACACCCATCGTAAAATGCAGTGCTGGACCGTCGGCATGGCCCTCGTGCTGAGCGCGGGGGACAGCCTCATGAACTCCATCACCGACAATGAGCCCAGCGTGTTCGCCCGGTTCGTGCCGTTTGTCGGATACTACCTGCTCGGCTATCTGCTGCGCGATACCGTACTCACCCCACGCGGATTGCGCCGTGCCTGGGCTGGGTTCATCGCCTCGTATCTGGTGCTGCTGCTGGGCACGGGATGGACGGTGCATCTTTTCCACACCCCGAAAACATTTCTCAAAGGCCCTCCTTCGCTGGAGATGCTGCAATTCGATTTCCTCAGC
>JANYKD010000529.1 GCA_025361735.1 Phycisphaerales bacterium
GTGCATCTCGACGGCAAGCCCGACTTCCACGAGTTGTCCATCAACCAGTTCAATCAGTCGTTCCACCCGCGCGGCGACAAGTATCTGCGCACCTTCCGGCTGGGCGAAAGCGCCCAGTGGGAATACGAGTTTGAGGGAGTCAAGATCACCCGCACGCTGATCCTCTACCGCGACCGCAACGCCATCGCCCTGCGCTATCACGTCGAATGCGCCGCGGAACGCAAAATCCTGCTCCGCGTGCTTCCCTTCGTCGCCATGCGCGATTTTCACGCGCTGTGCCGCAAGGACCAGGCCCATCTGCAAACCCAGGCCGATGCGCAACACGCCAGCGTCAGCGCCGGCGGCCACACGCTGCACCTGACGGCCGACCTGGGCGAGTTCCAGCCGTGCCAGGAATGGTGGTTCTCACATACATATGCCCTGGAGACCGAACGGGGACAGGATGACCAGGAGGATCTGCTGGTCCCCGCACACCTGCTCGTCAACCTCAACGGCCCGGGCGGCTTCACGCTGTTTGCCGGGCTGGACGGCGATGCCAACGGCCTGCCCGATTTCGATGACGAGCTCTCCGCACGCGTCATCCCCGGCGACAAACCGGGGATGTCGGTTCCCATGCAACGACTCGTTCGGGCGGCCAACGATTTCGTGGTCCGTCGCCGCACGCCCGCCGGCGATGAAGCGGCCACGATCATCGCGGGATATCCCTGGTTCGCCGACTGGGGCCGCGACACCATGATCTCTCTGCCCGGCCTGCTGCTCTGCGCCGGCCGCCATGCCGAAGCCGCCGAGACGCTCCGGCTTTTCGCCCGCTATGTCAGCGAGGGAATGATCCCCAACCACTTCGACGATTACACGAGCCAGCCGAGCTACAACACGGTCGACGCCTCGCTCTGGTTCATCCACGCCTGCTTCGAATACCTGCGGCACACGAAGAATCAGGCCCTGTTTGACAGTGAACTGCGCCCGGCCTGCGAAGAAATCTACAACGGCTACCGCCAGGGTACGCGCTTCGGCATCCACATGGACAGCGAAGGGCTGATCGTCTCGGGCGACGCCTCCACGCAACTGACCTGGATGGATGCCAAGTGCGATGGCATCGCCTTCACGCCGCGACACGGTAAAGCCGTGGAAATCAACGCCCTCTGGTACAACGCCCTGATGCTCCTCGGCCACACCGAACAGGCCGCACAAACCCGCGAAACCTTCGCGCGGAGATTCTGGATCAACCCGTTCCGCGGGCTGTTTGACGTGGTCCACGACGACCATGTCGACACCGCCATCCGCCCCAACCAGATTCTCGCCGTCAGCCTGCCCCACAGCCCGCTGTCGCCGGAGCAGCGGTCGGCCGTCGTCGAAACCGTGCGTCGAGACCTGCTGACGCCATACGGTCTGCGCACCCTGTCGCGCGACGATGGCAACTATCACGGCCGCTACACCGGCGATCGCATGAGCCGCGATCGCGCCTACCACAACGGCACGGTCTGGGCCTGGCTCATCGGCCCGTTCCTCGAAGCCTACCTCAAAGTCCACGGCCACTCGGCCGATGCCCAGCGCCAGGTCCGCGTGTGGCTGCAGCCCTTGCTGGATCACATGAACCAGAGCTGCATCGGACAGATCAGCGAGATCTTCGAAGGCGACGAACCCCACCGCCCCGTCGGCTGCCCCGCCCAAGCCTGGAGCGTGGCCGAAGTCCTGCGCATCGCGCAAATGGTCGGCATGTGAGCGAATGCAAAACTCAAAATGAAAAATGCAAAATGACGGAGCGGATGCGCGAGGGCTGACCTTCGCCGTTGGTGCCGAATCGCCGACCGATTCGTGGCATGGGCGTCTCGCCCATGCGGCATCCCTTCACCATCCACCGACCACCCACAATCTCCTATCTCCTATCTATCATCTACTATCTACTACCGACTACCCGCTACCGACTACCGACTATCTACTACGATAAACGGCTGATGCCACAAGCTCCACCCGGACCAGGCACCCGCCGCGTCCTGCTGACGCGCGCGACACCAGTAGGTCTTGCCCGCGGTAAGCCCTGCCGCGCCGCCCAAATCGCCCAGGAACTCCCCGCTTTCCTTCGACACAATCAAGCTGTTCGTTTCCGCACTCTCTTTCGACCGGAAAACCACGCTCTTGCCCTCGACATCGGCCGCAAGCTCCACCTGCCAGCTCTTGCTCGCCTCCGGCCCGGTATTCGCCGATTTGTACAACGTCGGATTGGGTGGGCAGGCCACCGGCCCGATGGGCTTGGTGGAGATCACGAAATTGTCATACCACCGCGACTGCGTGACGGGCGATCCGTTGTTCCAATAGGCCTCGAGAAAGACCGCGTTGATACCGTGGCCGGCGTATGACCCGCGCCAGTCCAGGTTCTTCCGCTCGGTCTGCAGCTTGCCGTCGATCCAGAGCTGATTGAGCCCGTCGGCCTGCCCGGGCGTGTTCAATTTCGCCCTCACCTCGACGCACACCCACCAGCCTGTTTCTTCCGGGCTGAAGATCGGAAACGGCGCACTCGGCCGATTGCCGAGCCAGTGCAGGTTCGCGAAGTCGTTGTACTTCGTGGTGACCACGAGCTCCCCGCGTACGCCGCTGGCCGGGTCGAGCGTGAGCGCCTCTCCGCCCCAGACATGCGAAATCATGGCCTGGTTCCACTTGCCGGAAGCAACGCTGGTCGCGCGCGACATCTTGTCCGGACCGCCTCCCATCCAGCCGCGGGGATGCAACACGTAAATGCGCCAGTAAATGTCGGTAAAAACCTCCCCCTTGCGGACCGGCCGCCCGGTCGGGCTGTCCCCGAAGAATACCTTGCGATTGCCCTTCCCCTGCGCACCTTTCTCATAGACGCAGCGCATCGCCTTGCCCGTGTTGCCAAAGGCAACCTTGTCGTCGAGCTCGCCCTCGGATTCGCCGTAGGCCTTCGCCCCGCCGTCGAAGTCGTCGTACCAGATGGTGGCCGGATCGTCCGCCTGCGGCTGCCTGGCCGCCATCGACACCGAATTCACCCTCGGCGCCGCCGGCTCCGCGAATGCGACACCCGATGCGAGAGATATCGCCGCCAGGAAAGTCAGAATTCGCATGGGCACAGGATACCATCGGGAACGGCGAGGTCTATTCGTGTCGCGGGTCCACGACGGGCGTGACCATTTTTCCGGCAACACGTCCGGCTGGTTGAACTTGGTGGCACGGACTTCCAGCCTCAAGTTTAGCCACATCTTTGGTACACTGTGTTGCGATGCAACGGGCCGGAGGCCCGTGATTTATGGAAAAGGAGCCGGCATGGAAGCCGCACTGGATGTGTCGTTGGCTGTGGAGGGAGTATCGTCGTTTG
>JANYKD010000005.1 GCA_025361735.1 Phycisphaerales bacterium
AAGAACGCCTTGCGCCAATCATCCGTCCTGCCTTCAAACAGCGGCCGCCAGCTTCGCCCCTGCATCTGCCGGGGCACCGCCACCCCGGCGTAGTCTACAAACGTCGGTGCAAAGTCGACATTGGTCACCATCTGGTCGATCAGTTTCCCTTTCAGGCCCAGTTTCGGATAGCGCACGATCAACGGCAGTCGCAGGCTGTCATCGTAGGCCGAGCGCTTGTCGTCCAGTCCATGCTCGCCCATGTAAAAGCCGTTATCGGTCGTGTAGACGACCATGGTGTTGTCGGCAATGCCCAACTCGTCCAGCACGCCCAGCAACTTCCCGACGTTCTCGTCCACGGCCGAGATGCAGCGGAAGTATTCGAGGTTGCTGTTGCGCTTGTGCGGCACCTGGCCGGCCGGGGCGGGCTGCTGGTAAATCGCTGTCGACTCGGAGTTCGGCACGTCCCTCGCTTCCTCCCCGGCATAAGCAGTTTCCCACCGGACCGGCGGCGTCGGGGGTCCGTGCGGACTCTTGAATCCCACCGCCAGCACGAACGGTTTGGCGCGATTGTCGCGCATGAACTTGCTTGCATATTCCGTGGAGATATCGTCCACCCAGCCCTTGCTCGGCGTCGGCGTGCCGTTGACTTCGAACTCTCCGTCGAAATAGACCCCCTGGCCGATGAAGCTCGCCGAGAAATCAAACCCCGGCCGCTGCCCGCGCTGGCGCCCCATGTGCCATTTGCCCACAAACCCCGTCGCGTACCCCGCCTGCCGCAGCAGTGTCGCGTAGGTCACGTTGTCCTCGGGAAATGGCGAGTGGTTATTCACGACTCCGTTGATGTGTCCGTAGCACCCCGTGAGGAAACTTGCCCGGCCCGGCGAGCACAGCGAGTTGACCACGAACGCGTTGCGGAAACGCGTGCCCTCGGCCGCCAGCCGATCGAGATTCGGCGTCTTCAACCACGGAAACCGCGCCTTGGCGCCCTCTTCCTTCTGCACCACGCCCATCGCATCCCAGCGCTGATCGTCGGTGTAGATGAACAGGAAATTCGGCTGCTGCGCCCCTTCCGCCGCCAGCAGCGGTTTGGTCAACGCCGCCAGCACCAGCAATCCGACACACAGTCCGTAGATCTTCGCCATGCCAATCTCGCCTCAGTCTATGATCCACCTACACGATATGCGCCACCGCGTGTTGCGGCCATTATTACGTTTCTGTACTCCGCCAGATCCTGATTACCCGAAAATGCCGGCACGCTCCGGCTCGACGGCCGCCGACTATACACAACATCGGTCGACTTGCCAGAGTGTCTATTATGATGTGCGCTGCGTCGCAGTTGCTGCGGATCAAGCACGTCCCAATTATCCGCCGTCCGTCACGTTGCGCGCTCCCCTGGACTACTGCAATTGTCGCCGCCGTAATGCCATTTACCGGGCCGTCGATCCTGCTCGCTCGGAATGTCGGCCCGAGACTCAACATCGCCTCCATCGGTTGCGACGGCAAAGGTGGCTCCGACATTGCGGGAGTGCTTCATGGCGATGACAATATGGCGGCACTTTGCGATGTGGATTCCAACGCCCTGGACCAGACAACACATCAGCAAGGAATACCGTAAGGGCTGGGAAGTCAAACTGTAACCTTCACCCCGTCTCCGGGAAAAACGTCGGCATCACCACGCCTGCAAACGCCGCCGCCGGGCCGCGCGCCTGGAAGAGGTGAATCTCGCTGTTCCGCAATCCCCACCCGTACAGCGTCTTCACCAGTCCTCCGCATGCCGCAGGCACGACCAGCATCGGCGAGCGCCCGTGGTTGTGGTTCAACTCCGCGAGGATCACCGCCGCCGCATCTTCCTCTGTCCGCATCACCCCCGGCCCGAGCATGTTGCTTGCCGGGTGCTGCACCGACACCAGGTATCCGTCGATCTTCCCGGCCGCGCTCTCGATCACCGAGGCATGCCAGATTCCGCGCCGATTTTCAATGATGTACTGATAGTCCCGCTCCCGCCGAATGCCGCTCAATTCCCACTCCAAGTCCGCCATCGCAACCGCATCACCCGGTCGCGCTTCCCGGACCCGGGCCATCGACGTGCCCGCAAGCGCCGGAGGGAATCCCCCGGCCGGAACCTGGGCAATCATGTCGTGAAACACCGCCCGCGCTGTAAACCCCGCCTTCGTGTACAACGAGAACGAGTCCAGATTCATGGCGCTGGACACGAGTCGCACCGGCTTGCCTTCCCGATCCGCGAAATCGCACACATATTGCAGCAGCGTTCGCGCCACGCCGCGCCCGAAGTAGTCCGGGTGTGCGTTCATGATCCCCAGCGACACATGGGTTTCCCGCGGGTGATAGAAACAAGACCCCGCCAACCGTCCGTTGCTCCGATCCTCGGCCGCCACACAACATCCCGGGTCGAGGTCCTCGTACACCTCCGGATAGATAGTGCATGACGCCACCCCGGCCGGGAATCGCCCGGGGCGCCCGTGTGCGCCGTACCACTGCCGGATGGATTGGTAAATGATCTCGGCCACCAACGGATACTCGTTGGCTCGCATGGCCCGCAAGGTGAAATCGTTCGCCATCTCCCGCGTTCCAACCCTAGTAGTGCTCGACATTGGTGACGGAGTCGGTCTCTTCGTCAACCGACGCCATGTCGTCGCCGTTGCCGCCGTCGATGGTGTCGGAGGTGTCGTCCTGGGCATACAACGTGTCGTTGTCATCTCCGCCATAAAGCGTGTCGTTGCCGTCGTTGCCGGTGATGGTGTCGTCGCCGGCGCCGCCCCAGATGATGTTGTCGTTGCTGTCGCCGGTGAGCGAATCTTCGCCGCTACCACCGATGATGTTTTCGACGCCGCTGATGGAGTCGTGTTCGCCGGCTTCGCCGCCCGTGCCCTGGGACAGGTCGACCGCGACGGGTCGGATGCGGTCGCCGTAGGTGACGGTGTCGTTGCCGAAGCCGCCCACGATGATGTCGTTGCCCGTGCCGCCGTCGAGCAGGTCATCGCCGTACTGGCCGCAGAGCCGGTCGTTGCCGGCGCCGCCGCAGAGCGTGTCGTCGCCGTTGCCGCCCGAGAGCATGTCGTTGCCAGCCCCGCCGATGAGCCTGGCCGGAATGGTCCCTGCGCCGTTGACGATGAAATCGTTGCCGTTGCCGCCATTGATGACGATGGAGTGGACCTTGGCAAGCGCGAATCTGGATTCCACGGTGTTGAGTGTCACCACGACGTTCTTGCCGACAATTCGCGTGGCAATGACATCGCTGCGCACGGTGCCGGGGATGTTCAGAACGCCACCGGCGAGAGTAATGGACAGCAGACGACGTTCTTCAAGACATTCAATCATGTCGCACCAGTGTGCCGGAAAATCGGCACCCTCACCGTATGGTTATCGGCCGGAGCGGTCCGTTCGTTGAAAAGATGTGGACCAGAACTTACACAAACACACTACCTTACGTTTAGGTTACGTTCAAGAGGGCGAAGTTGTTTGCGGTAATTCAGGAAAATTCGCCGTGGAGAAACCAGCGGTGGGAGTCCCGCACGCGAAAGAGCCACCAGCGGCGGGCGGAATCGTCTTCAACGGCAAAATAGTCGCGGGTCCGATAATGATGCTCCCACCAGAGTCCGGCGATACGTTCCGGGCCGACCGCGTGAACGACCTGACGAACCTGCCCGGCCAGGTTGAACGAGATCGGCCGGCCTTCGCGGTCGCAAGAGGGTGCGACCAGAACCTGGAGTTCGATGGGCTGGGAGTAGAGGAGGAGGGGACGCAGGCACGAAGCGAATGCGGAATGCGGAATGCAGAATGCCGAATGCGGCGGCAGGCCGGGTTGGAAGGCGGAGGCGCGTTCGGGGAGGTGCGACTCGATGAGGCGGGCGTGGCCGATGGCCGATTCTCCCAGACGCAGAGTGAGGTTTTCGACAAGGCGGTCGACGTGGATCCGGGTGGATTCTTCGCTGTGGTTGTCGAAGGAGAACTGCTCTTCGGCGACAGGTTCCGAGAGAAGCACATGCAGCGAAATGGCCGAGAAGCCCTCCGGTTCCAGAACCGTCTCACGGCATACGCATCTCGTCCGTATGCAGTTCCTCACTTCGTGCCTTCGTGCCTCCGTGCCTTCGTGCCGCTGTTTGTAGCCACGTCGTACCGATCCGGGTTTAATTTCCAGCATCTCAATCGCGCGGCCGAGCAGGCGCAGGACATTCTTCGAATTGCTGCTGGGCCTGGAAAACAGAACTTCACGCGTGACCGCGGGCGCATGGAGCCGGTGCAGGCGCAGATCGAGCCGGCGAACGCCCTGGCCACGGCGGACCAGGTCGATGCAGATGCGATCGACGAGCGTCTCGACGGTGCGGAGGATGATTTCGGGTGAGTCGATGACCCCGTCGAACTCGATGCGGGCGTCGATGGGCGCTGCCGGCCGGAGCGGCACGATGGGCTCGGGAATGAGGCCCATGGCCTGATCGATGCGTAACAGAAGTTGCGGACCAAATCGTGAGGGAAGCTGGTCGCGCGGGATGGCCATGAGTTGGCCGATGGTTTCCAGGCCCAGGTGATGCAATGCGGCGGTGGTTTTGGGTTCGATCCGCAGGACATCGACCGGCAGGGGGGCCAAAATATCGCGAAGATTTTCAGGCGCAACGACGGTAGTAGTGCCGGTGCCCACACCGGCACATTTATCCTGTGCCAGCATGGGTAGGGACGGCTCGCCGAGCCGTCCGGATATGCCCCGCGGCGGTTTCGGCGAAACCGCTCTACCAGCGCCAGAAACAACGGGCGTATCCGAGTGTACCGGCATCACTTTGCCACAAGCCGCCACCGCCCAGGCCGCCCCAGGCGTCGGGGCGATGGCCAGACGGTGACGGAAGCCGAAGCCATTGAGGTCTTCGGAGACTTGTTCGAGGAGATTGGTCCAGCCGCCGTAGAGTCGCTGGCAGCCACTGACGTCGATAAAGATGGCCGGCAGATAGAGCGGCGGGTCGGCCGTGGTGATGTCCAGGCCCACCGCTGGAGAGAAGCGGATCATTCGCCGGGCCAGCGCCCGCAGCGAGCGAAGATCCTTGTGCGGCTCGTAAAGATGATCGACGAGTTTCGGGCAAAGCGCCCGCGCCTCGGCCAGCGGCATGCCCGGCCGCACACCCGCCTTGCGAGCATTGGAGCAGGCATGGGCGATGATCCGGCGTGAGGCGACAGTATGAACGAGGGCGAGTAGGGCCAGCGTCCTCGCTGGCCTGGATTGTCCGAACGTCTGCGCTTTCTCATGGCCATCGACGACGCTGGCCCTGCTTTCATGCGTACCGACGCGCCGTCTGACCCGGTCGATCGGCCACTGGGGTAGATGTACGCAGAGAATGTGTTTCATGGTCAAGCTCCAGGATGATGGACTGGCCGGCAAGCCCTCCGTGGCCATGGAGCAGTTGGATGTTCCAGCGCCGGCCTGTAGTAGGGCCGACGCCCTCGTCGGCCGTCTGCGAGCAAC
>JANYKD010000056.1 GCA_025361735.1 Phycisphaerales bacterium
CCCGTGCGACACGGGCAAGGGTACTTGCCCATGCCACCCAATACGTGAGCGGGACCATCGTTCCGTCCGCGTGCGTAAACGCCGCAACTTCTCCGGCGGTATCACTTTCCAGACCGCATCACACAAACGAGGAACACGCAATGAAACGCTCCGCTCTGTTGACTCTGGCCGTATCTCTGACTCTTGGTTATGGCACGCTCGCTTGGGCCGACGCCGCGACGGACAAGCTTGTCGATGAGCTGGCCGGGCGGGCGGAAGTGCGAACGCGGCCGGAGGCGGAGCTTAAGGCGGACTATGCCAAGGCCGTGCAATATCTGGTTGCGGAGCAGTTGAGCAGTACGGACCTAGGGCGCCAGGGCAAGGGGCATCAGGACATCGAGCGGATGGCGTTCGAGGCATGCAAGCCTGGCCGCGAGGCCAGCCGCGCGGCCGTTTGTGCGGCGATGGCGGCGAGCCTCAAGCCCGAGACGCCGGCGCATGCCCGCATCTGGCTCCTGCGCATCTTGGAAAACACCGGGCGAGAAGAAGTCGTGGACGCGGTCGCGGCATTGCTGGGTGATACGGATGCGGTCGTGCGCCAGCGCGCCCGATGCGCACTTCAGAACAATCCAACGCCCAAGGCGGGCGAGGCGCTGCTGGCGGCACTATCCAAAGCCAAGGGGACGGATCTTGTCGGCATCATCAACGGCCTGGGATTTCGAGAACAAGCCAACGCGGTGACGGCGCTGGCGCCGCGCCTGGGTGATGCGGATGCGGCCGTGGTGGTGGCGGCCGCCGCTGCGCTGGGGCAGATCGGCACGGCGGACGCGGCCGATGCGATTGCGAAGGTGGTGCCCATGACGGCGTCCAAGGCGCAGGTGCTGGATGCGTGGTTGAAATGTGCCGGCAGCCTGGCCGCCCATGCGGAACTTCCCAAGGCTGTGGAGATCTACAAGGCGTGTTTCGCCCCGGGCATGTCGCTGCCGATCCGGGCGGCCGCTCTTCGTGGGCGGGTGATGATCGAAACCGGCGAAGGTCTCACGGCCACAATCGCTACGGGGCTGGACGACAAGGATGAGTATCTGCAAACGGTCGCCGCTTCACTGACAGGTAGTTTGCCGGCGAAGGCGGGTTCGCAGCTCATCAGCAGTAAGAAGGCGGCATTGAAGCCGGCGGTGGTGGCGATCATGATTCGCGCCATGGCCGAGCGCAAGGATGTGCTGGGCGCACCGTTGCTCGTGGAATTGGCGAAGGGCCAGGAACCGACGCTGCAACTGGCCGCCCTGGATGGCTTGGGCGATTGCGGCGACGGTGCTGTGGTGGTCGTGCTGGCCGAGGCAGCCGCGACACTGCAGGGCCCCTCGCAGCAGGCCGCACGCAACTCGCTGGAGCGCATGTCGGCAACGAATGTCGATGCGGCGATCCTGGCCGCGCTGCCCAAGGCCGAGTCGAAGGTGAAGCAGGAATATTGCCGGGCGCTGGGCGTGCGGCGGGCAGTGAGCGCGATGCCGATGCTGCTGGATATGGCCGGGAAGGACGCGGATCCCGCCGTGCGGGCGGACGCGATCAAGGCGGTGGGGTCGCTGGGCAGCATCAAGGATGTCGACGCGCTGCTGGTGATTCTCGTCAGCCCCAAGAGCGACGCGGAAGGCAAGTCGGCCGAGGATGCGATCAGCGGTGTGATCTCGCGTGTGCATGATGCCGACCAGCGTGCCACGCCCTTGCTGGCGGCCGTCGATAAGGCAGGGAAGGCCAAGGCCTCGATCCTGCAACTGCTCGGGCGGACCGGCAGCGACAAGGCGGTCGCGGTATTGCGGGCCGCGGCCAAGGACGCGGACAAGGGGATTCAGACGGCCGCCATTCGGGCGATGGGTGAATGGCCAAATGACGGGATGGCGGACGATCTTCACGCCTTGGCGCTGGCCAGCCAGGACCAGACGCAGCAGGTGCTGGCCATTCGCGGGTTGACCAAGGCGCTTTCCTACGTGAACACGCGGAAGCCGGCGGATGTCGTGAAACTCTACGGCGATGTCCTGGCGATCGCCCGCCCCGATGAGCGCAAAGGGATTCTGTCGGGTCTGTCGAACATCAGCACGATCGACGCGTTCAAGCTGTCGGCCGGCCAGATCGAGGTGGCGGGCGTGCAGAATGAAGCGATGAGCGCCTGCGTGAAAATTGGCCGGGATATTGTCGGCAAGTATCCGCAGGAGGTCGGGCCGGTGGCGAAGAAGATTCTCGACATGGCCAAGGACGAGCGGATCAAGCGAGCGGCGGCGGAGATTCTCGACAGGATCAAGAAGTAGGAACGGGAGTGCAAATTGTCGAGGACAAGTGCAAAATGCAAAGTGCAAAATGAAAAATGAAGAAGGAAGACTAAACGCGGCCAGGTGAAGAGTGGCGCATTGTTCTTGCTTCTCAATTTGCACTTCTCTTTTTTCATTCTGTATTCTGAATTTGCCCCGCCTCATTTTGCATTTGGAGCCTCCCCATGAACCGCCGCACCTTCATCTCTGCCGCGCTCACCCTCACGCTCGCCGCGAGTTCCAACGCCGCCGACGCTCCCCGCGCGTTCGACGTCGTTGTCTACGGCGGTGTGCCCTGCGGTATCGCGGCCGCAGTGGCTGCTGCTCGCGAGGGCGCGTCGGTCCTGCTCATTGAGCCTACCCGGCATGTCGGCGGACTGAACACCAGCGGGATCAATACGGCCGAGTCGGAGCACATGCTCAAGTGGACGATCGGTGGACTTGCGCTGGAGTTTTATGAGCGGCTCGGCAAGCACTACGGCACCAACAGGGCGGAGTACTATTTCGAGTCGGGCGCGGCTGAGAAGGTGTTCCTCGCTATGCTCGCTGAGGCCAGTGTGACCGTCGTGTTTGACAAGCGCGTCGCCCGCGTGGAGAAGGACGGGGCACGGATTCGGCGCGTCGAGTTGACGGACGGATCGAGCGTCGAGGCGAAAGTGTTCGTCGATGCGGGGTACGAGGGCGACCTCATGGCCCGCGCCGGGGTGAAGCATGCATGGGGCCGCGAAGGCCGCGAGGAGTTTGGCGAAGAGGCGGCCGGCGTGCGCCTGGACCGACAGACGCGGAAGGCCGCGACGGTCGACGACGGCGGCAAACTGCTGCCCGGGATCAGCGCCTGGGCGCGCGATCTGGTGGAGGGCAAAGCCCATCGCGGGGTTATGAACTACAACTATCGTTTGTGCTTCACGCAGCGTCCGGAAAACAAGACGCCAATTCCCGCCCCGGCCAATTACGACCGCGTCCGCTATCGCCTGCTGGAGAACTGGCTGCGCGAAAAGGCCGCTCGCGGTGAGGCCGTGAAACTGACCGACATTGTCGACCTCTACGCCCGGCGTAACGGCAAGTTCGAGGTGAACAACAAGCAGGCGGCCATCATCTCGCTCGGCCATTTCGGCGGCCAGTTCGACTATCCCGACGCCGACTACGCCACCCGCGACCGCATCACCGCCGACCACCGCGACTACACGCTCGGCCTGCTCCAGTTCCTGGCCAATGACGAGACTGTGCCCGAGAAACTGCGGGCAGAGACGCGCACCTGGGGCCTGGCGAAGGATGAGTTTGCCGACAACGGCAATTTCCCGTACCAGCTCTATGTCCGCGAGGCCCGCCGCATGCGGGGTGCGTTCGTAGTAACCCAGCGAGATGTGACTGAGGATCGCCGCAAGACGGACAGCATCGGCATCAGCAGCCATTTCATCGATTGCCATCATGTGCAGCGGGTGGCGGTGTCGCCGACGGAATTCGTCAACGAAGGCCGGATCTGGCGGATCGGCTGGGCGTATCAGATTCCGTATCGGTCGTTGACGCCGCCGGCCGCGGAATGCGCGAACCTCCTCGTCCCCGGCGCGGCGTCGTTCACGCACGTTGCCTTCTGCACCTACCGCCTGGAATCTGTCTGGATGATCGGCGGCCACGCCGCCGGCACCGCCGCCGCGCTTGCGGCCAAGGCGGGCAAGCCAGTTCAGGATGTCGACGTGGCGGTGCTCCAGGAGCGACTGCGTGCGAAGAAGCAGGTCGTGGATTTTGTCCCCGGCCAGCCCGAGAAGTTCCCCGGCGGTTCGGGGTTGGGGGAATTCTGATTTCCGGCTCCCTCTCCTTCCGGGAGAGGGTTGGGGTGAGGGCATTTTGAACGCCAGTGCGAGTTTCGGCAGGACGCTCACGGATGCGGAATACCAAGTTCCCGCAAGATCGTATTCGCCACCGCATCTGTGTGCTCGAATGCATCGATGTCGGAGAATCGCAGCACCCGAATTCCCAATTCCGCGAGTGTCTCGGATCGCCGCTCGTCGTAGGCCCGGCCCTCATGGGTCGTGTGCTGGCCGCCATCAAGTTCAACAGCGACGGTGTGCTCCTCGCAATAGAAATCGAGTATGTATCCGGCGACAGGATGCTGGCGGCGGAACTTCAGGCCCGCGAGGCGTTGATTGCGGAGAACGGACCAAAGCTTCTTTTCCGCGTCGGTTGGTTCCCGGCGCATGCCGCGGGCGAACGAGAGGAGTCGACGGTCATAATCTCGACGTTCCTGCATGTGGCTAATCGTAGCTACAATTGGCCGACAACACCAGTGGTTGCTGATCAGGCCCTCACCCCAACCCTCTCCCGAAGGAGAGGGAGTAAGAGCCCCCTCTCCTTCGGGAGACGGCTGGGGTGAGGGCAGTTGGCGCGGGCGTCAACACAAGCTGCAACCGCCCGACTACACCGTGACATGCTCCCAACGAAACTCGCCCTTCCAGGAGTCATCGCCTTCAGCGTATTTCTGAAACGCCGCGACAATCCGGCCAATGGTGAGATCAGTTCCGATCGCGCGGAAGTGGGTGTAGAGCGTGCCTTCCTGATACTCCAGTAATAACGCCCCCGGCTCCTCGCTCCAGGCGAATTGCAGGTAGGTCAACGAATCGGGCTCCTCGGACAATATGGCGAACTCCCGTTCCTCCGGCAGCAATCGCGCGATGTCGTCGGCGGTGGGATTCTCGATCGTCTGGAATGTGGATTCGAGGAAGAGTTGCATGGTATCCCTTTATCGGCATGTTAGGCACCGCATTTTATGCACGGCCCGTGACACGGATCATTTCATACAGATGCCAGGCTATCGACAGGCGCAGGGAACCATCTGGCATTCGAACAGCCACAGGCAACTACCACCGTGTAGGGCCTTTCGGAATGGGGTTGTGGAAGAGCAGCCAGGCGCCCAATGCCATCCCAGTGCCCTGTGTCAGCATCAAAACCAGGCGCCAGGTACTGCCGCTCAGATAGGGAAAGGGTGGCTCGCCCAGATAAAAACTTTCTCGGCGTACAAACACGTGAATGGCAACGAAGAACACCCAGAGTGCCCCAACAACACAAACCTCACGGTCTTGATACTCGCGAATCCCTTCGTAAAGGAGGAACGGAATGAAGCCAACGCCCAACTCGCTTATCAGAAGAAGAAACAGTGCCTTTGGGTTATGTGTCATGACGAAGGTTTCCCGTCCCGTCCCGCCGGCTCAGCATGTCCCGCCCTGTCAAAGTGCGTGACGCAGTCTCGGCGTGGCAGCATGATACCGGGACATTGCGGGTCGGCAATCCCTGCTAAATGAGGTCGTTCAAGCCGCCAAACCCCAACACTTCATGCGAGAAAAATGGCTCTGCATATGCCGTGCCGATACGCGTGCCAAAATAGGCGTTTATGGTGCGGACCATGTCGGGGACGTTGCCAGATGCGTTCTTCTGGAACTGCGACTGATACGCGTTGACGGCGGCCAGCTTCGTTTCCATCTGGGCGGAGATGTCGATGCAGAAACTCGGCTGGAAGCTCAGTCGCAGGTGCGTGCAGAAGTAGTAGATGACGCGTTTGGGATGGCATGGTTCGCCGGGGATGGATGACTTGGTGAGCTTGGCGTCGAAGCGGGCGTCTTCGGCGATGCGGGTGACGGCCGTGTGGTCGGGGTGGGCGTCGATGGGGTAGGGCACGAAGAGCCAGTCCGGTCGGTGGACGCGGATCAGGGCGGCGAGCTTGTGACGGGATTCGACGTTATGCACGACCTCGCGGTTGGGCAGGCCCAGGAGCGTGCGGCCGACGCCGAGGATCCGGGCCGCCTCGGCCGACTCGCGGGCGCGGATCTCCAGCGAGCCGTGAGGCGTGGGCTCGCCATTGGTCATGTCCACCAGGTGGAGTTTGTGTCCCTGGGAAACCAGCCGGGCGATGGTGCCGCCCATGCCGAGTTCCTGGTCGTCCGGATGCGGGCCGATCACAAGAATGGAAGCCATAATGAAAGTGAGTATACTCACTCTTATGACACCGCAGCAGATCGTACAGGCGCTTAAGGACAAGTTCGGCGGGCAGATCACGGCCGCGTTTCCCGAGGACAAGCACCCGCGCGTCCATGTGAACGCGGAGCACTGGCGGGCGGTCGCCGAGTTCCTCTACCACGACCCGGCCATCCGGCTGGACTGGATGCAGTGCCTGTCGGGCGTGGATTACGCCGCGGATGGCAAGATGGCGATTGTCGCCGACCTCTGGAGCTACGAACACCGGCACAGCCTGGCGGTGAAGGTGTACTGCCCGCGCGATAATCCGCATTTCGCGACGGTGTCGGATCTCTGGCGCATCGCCGACTGGCACGAGCGCGAGGCGTACGACATGTTTGGGATCGTCTTTGACAATCATCCGGACCTGCGACGGATCCTGATGGCCGACGACTGGGTGGGGTATCCGTTGCGGAAGGACTATGTCTTCCCGCGCGAATACCACGGCATCCCGGCCAGCGTGGAACTCGACTGGCAGCAGAAGGCGGACTATCCGTGATTCGCCAAGCCGTTGCAGCACAGCGCCGTTGCCTTATTATTCGTCCCCATGCAAGTGAAACTCCTCGATCTGACGGCGCAATATGTGAATCTCCGCACGGACATTCGCAAGGCGATAGATGAAGTTTGTGATGCCCAGTCCCTGATCCTTGGGCCGACCGTTGAACGGTTCGAGGCCGCCCTGGCGGCTTACTGCGGCACCAAATACGCGCTGGGCGTCTCCAGCGGCACCGACGCTATCCTCTGTGCCCTCATGGCTTTGGATATCGGCCCGGGGGATGAGGTCATCTGCCCGTCATTCACGTTCTTTGCGACTGCCGGGTGCATTGCCCGGGTTGGGGCGATTCCCGTGTTCGCCGACATCCAGGCGGATACGTTCAACATCGACCCCAAGGATGTTGAGCGGCGGATTACCAAGAAGACCAAGGCGATCATGCCCGTGCACCTGTATGGGCAGATGGCCGACATGGAAGCGATCAACGACATCGCCTGCCGGCATGATTTAAAGGTCGTCGAGGACGCCGCCCAGGCGATCGGCGCGCGACGGAACGGCAAACGGGCGTGTGCGGCCGGCTACGCGGGGTGCCTGAGCTTCTATCCCACCAAGAACCTGGGTGCTTTTGGCGATGCCGGGGCGATCACAACCAACGACCCGTCGTTCCACGAGAAGTGCCGGTTGATGAGGGTTCACGGGTCCGGACACCAATACTTTCATAAGTTTGTCGGCGGCAATTTCCGGCTCGACGCGATCCAGGCGGCCGTGCTCAACGTTAAACTGCCGCATCTTGAGGCCTGGCACGAAGGCCGGCGGCGCAATGCGGCTATCTATGACGCGGCGTTTGCAAACAGTGCGGTGAAAGCACCTTACATCGCGCCGGGCAACTGGTCGATCTACAACCAGTACGTCGTCCGTGTCGCCAACCGCGATCAGGTCAAGGACAAGTTGGCCAAGGCCGGCGTGGGTAGCGCCGTCTATTACCCGCTCGGTTTACACGAACAGGAGTGCTTCGCTTACGTCGGCACGAAGCGCGGGTCGCTGCCCGTGACTGAGCAGGCTTGCCGCGAGGTTCTGGCTCTGCCGATCTATCCGGAGCTTAAGGAAGCTGAGGTTCGCTACGTGGCGGAGCAGGTGCTGGCTGCGGTCCGGTAAGCAAAAAATACTAACCACTCTTGAAGGCCCGTCGCTCTTACAGCCGATACCCAAGCAGGAGCGGTCTGGCCTGTGAGCGACACCTCTGGATCACTAATCTCGTTGGAGCAGGGTCTCGAAGCGCGGCTTGCCGAGTTGCAGACGCAACTCGACGCGGTTCGCCAGCAACTGGTCGAATCGCAGCGGCTGGCGACAATCGGGACCATCTCGGCCGTCGTAGCTCACGAGTTCAACAACCTGCTCACCCCCATTGTCAGTTATTGCCAGTTCGCGTTGCAGTCGGCCGAGCAGGAACATCCGGACATGGACCTGATCCGCAAGGCGCTGGCCCGGTCCTGTTCGTCGGCCGACCGCGCCGGCAAGATATGCCATTCGATGCTTGGGCTGGCTCGCGGCCAGACGCTGCACCAGACGGTGGCGGTCCAGCAGATTGTCGACGATACGCTCCTGGTGCTCGCCCGGGCGCCGGCCAAGGACGGCATCGCCCTGCGGGTGCAGGTGCAGCCGGAATTGACGGTGGCGTGCGACCCGGTGCAGATCGAGCAAGTGCTGCTGAATCTGCTGATCAACGCCCGCCAGGCCATGCTTGGCAGAGGGGGCTCGCTGACGATCAAGGCGTCGCGAAATGACGAGACCGGCGAAGTGAAGATCCAAGTGATCGACACGGGGCCGGGCATTCCTGAGCGGATCCTGCCGCGGATTTTCGAGCCATTCTTCACGACCAAGGGCACGGCTCGCAAGGGCGAAAAACGCGGCACGGGGCTGGGGTTGCACGTCTGCAAGGAAATCATCGAACACCATCACGGCCGGATCGAACTTCAGAGCGAAGTGGGCAAGGGAACGACATTCACGGTTCTCCTGCCCGGGCCAACGCCGTCGCGTGCCGGATGATCGGGTAAGGGACGGGAGGTGACACCGTGTCGCCAGACCGCAAACGCCAGTAGATTCCCGCCGTTTTACTACTACCCCAGTTCGTCGGGCTGATCGTTCTACATGGGTCACATCTCTCCAGGTCACATCTCTCCTTCCTTGGACTTTCCTCGTTCCGGCGGTAGGTTGTTGGCAATGATCTCCCGGCGAAGCATGGTTCTGGCTATGGCGGGAATACCTGCGATGACGCTTGCGGGAGCGGCTGTGGCCGGCGAGGCGCCCAAGCCGCTGATTCCTCAGGATCTTGAAGCCACGATCGACCACGGCTTGTTCTATTTACAGAAGCTTCAGAAGAACGACGGGTCGTTCGAGACCTCGGCGGCACCGGCGGCGTCAGCGGCACTGGTCATCCTGGCCATGCTGGCATCCGGCCACACGACCGATCTGGGGAAGTATGGGCAGACGCTGCGATCGGCCGTCGAATACCTCATTGGGCAGGGGGGTGAACGCGGATATTTTGGCGCGGATGGGTCGAAAATGTACGGCCACGCCATCGCCACGCTGGTGCTGGCGCAGGTCCACGGTACGGAACTCGACGAGGTGCTTCGCCGCCGGGTTCGCCAGTCGCTGGATAAGGCGCTTAGAGTGATTTTCGCCGGACAGGACGCCAAGAAGGAACGGGACATTTACGCCGGCGGCTGGCGCTATGAAGTCAATGCAACGGACGCTGATCTGTCGGTCACGGGCTGGTGCGTGGCGGCCATGCGGGCCTGCCGGTCGGTGGGCCTGGTGGTGCCCAAAGAGCGCTTTGAGCGGGCCGCCGGTTTTACGCTGCGCTGCTATCGGGCCGAGCGCAAGGCGTTCGGCTATCAGCCGCAGCAGGAGCCGAGCCCGGCCATGACCGCCGCCGGCATGCTGTGCCTGGCCGCCGTAGATGGCGGCGCTCGCACCGAGTCGTCTTCGGCGGCGCAGTTCCTGATTGATAACCCCGTCAAAGAGAGCACCCCATTTGTGTACTACAGCCTCTACTACACCACGCACGCCGCGTCGGCTGCAGGCGAGAAATGCTGGACGGCGGTGTGGAGGCATAACCTGGCGATGCTGACGCCGCTGCAACGGAAGGATGATGGAGCCTGGCCGGGCCGCGGAACGGGCGAACCGGCGGGCGACAATCGGCCCGGCCGGTTGTATCCAACAGCAATGGCCTGCCTGGCGTTGTCCGTTCCGCTGCGGCTGGCCCCGATGTTTCGCAGATAGTCCAACCAACGACCAAAGGAGACGCGCGTGTTCAAGACAAGCTTGTGTATCGTGCTGCTGGGCATGCTGGGTGTTGCAGCCATGGCCCAGGATCGCCCGGTGATCAATGTCTGGCCGGACAAGGTGCCCGGCGAAAAGGGGGACATCGGCGAGGAGAAATACATGGATCCGCCGACCTCGACGATCAAGCGGCTGGGCAACGTCTCCAAGCCGACACTGACGATCTTCGAGCCGGCCAAGGACAAGAAGAACGGGGCGGCCATCATCATCTGCCCGGGCGGTGGCTATTCGATTCTTGCGTGGGATCTCGAAGGCACGGAGGTGGCCGAGTGGGCCAATTCCAACGGCGTAACGGCCATTATTCTCAAGTACCGTGTGCCGCAGCGCAAGGGGCAGGAAGAACGTCTCGCGCCGTTTCAGGATGCCCAGCGCACCGTGAGCCTGGTCCGGTCCAAGGCGGGCGAACTGGGGATCGATCCGAAACGCATTGGCATCTTGGGATTCTCGGCCGGCGGTCATCTCTCGGCGCGGACGGCGATCCAGTACGAGAAGCGGAGTTACGAGCCGGTGGACGATGCGGACAAGGTGAGTTGCCGGCCGGATTTTGCGGTGCTGATCTATCCGGCGTATCTCGTGGACAAGACGGGGCAGTTGACGGCCGAAATGCAGGTCAATGCCCAGACGCCACCGATGTTCCTGGCCCATGCGGGCGACGACAAACTCACGCCCGAGAACAGTATCAGCATGTACCTGGCGCTGCACAAGGCCGGGGTGCCTTCGGAACTGCATGTGTACGCGTCGGCCGGCCACGGTTTCGGCCTGCGGGCGTCGAAGCATCCGGCGTATATGTGGCCACAGCGGTGTGCGGAGTGGATGAAATCGCGGGGGCTGCTGGAGCCCGTCGTGGTGCCCGCAAAGTAGTGGGAGATAGCCCGCCACAATCAGGGCTCTGGCCGCCACGCCATTGGGTGTCATTGGTATTCAGTGATGGAGCCGTCATGGCCACGCCAACACTGGTGCTTTCGTATGCTCCTACCCGGCCGCGAGCGCGGATGCGACGATGGATTCTCGTCGCGGTGCTTGTGCTGGGTGCCGGTCTGGCGATCGCGTATCGCGGCAGAATCTCATTGGAGGCGCAGTTTCGCTTCCGCGAGTGGCAGTGCCGGCACCTGCCACTGCCGGCCGATCAGGTCGTTTACTCCAGCGTGCCCCAGGACGTCAGTCGCCTCCAGGCTGATCCGCGTTATGTGCTCGTTCCCGGGCCGACGGTCAATTGCAAAGCGAACGCGGTCATGCTGCGGGCGCAGCCTTGCTGGCTGGAATGGAAGAGACTCACGGCCAATCGCTATGGCGGCACTTTCAATCGGCCGGCCGTCTTCTTTCAACCCATGGTAACACCCGGCGGCCGCCACGTGACGGTCGCCATCGGGTGGAGCGGAACAACTCAACACGGCTTTGTCTACGATCGTAAATCATTCTCTCGGCAGCCGGAGCAATTACAGGCCACCTGCCTAGGCCTTAAGCAAGCGTAGTCTGTCAGATTCTTGCTCTGGCCATAAAAGAAAACACTCAAAACGCCTGTCTTTTCCGCATCGGCGGGGTCTGTGTAGTAGTCAAACACTCACAGCAAGGAGGCGTTTCGAGTGAACCAT
>JANYKD010000130.1 GCA_025361735.1 Phycisphaerales bacterium
CAAGGCGCTGGATGCCGAACTGGAACTGATGGCGTTGCGCGTGCCGCAGCCGCCGGATGCGGATGTGCCCGTGGGCAAGGACGCGGCCGACAACATCGTGCTCTATAAGCATGGGGAACCCCGCAAGTTCACCTTCAAGCCAAAATCACACGCGGAACTCGGCGAGAAGCTCGGGTTGCTGAATTTCACCCGCGGCGTCAGCATCGCGGGTTCCCGCTCGTACTTCCTTGTTGGCATCGGCGCCGAGATGCAGGCGGCAGTCTTCCGCATGGCGATGGACATGATGGTCTACGAAAACGGCTTCACGCCTTTGTCCGTCCCCGTGATGGTTCGCGAGGCGGCCATGCGCGGCACGGGTTTCTTCCCGGCCGGCCGCGAGCAGGCGTACCGCGTCGGCGAGATTTCCGAGACCGGCGAGGACGAGCGTTTCCTGACGGGTACCGCCGAGGTTTCGGTTACGGCGTATCACATCGGCGAAGTGCTCGACGAGGCCGACCTGCCCCGCAAATACACGGCCGTTTCCACCTGCTTCCGCCGCGAGGCGGGCACCTATGGCAAGGACACGGCCGGGCTGTATCGCGTGCATCAGTTCGAAAAATGCGAGCAGGTGGTGCTGTGCCGAAATGATATCGATGAGTCCAAGCGCTGGCATGAAACCATGCGGAAGTACTCCGAGACGCTGTTGCAGCGCCTCGGCCTGCCCTATCGCGTGATCCAGTGCTGCACCGGCGACATCGGCGTCAAGAACGCCTCGATGCAGGATATTGAAACGTGGATGCCCTCGCGCGAGGAACCCGGCAAGCCCGACAGCGGCTACGGCGAGACCCATTCCGCGTCGCGGCTATACGAATTCCAGGCCCGCCGGCTGAACCTGCGGTATAAGGGCGCCGACGGCAAGCTCCGCTTCTGTCACACGCTCAACAACACGGTTGTCGCCAGCCCGCGCATCCTCATCCCCATCTGGGAGAACTATCAGAACGAGGACGGCAGCATCACCGTCCCGGAAGTGCTCCGGCCGTATATGAACGGACGGGAACGGATCTTGCAGAAATAGGGAAGTGGAGTCAAACGCACGCACGCAGGTGGAAACTCCGGATCATTTTCTAACGCATGCGGGAGCCGTCTGGGGCGTATGATCTGCTGGACGAAAGGAGCAAGACTCCAGGAGTATTGTCATGTTCATCAACACGCTCAAGACCGGATTCCTCTTCTTCATCCTCACCGCCCTGGTGCTGGGCGGGGGATTGGCCATTGGCGGCGAGCGCGGGCTGGTGTTCGCACTGGTCATCGCGGGCGTCATGAACTTTGTCGGCTACTTCTTCAGCGACAAGATCGCTCTCATGTCGATGAGCGCCCAGGAAGTCGGCCCGGAACACCCGCTCTATCGCATTGTCGGCAGGCTGGCCCAGCGGGCGAATCTGCCCATGCCGCGCGTTTACGTTTCGCCCTATGAGGCGCCGAACGCGTTCGCCACCGGCCGGAATCCCGGTAATGCGGCCGTGTGTGCCACCGAGGGCCTCTTGCGCCTGCTCGACGAGAACGAAGTCGCCGGCGTCATGGGCCACGAACTGGCCCACGTTCGCCATCGTGACATTCTCATCCAGACCATCGCCGCCACCGTGGCGGGCGCCATCAGTTACCTTGGCTACATGTTCATGTTCGGCGGCGGGCGATCGAGCAACGACCGCGACGGCGGCGGCAATCCGATCGCGGGCCTGCTCTTTCTCATCCTAGGCCCGATCGCCGCGGGGTTGATCCAGATGGCCATCAGCCGCCAGCGTGAATACGCGGCCGACACCGGCGGCGCCGCGATCTGTGGCGATCCGATGTACCTGGCCAGCGCCTTGGAGAAATTGGAGATGGCCGCCAGGGGAATCCCCATGGACACCCACCCTGCGTTCAACTCGATGTTCATCATCGAGCCCTTCAACCCCATGGCCTCCGCCGCACAGCTCTTCATGACGCATCCACCGACCGAGAAGCGGATCATGAACCTGATTGGGCGCCCAAGTACGGGGCGATATGTGCGGTGACGGGCCGTTGTCCTCACGCCATGATCTCCTTCGCCACATTCCCCGACACATTCGTCAGCCGGAAATCCCGGCCGGCGTAGCGGTAGGTCAGCTTCTCATGGTCCAGACCCATCAGCGCCAGGATGGTCGCGTGCAGGTCATGGATGTGCATCTTGTTCTCCACGGCCGCTCCGCCGTGCTCGTCGGTGCTGCCGTAGGCCATGCCGCCCTTCACGCCGCCGCCGGCCATCCAGACGGTGAAGCCACGGTTGTTGTGGTTGCGGCCGTCTTCGCCCTGGGACGTGGGCGTTCGCCCAAACTCACCGCCCCAGACAACGAGTGTGTCCTTGAGCATGCCTCGCGTCTTCAGATCGCTGAGCAACGCGGCGATCGGCTGATCCGTCGCCAGGGCATTGCTGCCCAGCGCCCGCTTGAGATTGGTGTGCTGGTCCCAGTTGCCGTGGCCGATCTCGATGAAGCGCACGCCCGCCTCGGCCAGCCGCCGGGCCATCAGGCACTGCCGCCCGAATTTCTCGGTCGGGCCGCCTTTGCCGATGCCGTACATCTCCTGCACGCGTTGCGGTTCGCGGCTGATGTCCATCACCTCGGGCACGGTGCTCTCCATCCGGAACCCCAGCTCGAAGGATTCGATCACCCCTTCGACATTCTGATGATCGCCGCTGCGGGCCATGTATTCATGGTTCATGGCCTGGAGGAGATCGAGCTGCCGGCGCTGCTGGGCGCTGGTCATTGATCGATTGGCGATGTCCGGGATCGCATTGCCGGCGCCGACCCGTGTCCCCTGGAAAGCGGCCGGCAGGAACGCGTTCCCATAGTTCTGCGCCCCGCCCACGCCGCCCGGCGGGTCGATGACCATGAACCCCGGCAGGTTCTGATTCGGTGTGCCCAAGCCGTAGAGCAGCCAGGCGCCGACCGACGGCCGGACGAACTGCGAGCTGCCCGTGTGCATCTGAATCGTCGCCTGCGGATGTGCCGGACTGTCGGTGTACATCGAGTTGATGAGACAAAGGTTGTCCGCCTGCTCGGCGATCTTGGGAAACAGCTCGCTGATCCACAGCCCGCTACGGCCGCTTCGCTTGAACTTGAACGGCGATGGCAGCAGCCTGCCGCCCAGTCCGCCCTTGCCAAAGTCAGAGACGAGCTTGGGCTTGTAGTCAAACGTATCTACGTGCGAGGGGCCGCCCTGCATGAACAGGAAGATCACCCGTTTGGCTTTGGCCGGGAAATGCGGCGGCCTGGCCGCGAGCGGTGAGGCGTAGGCTTGCTCGGCCGCCCATGCATCGTGGGCCAGTGCCGAGAAAGCAAGATAGCCGAAACCACAACTCATGGTCTTGAGCAGACCGCGACGCGAGCAATCGGGACACATAAACACCTCTCAATTCAGGTATCGGAACTCGGCCGACGCGAACAGTGTCTGGCAGAATGCGGACCAGGCACCGGCACGCAGCCTCTCGCTGCCCATCACACGGGCTCCGGGGGAACTCCAAAGGAAGGCGTCGATGAATGATGCAGCACGGATCCGTTCACTGGAAGTTGGACCGCGGTCCAGCGCGAGGCGGTACGCCATCTCCACCCGCATCGCATCAGTCAGGCGCAAATCAGCAAGCAGCCGGCTGGCAAACGCCTGCGACTGTTTAATGACAAATGGATCGTTCATCATGAACAGCGCCTGCGTCGCCACGGTCGTCTTCTCCCGCTCCCCGATCACCATCGATGGGTCGGCGAAATCAAACACGTCCAGGAACTCCGGTACGGCATTGCGGACGATCGGCAGGTAGACGGAACGATGATACGATTCATGTTCGATGATCAGCGCATTCAGGCCACGCATTTCCCCGTGCCCAACGCGGCTGACGGCCGATTCCGGCGGGCGCGTGTTGTCCAGCGCACCGGAAGCAGCGAGCATGGCGTCGCGGATGCATTCGGCTTCGAGCGCCCGCGGCGACATGCGCCAGATCAGGCGGTTGTCCGGGTCGATCTCCATGTTGCGGACACTGGGGCGCGAGTCCATCGCGTACGCTTGTGACAGCACGATCTCGCGGATCGTCTTCTTCACCGACCAGCCGTTGTCGGCGAAGCGCGTCGCCAGGTGATCGAGCAATTGCGGATTACTGGGTTTCTCGCCCATGACGCCGAAGTTGTCCACCGTGCGGACCAGCCCCGCCCCGAACAGGTGTTGCCAGATGCGGTTGACCGCAACCCGCGTGGTGAGCGGGTTGTCGGGGCTGGTGATCCATTGCGCCAGTTCCATCCGGCCGGACTGCCGAATGCCCGGCTGTGGCGACGAGGTTGACCACATATGTGGCAGACTCCGGCGCACCATGACGCCGGGCTGATCCACCTCGCCGTGCTGATACAGACGGCAATCCAGTGCGTATTGTTGCTCGCGCACGCCCATGACCAGCACGCTCGCGTCTGTCGCGGGCTTGAGGTTCAGGCGATAGAGCATCTCCTCGTCGTAGCGGTCGGCTTGACCCTGCTTGGGCGAGTAACCGCAAAGCGTTTCGGTGGAGCGGAAGATCCCCGCCAGCGCGTAGTAGTCGCTCTGGGGGATCGGGTCGAACTTGTGATCGTGACAGCGGGCACAGGCCACTGTGGTCGCCATAAACCCGCGTGAGACCACGTCTATCTGTTCGTCGATGCCGTCCAGGGTGTATTGCAGGCGGTTACGCTGGTTTAGGTCGCGAGGCCCGATCGCCAGGAAGCCCGTGGCGATGATCTGGCTGTTTCGCTGTTCGCTGCCGGATGCCGGCATCAGATCGCCGGCAATCTGGCAGGTGATGAACTGGTCGTAGGGCATGTCCGCGTTGAACGCATCGATCACCCAGTTGCGATAGCGCCACGCCGACCCGAACACGAAGTTGCGGGTCATGCCCGTGGACTCGGCAAAACGGGCCACGTCAAGCCAATGACGCCCCCAGCGTTCGCCGAACGCGGGCGATGCCAGCAGTCTGTCCACGACCTTGTCAAATGCCTGTGGTGAGCCATCGGCCATGAACGTCTGGGTCTCGGCCGGTGTCGGCGGAAGTCCGATGAGGTCGAACGTGACGCGTCGCAGCAGAGTCAGTTTGCCGGCCGGTTCGTTGGGACTGAGATTGGCGGTTTCAAGCTGCGCCAGGACAAAGCGGTCGATGTCGCTTCGCGCCCAGCGCGCGTTCTTCGGCTTCGGAACCTCGGGTTTGCCAATTGGCTGATAAGCCCAGTGCTCCTTGCGAAGCTGGTCATAGTTCGCGCCGTAGGCGGACTTGGCCGGGGCGGTCGAGGCTTGTGGATCACCCCCGGGCCAGGATGCCCCCATGCGGACCCAGGCAACGAGGTCGGCGACGATGTTGTCCGCCAGCTTCTGCTTTGGCGGCATCTGCAGGTTCTCGTTCTTGTAGCGGATTGCCTGAATGAGCCGGCTGGCGTCCGGATTGCCGCGTACGATGGCCGGGCCGCTCTCACCACCGGCAAGCAGCGACTCCTGCGTGTCGAGCTTCAGCCCGCCCTTGACCTTGCCTGCCTGTGTCGAATGGCACTTGAAGCACTGCTCCGCGAGCACGGGACGGATCTTCTTCTCGAAGAACTCGGCAGCCGCAGGGTCGGACAAGGCATGCCCCGCAGACTTGATAACCGGCCGCGTTGTGGATGCCCCAGGCATCGAAGAGGACAATGATGGTGTCATCGCCAAGGCGGACACTGCCCCAAAGCACAGCGGTAATGACAGGAGAACTGGGATGGTTCTCATGGTCGACCTCGTCAATTGTGTTAAGGGGGCTTGCCGGGCAGATAGGCCGGAAGAGCCGTCAGCGCACGTTACTACTATATCCTGTAACGAACGGTTACAGCGAGTATTTCACGGGAAATTGAGGGAAGCGCACGCGCGGTCAAAGGAGCGGCCGCTCCGCAATATCAGATCGGCATCGCCCGCCACGCGGTCAGCAACAGCATCACGCCGGCGAACGCGAGTTTCAGCAGCGTGCCGGCCAGTTTGCCCTTGGCCGCCGCGATGCCCACGTTGAGCGATTGAGTCGCGTCTCCACGTTTGGTGACTTCCATCACCATGGCCCCCGCGAACGCCCCAAGGCACGCCCCGATCAGGATGCCGATAATCGGCAGGGGAACGGCGAGCAGCGCCGCGCCCGCAACTCCGCCGACCAGCGCGCCAAAGGATGCGCGGCGACTGCCCCCGGATTTCCTGGCGGCGTGGCCCGCGGCGAGCGTCTCCAGTATTTCCGCGACAAGTGTGATCGCCAGGAACACGCCGAGCATTCGCAGGCCAATGTGCTGGAAGTGCGTGAGCCAGGCGTAGCCAGCCGTGGCGGCCAGCATCAGCCACAGACCCGGCAGCGTCATCAGTGTCAGCAGCACACCGGCCACCATCACCAGCAGGAGGATGACATAATAGAGCCAGACCATGGGGGAGATCCTACGCGCTAGTGCGATAGAAGAAAATGAAACCCTGCCCATATCGCGGCCACTGCAAGCAATAGCCACATCACGCGGCGGACAATCCGCCGAGCCCGACGCGGCCGCAGAGCTTTTTCAACCCACTGGCGTACTGCCGGAGCCACCACATCGTCGGACGGCGTGAGTTTCATGTACGCAGCGTGCAGCCGGATCAGCATGTCGGGCAGCGTAGCTCCGGCGATCTTCGCCAGGGCCGCTTCCGCAGCGCGAAGATGCGCAGCTGCTGCGCTGGTCGAGCAATCCATGGCAATGGCCAGTGCCCGCTCGGACAATGTCTCGCCGTGGCAAAGCAGCACGACCTCTCGCTGCTGCTCGGGCAGTAGCCGCACGGCGCGCACGAAAGCGACGAATGACGGATCGTCGGCCGGCGGAGGCGTGAGCGTTTCCTGAGCGGCCGTCGCGATGTGCTTGCCCGAGCGGCGCGAGGTGAGCAGCGTGTGGTGGTAGAACCACCGCCACGGGGCATCCGCATCGGTCCATTTGTCAAACCGCCGTGCTCCCTGCCGCATCACGAATGCGATGATGCCGCGCCCGACGTCATCGCGACCAGCCAATGCCAGCGCCATCCGCGCCACTGCCGGATACAGGCGCGCCAGGACATCGTGGATTGCGTCGGGATTGCCGCGACGTGCCGCGTCGACGATGTTCGCATCGAGTGTCATGGTCTGGTAGGGACGGCTCGCCGAGCCGTCCGTCCTCCGTGTGACCCGGCGGTTTCGGCGAAACCGCCCTACCGAAGTCCGCGGTTTCAGCGAAACCGTCGGACCGATCACCGATTCGGTACAAAACCTCGCGATTCGGCCCGGCGAATCTGCAGCAGGCCCATGAGCGGATCCTCACGCACGAGGTCAACCGGGCCAGCCCACGAAGCAGACTCGCCAGTTCGGCCACGATGCTGGAGGAAATTCATGCGCAGCATCAGCGGCCGCTCGGCCGCTTTCCCTGGGGGCAGAAGCGAATCCCAGGGAATCATCACTTCGCCGCGCCAGATGGCGTCGGTCACGTTGGCCGCGTAGCGAATGTCCGTGCTGCCGAACGCCTGCCAGGGGTTTACATTCAACTTGGGATCGAGCCGGCGGAAGACCTCGATCTGTCCGCGCGGCTTGAAGGTCAGGTGAAACAGCGGACCCGCTCCCGAGGCGTAAATCGGCTGCAACACGATCTCGACGATATCCTCGCCCCAGGCCCGGCCAAACTGCCGCTCGACAAAACTCCGCTCGGCGTTGGTGATCGGCGCGTCGGCCCCGCCAAGGCGGAAGGCAACATACTGACACTGCGATGTCCACGTGGAGTAGATCGCCGATTCCGTCGAGGCCATGTCCAGCCGTTGCGCCTGCAGTGCCGGCCGGTCGATCAGCTTGACCATGCGGCCCTTGAAGAGGGCATCCTCATCCATCCAGTCCTTTTGCAGATCGCCATCGAGCACGATCTTGCGGCCCTGCTGGAGTTGCTCGCTGAACGACACCGGCAGGACCACGGACATGTGGTACGACTGTTTCGAATACCCCTCCGTGAACAGCAGCTTCGACGGCGTCACCCTGGTGGGCGACACGCTCGCCAGATCGACGGCGGCTTCGATATCGAAGTGGCCCACCGAAAACGCCGCCGCACGCGGCACATCCACCGGTGCGGGTGACACAGCCCAAGATTCCGGGACGCCATCCCATTGCAGCCGATTGGCTTCCGGATGCAGCTCGGCCGGATTGTAGATGTCGATGCCGAGCTTGAGCGCCACCGTGTTCTTCATCCCCGCCGGAGACAGCATCCACTCGGCGGATCGAGGCACGAGAATCGGGCGGGCGTGCGATTGAGTCCAGGCGGCCAGGTCGTAGGTGAGCTGCCGTTCGGTGGCGGCGTCGGTCGTTTGGCCCGGCCGGGACAGTTGAATCGTGCGCGCGAGCA